>ONLT01000125.1 GCA_900318755.1 uncultured Eubacteriales bacterium
CCTTTGAGAGCTACAGCGACCTGGATTCGCTGGGGAGGTGCGGCCCGGCGTACGGATGCCTCGGCCAGGAGACGATGCCGACGGAAAAAAGAGGCGACATCGGGATGGTGAGGCCGTCCGGCTGGCACACCGTCAAGTATGACGGAATTGACGGCAATTATCTGTATAACCGCTGCCATTTGATCGCCTATATGCTGTCCGGCGAGAACGCGAATGAGAAGAATCTGATCACCGGTACGCGGTACATGAATACGGAGGGAATGCTCCCCTACGAAGAGCGCACGGCCGATTATATCCGCAGTACGGGGCACCATGTGCTGTACCGTGTGACGCCGGTTTTCGAGGGGAACAATCTGGTGGCCTCCGGCGTGCTGATGGAGGCGCAATCCGTCGAGGACGACGGTCTTGTCTTCTGTGTCTACTGCTACAATGTCCAGCCGGGCGTGACAATTGATTATTCGACCGGCGACAGCAGCGGGCCGGAATTTACCGGGTCGGGCGGAGAAAACGGCGGGAATGAAGCCGCATCGGAGGAAAACGGCGGCGGAAATGATTCCGCCGGAGCGGAACAGAACGCGGCGGTACAGGATGCAGGGACGCAGCCGCAGAGCAGTACGTATGTCCTGAATACGAATACGAAGAAATTTCACCGGCCGGGCTGTTCGTCTGCGGACCGGATCAAGCCGGCGAACCGTCAGGATTACACAGGATCGAGGGAGGATCTGATCGCACAGGGGTATGAACCCTGTAAGAACTGCAACCCGTGACCGGACGGTATGTGAAACGGACCTCCGGGCTTTCCCCGAATAAATTCGGGATGCCCGGAGGTCCGTTTCATAACGTTTTTACAGATACGGTGAACGGCAGCAGCTGTGCGGCGGCCTGTGATTTATAAGTGGCGGCGTCTCGTCCGGCGGCGCCGGCGGGCCGGGTGCGGCCGGTTCTGACGGAACGTTTCCTGTTTCATCATCAGCTCCAGGCGGCGCTCCGGGTCGGTCTCGGCCTCCAGCTGCCGCTCGATCTCGCCGCGGCGGTACTCGGCCAGCGTTTCCTTTACGGTGGTGTAATCGCGCTCGAACAGAATTGAGCTGATTTCGCGGGACAGCTCCGCCTCGCTGATCCCGTCCGGGACGCGTTCCAGAATTTTCCGGGTGACGAAGTCCCTGCTTTTGTCTTTGTATTTCGGAAGCGCATGTTTCTGCTGGATCAGGGCGAGCTCGGGCCTCCACAGAATCTCCATCTTCTTCTGAAGGTTCCGTTTCGGATTTTTCGCCGGCCGGCGGAAAAAATAGAAGTCCCAGCCGGTTTCGGCGTATTCAACGGTGATGATGCCCCAGTACTCCGGCACATGTTCCCGGATGTGCATCGCGTGGCTGGCGCCTGCCGCGACGATGTTGTAATCGTAATATTGATCGTAATCCCGCACCTGTCCGGCGAGACGCCGATAGGTGTCGGCGTCGCTCTTGATCTCGATGCCGCAGAGCGATTCCGGCAGCACCATCACAATATCCGCGCGGGATCTGCCCATCATCTTTTCCTGTAAAATCCGGATCCGTCCGTAATACTCCTCGAGATAATCAAAGAGGGGCTCGCGGATCTCCCGGTCGTGGGTAATATGTCGTTCCATAATCAATTCCTCTTAAAAAAGAACAGCCAGCCGGAAACTCCCGGCGGTGCATTATCATTACCATATCATAAAATCTTCGGAAAGCGGAGAGCCGTTTTCATGAAACGAACGCGTAACTTGCGGGCTTGTGTGTTATACTGAGGATTATAAACCCAGTTTTTTCAGGAGGATTTCGATAAGATGGTAAAACTTTATGACGGCGGTATTTTTCTTCTGAACGGCACAGAGATTGTTCCTGAGAAAGAGGCTGCCCTTCGGAAGGCGCCGGACGGGCGCGGGCTGGACAAGGCGGAGGCGAAAAAGGGGACCATCGCATGGTCGATCCTGAAGGCGCACAATACGGCGGATGACATGGATCATCTGAAGGAGCGCTTCGACGCGATGGCGAGCCACGACATCACGTTCGTCGGGATCATTCAGACGGCGAGAGCGTCCGGACTCGAAAAATTCCCGCTTCCCTATGTGATGACGAACTGTCACAATTCGCTGTGTGCGGTCGGCGGAACGATCAACGAGGATGATCACGTATTCGGCCTGTCCGCGGCGAAAAAATACGGCGGCATTTTCGTACCGCCGCATCTCGCGGTAATTCACCAGTACATGCGCGAGATGTACGCGGGCTGCGGAAAGATGATCCTCGGGTCGGACAGCCACACGCGCTACGGGGCGCTGGGGACGCTGGCCGTCGGAGAGGGCGGCGGAGAGCTTGTCAAGCAGCTGCTTCGCGATACGTATGACATCGCCTATCCGGGCGTCGTCGCGGTGTATCTGACAGGAAAGCCGCAGCCGGGCGTCGGCCCCCACGACATCGCGCTGGCCATCGTCCGCGCGGTCTTTAAAAACGGCTATGTCAAAAATAAGGTGATGGAGTTTGTGGGCCCCGGCGTCGCTTCAATGACGACGGATTTCCGGAACAGCGTCGACGTCATGACGACGGAGACGACGTGTCTGTCCTCCGTCTGGAGAACGGACGACGATACGAAGGCGTATCTGACGATGCACGGCCGCCCGGAGGATTACAGAAAGCTGGATCCGGCGGATGTGGCGTATTACGACGGGTGCGTCAGCGTCGATCTCTCGACGGTGAAGCCGATGATCGCGCTGCCGTTCCACCCAAGCAACGCGTACGAAATCGATGAGCTGAACGCCAACGCGAAGGACATCCTTCACGAGGTCGACGAGCACGCGAAGGAAATTGCCGGCAATCCGGACATTCACTTTAATCTCGAGGAGAAGGTCGTCGACGGAAAGCTGCATGTGCAGCAGGGAATCATCGCCGGCTGCGCGGGCGGAAACTATGTCAACGTGATGGCGGCGGCGCATATCCTGAGAAATGCGCAGTGCGGAAATGACGTGTTCAATCTGTCGGTTTATCCGTCCTCTCAGCCGGTCTACATGGATCTGGTGAAGAAGGGCGCGATTTACGATCTGATGGCAGCCGGCGCGGTTGTCAAGACAGCGTTCTGCGGGCCGTGCTTCGGCGCGGGCGACACACCGGCCAACAACGAGCTGAGCGCGCGTCATACGACGCGCAACTTCCCGAACCGTGAGGGATCGAAGCCGGGGAACGGACAGCTGGCAGCAGTCGCGCTGATGGACGCGCGTTCCATCGCGGCGACCGCAGCCAACAAGGGCGTCCTCACAGCGGCCACGGAATTTGCGGATGATTACGAGGTTCCGGAATACGAGTTCAACGGATCCTCTTACGAGTCCCGCGTTTACTCCGGGTTCGGCGAGGCGGACGAGAAGCACGAGCTCGTCTACGGACCGAATATCAAGGACTGGCCGGAAATGGAGCCGCTGGCGGACAACATTCTTCTCCGGGTAGATTCGAAGATTATGGATGCGGTGACGACGACGGACGAGCTGATCCCGTCCGGCGAGACGTCCTCCTATCGTTCCAATCCGCTCGGGCTGGCGGAGTTCACTCTCTCCAGAAGAGATCCGGGCTACGTCGGACGGGCGAAGGAGACGCGGGCCCTGGAGAGCGCAAGATGCGGCGGCGCGGATCTCTTTTCCGCCGGCGGGGACCTGGCGGCGTTCGGTGATGAGATTGCAGAGATTGCGCCGGATGTCAGAAAAGAGGAGATTGAGATCGGAAGCATGATTTACGCGGTGAAGCCGGGCGACGGCTCCGCGCGGGAGCAGGCGGCGAGCTGCCAGAGGGTGCTCGGAGGTCTTGCGAACATCTGCTCGGAGTACGCGACGAAGCGGTACCGCTCTAATGTGATGAACTGGGGCATGGTGCCGTTCCAGATGAAAGGAGAGCCGGAGTTCGAGGTCGGAGATTATATTTTCGTTCCCGGAATCAGAAAGGCGCTTTCCGGTGACATGCAGGAGATTCCGGCCTATGTGCTCGGAAAGAACCGGAGGCTGTCGCTGTATATCGCAGGGATGACGGACCACGAGAAGGAGATCGTGGAGGCGGGATGCCTGATTAATTACAATAAGAACCGTCAGAAACATTAAACAAATCCGTTCAGAGAGCATTGCCATAAGGAACCGCCCGAGGGGGAAGACGGGCGGTTCCTTATGGCCTTTTTCCTGTCAAAAAACGGCAGGAAAATTCAGCTGTTTTCACAAAATAAGATTTATTCGCATTTTTTGATTGACAGGGCGCCTCCGGTCTTTTATATTGAAATTGGAGTAAAAATGTCAACATTAGCCGGATGCAATCTGCCGCGATTCGATAAGGGAGGACGATCATGTTAATTACAAGAGAGGCCGATTACGCGATCCGCCTGATCCGGGGACTGACGGACGGGGAGATTCATCCGGTGAAATCGCTCTGTGAGACGGAGGAGATCCCCTGGAAGTTTGCTTACAAAATATTGAAAAAGCTGAAGGACGCCGGAATTGTCGAGAGTCTCAGCGGCGTCCACGGCGGCTGCAGGCTCCGGAAAGATTTGAATGACGTGACGCTGCTGGATCTGCTTACGGCGGTGGAGGGACGCCAGTACATCAACGACTGCATGAAGCCCGGATACGAGTGCGCATGGGAGCGCCGGAACAACCGTAAGTGTGAGGTGTGCCGTCAGCTGGCGGGGATTCAGAAGAGGTTCGACCGGGAACTGGAGGGGTATACGCTGATGCAGCTGATCGAAGGCGGGGGTGCAGAAACGCAAGTCTGACGGATGGGGGTCCGGAAGTCTTCGGGAGAAGGCAAAAAGGAGGGTTTTTATGTTATTTCAGTGCAGTGAGGCGCAGGAAAAGCTCCGTGAGGAAATCCGTGAATTTGCGGAGAAAGAAGTGAAGCCGTACGCGTTTCAGTGGGACCGGGACAATGCGTTCCCGCGCGAAGTCGTGAAAAAGATGGGGGAGCGCGGATGGATGGGCATCCCTTACCCGAAGGAATACGGCGGCGCCGGGCTTGACGTGATCAGCTACGCGATCGCGGTCGAGGAGCTGTCCCGGGTGGACGGCGGAACGGGCGTCATCCTTTCGGCGCACACATCCCTCGGTTCGTGGCCGATCTTCGGGTTCGGCACGGAGGAGCAGAAACAAAAGTATCTCGTTCCCCTGGCAAAGGGAGAGAAGATCGGCGCGTTCGGTCTGACCGAGCCGAATGCCGGGTCGGATGCCGGAGGAACGGAGACGACGGCGGTAATGGAGGGGGATCACTACGTCCTGAACGGCGAAAAGATTTTCATCACCAACGGCGGCGAGGCGGATATCTACGTCGTCTTTGCTGTGACGACACCGGGGATCGGGACGAAGGGGATCAGTGCGTTTATCGTTGAGAAGGGCTGGGAAGGCTTCACGTTCGGCGATCATTACGACAAGCTCGGAATCCGCTCGTCCGCCACGGCACAGCTGCTGTTCAACGACGTAAAGGTGCCGAAGGAGAATCTGCTCGGCCGTGAGGGGCAGGGGTTCAAGATCGCCATGGCGACGCTGGACGGCGGACGCATCGGAATCGCGTCCCAGGCTCTCGGCATCGCGCAGGGCGCGTACGAGAGCTGCAGGACCTATGCGCTGGACCGCGTGCAGTTCCACAAACCGGTGGCGTTCCAGCAGGCAATTTCATTCAAGATCGCCGATATGGCGACGGAGATCCGCGCGGCGAGAATGCTCGTCTACAGCGCGGCGGAGATGAAGGAGCACCATGAGCCGTACGGCATGGAGGCGGCGATGGCGAAGCAGTTCGCCTCGGACGCCGCGATCCGCGTCACCCAGGAAGCGGTCCAGATCTACGGCGGCAACGGGTATCTGAAGGGCATGGACGTGGAGCGGATGTACCGCGACGCGAAAATCACACAGATTTACGAGGGCACGAATGAGATCATGCGGGTCGTTATCTCGTCCCACCTGCTGGGAAAGCCTCCGAAAAGCGAGACTCCGGTCCTTGCGGGGACGGCCCCGAAAAACATCACCGGTCCGAGAAAGAAAATTATATATAAGAAGGGAACCGCGCAGGAAAAGGTGAATGCGCTCGTTGAGAGTCTGAAAAGCGACGGGTACGATTTTACCGTGGGCATCCCGATTGATACGCCGATCGCGCAGGCGGAGCGCGTCGTTTCCGCAGGCAGAGGCATCGGCTCAAAGGAAAACATGAAGCTGATTGAAGAACTCGCATCAGCGGCGGGGGCTGCGGTCGGATCGTCCAGACCGGTGGCGGAGACGCTGCAGTACGTTCCGATCGACCGCTTCGTCGGAATGTCCGGCCAGAAGTTCCGCGGCAATCTCTACATCGCCTGCGGAATTTCCGGTGCGGTCCAGCATCTGAAGGGAATCATCGACGCGGGAACGATCGTCGCGGTCAACATCAACGCCAATGCGCCGATTTTCAAGAACTGCGATTACGGCATCGTCGGCGATGTCAACGAGATTCTTCCGCTTCTGAGCGCGGCCCTGAATACCGGAGAAAAAAAGCCGGCGCCGCCCATGAAAAAGGTCCGCAGACCCACTCCGAAAAAAGAGAAGCCGGGTTACCGGGTGATGGTCTGCGACGGCTGCGGCTATGAGTACGATCCGATGAAGGGAGATCCGGAGGCGGATATCGCGCCCGGGACGCCGTTTGAACAGCTTCCGGAGGACTGGACCTGCCCGCGGTGCGCGGAACCGAAGACGAATTTCTATGAGGCCTGAAAGGAGGAAGTATGCATATTGTAAGAGAAGTCACAGACAATCTGTACTGGATCGGTGCGAATGATCACCGCCTGACTCTTTTTGAAAACATTCATCCGATTCCCGAAGGCGTCAGCTACAACGCCTACGTTCTTCTGGACAGGCAGGCGGTTCTGTTTGATACGGTTGACTGGGATTCGTGCCGCCAGATGATGGAGAATCTGGAGTACGTCCTGGCGGGGCGGGAGCTTGATGTTGTTGTCGTAAACCACTGGGAGCCGGATCACGCGGCTTCCCTGCAGGTGGTTCTCGACCGCTACCCGAAGGCGAAGATCGTCAGCACGGAAAAGGGATTCATGCTGATGGAACAGTTCGGCTTCCGCGCGGACGGGCACGAGATCGTAAAGGTCGGGGACGGCGACACGATGTCCTTCGGCGGGCACACCGCGGCGTTTCTGACGGCTCCGATGGTTCACTGGCCGGAGGCAATGGTAACCTTTGATGTGACAAACGGCGTGCTGTTCTCGGCCGATGCCTTCGGATCCTTCAAGGCCAACGACGGAAAGCTCTTCGCGGACGAGGTGGATTACGACCGCGACTGGATTGATGAGAATCGCCGCTATCTGACGAACATCGTCGGGAAATACGGTCCGCACATCCTGAAGCTGATCGGGAAAGCGGCGCCCCATCTGTCGGAGATCCGGTACATCTGTCCGCTGCACGGACTCGTCTGGAGAAAAAACATCGAGTATCTGCTCGACAAATATCAGCACTGGGCGGCGTACGAGCCGGAAGAAAACGGCGTCATGATCGTGTACGCCTCCATGTACGGGAGCACGGAGCAGGCGGCGCAGGCTCTGGCGTCAAAGCTCGTTGAACGCGGCGTCACGAATGTCGTTGTGCATGACGTCTCGAACACCCACGTCTCCTATCTGATCGCGGATGTGTTCCGCTTCAGCCACATTGTGCTCGCCTCCGTGACGTACAATCTGGGGATTTTCCCGCCGATGCTGAATTTTCTCGAGGATATGAGGGCGCTGAATGTGCAGAACCGCACGGCTGCGCTGATCGAGAACGGATCCTGGGCGATCATGTCCGGCGATCTGATGAACCGGTTCCTTGATGAGGAGATGAAGCAGATCACGGTGCTCAATGAGCGGCTGACCATTGCCTCCCGCCTGAAGGAGGGTGCGAAGGACGATCTTGATCTTCTCGCGGATTCGATCGCCGATTCGGTCCGATCCGCACAGGGCTGACCGTACAAATACAGGGACGGCGGATCTTCCGTGCTTTTCACACGAAAGATCCGCCGTCTTTTTTTTGCGGGTGCGCCGGGAGATCCCGCCGTGATGTCACGGCGCGGAATGGCCGTCGTCTTCCGCTTCTTCGGCTTCCTCGTCGACCGCGCCCAGCTCCGCCGATGTCTTCAGCTTCCCGTCCGCCAGGTCCGCATGAATCTTCTGAAGCATCGTGATCAGTCCCGGTTCGCAGTTGGCCTTGATCACGATGACGACCCGGTTCCGGTCGAGCATCAGGTAAAAGTGATCCTTCGTCTCGACGATGCGCTGCAGATCGCCGTAGCGTACGACGGACGTCGCGCTGCGGCTGTGTACCTTGAAGAAATTCTTGTAGAACCAGATGGTCAGGACCACGTTGTTGGCCGACTCATTCGTCGCGTACGACCGACGGAGCATGAAGCGCGGGACAAAATACGCGACGAGCGGAAGGAGGATGAGCAGGATGACCGCCATCTCGATCCGGTTGAGATCGTTGCTGCGGATTCCGGCCGCCAGAAGGCCCGCCATCACGGCTTCGAGCACCAGAATGATCGAGATCAGCGCGCTCTTGCTGCCCGTGGCGACGCTCATTTTCCGGAATTCCTCTGCGGTGACGGGGGTTGCGGTCCGATACAGTGATTTCATATGAATATTTCCCTTCTTTTGCTGACTGAAACTTTTCGGTATGAGGAGGTTTCGTAACCGGCGTTCATCTGCCGAATATTATACACCACTTCCGGAGCTTCCGGATAAAAAACGGACGGACTCTTCGGAAGTGGTGTATAATATTCCGAAGCGCAGAAATTACAGCAGGGAGGAGACTGATGCAGGATCTGAAATTATACCGGGGACGGCCTGAAAATACGGATGGCAGACTGACGAGGGAGATTCATGTGTACGACACGCTGGATTCGCTGGGAATTGATTTTCTCCGGACGGATCACGGCCACGCGGATACGATGGAGGCGTGCGATGACATCGACGCTGTTCTCGACGTTACGATCTGCAAGAATCTGTTTCTATGCAACCGGCAGAAGACGAAGTTTTACCTTTTGATGATGCCGGGGGATAAACCCTTTAAGACGAAGGAGCTGTCGAAGCAGATTAATTCGGCGCGACTTTCCTTCGCTTCGCCGGATTTTATGGAGGAATATCTCGACATCCGTCCGGGAGCGGTCTCGATCATGGGACTGATGAACGATACGGAAAATCACGTGCAGCTGCTGATCGACGAGGATGTTCTGAAAGATCCGTACATCGGCTGCCATCCGTGCGTCAACACATCGAGTCTGAAGATCCGGACGGAGGATATTCTGAATTCCTTTCTGCCGGCGGTTCATCACGAGCCGATTGTCGTCCGCCTGACGGGAGAGGCGTGAAGGGCGGCCCCTTTTGCAGACGGACATCAACGTTCCGGGAATCCCGACGGAACCGGAGCGGAACAGATATTGGAGCAGAACAGAGCGTATGAATAAAAAAGCAATTTTTCTTGATCTTGACGGCACGCTTCTGACGGATGAGAAGAAGATCACGGAGGAAAACCGGCGGGCCATCGACGATGCGCTGGCGGCGGGTCATAGCGTGATTATCGCCACGGGAAGGCCGCTTTCCAGTGCCGTCCTGCAGGCGGAGGCGCTGGGACTGACCGGTGAGGGGTGCTACCTCATCACGTTTAACGGCGGAATTCTGTACGATATGGGGAACCGGAGCGTTCTGTTTAAAAAGACGATCTCCCGCATCGACACCGCGGCGGTCTTTGAAGAGGCGAACCAAAGACAGATCCACATCCAGACGTACGAGGGCGATCATGTTCTCGTCGAGAAGCGGTGCGACGATGAAGACGTGCGGATCTACTGCTCGCTGATCCAAATCGGATACCGGACGATTGATTCGATCCGGAATATAAAGGAGGAGCCGGTGAAGCTCCTGGCGATTGACCGCAGGGACCGCGACCGCGCACGTGCGTTTCGCGACTGGATTGTGGAGCATTTCCGCGGGACACTGGACAGCTATTTTTCCTCCGGCCAGTTTGTCGAGATTGTGCCCGCCGGGATGGACAAGGGGTATGCGCTCCGCCGGATGGCGGAGAGGATCGGCGTCCCGCTCTCCGACACGATCGCGGTGGGAGATGAGGCGAATGATCTGCAGATGATCCGCGCGGCGGGCCTCGGCGTGGCGATGGCGAACGGGACGGACAGGGTAAAGGCGGCGGCCGGCTATATCACCGGGCGCGACAACAATCACAGCGGAGTCGCGGAGGTGATCCGGAAATTCATGCCCGTATGAACCGGGGATCAAAGCCGGGCTGTTTTTGTTTTCTTCGATACCGGAATTTGCTATACTGAACTTATATGACAGGCCCGTCTCCGGGCGTTTCACGAAGTTTTTCCAATTAGAAAGGCGGACAAGCGTATGTCGATTGCAATGAAGGCTCCCGCGCGCTATGTGCAGGGGTTCGGAGAGAGAAAGAATCTCGGAAAAAGCATTAAGAAGCTCGGTAATAAATTTTATCTGATTGCGTCTCCGGGCGGGTATAAGCGGTTCGGAGAGGAAGTGATGCAGAACATCCGCGATGCGGGTAAGGAAGCCGTTTTCGGCGAGTTCCACGGCGAGGCGACGAAGGAAGAGGTCTTCGCGCACATGGACAGCCTGAAGGAGCAGGGATGCGACGCCGTGATCGGCATGGGCGGCGGAAAGGTTCTCGACACCGCGAAGGCTGTCGCGACGAATCTGGGCGGAATTCCGTGCATCATGATGCCGACCGTCGCGTCAAACGATTCTCCGTGCTCGGGCGTCGCGGTTCTTTACAACGAGCAGGGTGTCGTCATCAAGGCGGTTATGATGGTCCGCAACCCGGATCTCGTCCTTGTCGACACGGAGATTATCTCAAAGGCTCCGGCGCGTCAGCTTTCCGCCGGCATCGGCGATGCGCTGGCGACCTGGTACGAGGCGCGCGCCTGTGAGAAAAATCATGTAAAAACCATGGCCAGGGGAACGATCACGGAGACTGTTTCCTCCATGTGCAGACTCTGCAACGACCTGCTGATCCGATACGGAAAAGAAGCTCTCGACGGCGTCAAAAAAGGCGAGTACACAGAAGCGCTGGAGAAGGTCTGCGAGGCGGCCATCCTGCTGTCCGGCGTCGGATTTGAGAGCGGCGGCCTCGCCGCGGCTCACGCGATCAACGACGGATTCGCGCAGGAGCCGCAGGCGCACGGCGCTTATCACGGCGAAAAGGTCGCGTTCGGTCTGGTGGCGCAGCTTGTTCTCGAGGGAATGGGCGACGAGGAGCTGAATCAGGTTCTCTCCTTTATGCGCGACGTGGATCTTCCGATGACGCTTGAGCAGCTCGGAATCTGCGAGATCAACGAGGCGAATCTCCGCAGGGTCGCGGAGATGGCGGTTGTTCCGACTCAGTCCACGAAGAACCTCCGCGCGGACATCACCGCGGACGAGGTTTATGAGGCGATCATGAAGGCGGACCGGATCGGCCGCGCATTCCTCGGAAAGTAAAACCGAACCGGCCGCGCATTCCCCGGAAGGTAAAACCGAACCGGCCGCGCATTCCCCGGAAAGTAAAACCCGCCGGCATCATAGCGCCGTGTAACGGAGCGGGCAGATCAGAAAAGTGAAATCTGCCCGTTCCGGCGGCGGTGTATAATAGGGCCGACGGGCAGAAAGATTGATGCGGACGAATTACAAAGAAATAGCCAATAAAAGTGGTGAGAAGCTGTCAGCACGTTGGAAGAACCGCGGGAATTCACAGAAAATCCGCGAGATTTCTTATGAGAATTGGATGTAATTCTGTTCACAATTTAACAAGCATCTGCTATAATACTCAGTAGACGGTAAACATTCTTTTATAAAAAAGGAGATTACGAGTATGGACGCTTTCAGCAAAGCATTACAGGCAGACAAAAGAGAAATCATTTTTGTCCCGACAGTCTACAAGATGGCTGATTTCGGACAGCTGGCAGAGGAGTTTAACCTCGGTGCCAGAGATGTCGTTCTGACGAACGAGTTTATCTACAAACCGTTCATGGAGTCCTACAACCTTCCGTGCCAGTTTGTATTCCAGGAGAAATTCGCACCGGGCGAGCCGTCCGAGGCGATGATCGAGACCATGTACAAGACCATTCCGTACGATTCCTATGACAGAGTCATCGCGATCGGCGGCGGCGCGATCATGGACCTTTGCAAGCTTCTCGGCTGCAAGCGCCCGAAATCCGTACATGAGATGTACTTCAAGAGAGAGCCGGTTATCCATGAGAAAGAGGTTATCGCAATCCCGACAACCTGCGGTACCGGATCTGAGGTTACCAATATTTCCGTCGCGATCGTTAAGGATGAGAAAGACGGAAAGCTCACAGGCGGCGAGACAAAGCTCGGCCTTGTATCCGATGACATCATCCCGAACAAGGTTGTCCTGATTCCGAAGTTCCTGGAGACTCTTCCGTACAAGCCGTTCGCAAGCTCCGCGATCGATGCTCTGATCCATGCGACCGAGTCCTTCCTTTCCCCGCATCGTAAGACGATGACGTCCGAGATGTTCTCCGTAAGAGCGATGGAGATCATCCTTGAGGGATTCCGCCGCATCGCAGAAGAGGGTCCGGACGCACGTCTCGGATATCTGGATGAGTTCGTAACCGCTTCCTACATGGCGGGCGTCGCTTTCCTGAAGGCAGGATGCGCTACGGTTCACGGCATGAGCTTCCCGCTGGGCGGAACGTATCACGTACCGCACGGTGAGTCCAACTACGCTCTGTTCGGAAAGATCCTTGAGATCTACGACGAGCAGAACCCGGACGGCGAGATCATGCGCTTCAAAGAGACGGTTGCAAGAATCACAGGCTGCAAGGTTGAGGACGCGATCCCGTACCTGAATCAGATGCTCGAGAAGGTTCTTCCGCTGAAGCCGCTCCATGAGTACGGATTCAAGGAGAGCGATATCGAGGAGTTCGCGGATTCCGTAGAGGCGAACCAGCAGAGACTGATCACCAACTCCTACATTCCGTGGAACAAAGAGCTGTCCATGCGCGTTTACAGAGAGTGCTTCTAAATTGAATATTTGAGCCGGGCTCTTTTTAAAGGAAGTCTGCGGAACACAGGCTTCCTTTAAGAGACGGTTTAAATAGAACGAAGCGCAGGAAGACTCTGCGCTTTGTGTCATATCTGCGGGCGGGCCGGTAAGCCGCGCGCGGATTGTGAGCAGTATCAATTCATTTTTAGAGAAAGGGTTTGTATCATTATGATGACGAAAGAGCAGTACATCGAGTCACTTCGTAAACTTCATCTGAACCTCTACATGTTCGGCAAGAAGGTTGACAACGTCGTGGATAATCCGATTATCCGCCCGTCGCTGAACTCCTTCGCTGAGACGTACGCGCTGGCGGAGGATCCGCAGTATGAGGATCTGATGACGGCGACTTCGAGCCTGACCGGCAAGAAGATC
>ONLT01000120.1 GCA_900318755.1 uncultured Eubacteriales bacterium
AACCGCCTGACTTAAACCATTTTTTCGATTGATGCTGAATGATTATTTCTTCGGTCTCTTGGCGCCGTACTTGGAGCGGGCCTGTTTTCTGTTGACGACTCCGGCGGTGTCCAGCGTACCTCTTACGATGTGGTATCTGGTTCCCGGAAGGTCCTTGACTCTTCCGCCGCGGATCAGGACAACGCTGTGCTCCTGAAGATTGTGTCCCTCGCCCGGAATGTAGCTTGTGACCTCAATTCCGTTTGAAAGGCGGACCCTGGCGATCTTACGAAGCGCGGAATTCGGCTTCTTCGGTGTCGCGGTTTTAACAGCTGTGCAGACGCCTCGTTTCTGCGGGGAAGACATCGCGACGGATTTCTTCTTGAGAGAGTTGAATCCTCTCTGCAGAGCCGGAGCTGTCGACTTTTTCTCAGTCGTCTGACGGCCTTTTCTGACTAACTGGTTAAATGTTGGCATTCCTTTCACCTCCTGATTCATTTACGGCTGCTAAAGGTAATTGCTCCTGTATTTGAGCATAAAAAGCGCACTGACCCCGATCAGGGTCAATCACGTTCGTAATTATATCCGCTGTTTCTTGAAAAGTCAAGAAATCTCTTTACTTTCAGTGCCCCCGGTGATAAATTTAGGCAGGATGGTATTCGCGGAAACCGCGTGGGGACGCGAAATCGTACCTGTTTGTATGAAAATGGTAAATTTTTCGGCCTATATCTGAAAAATGAATGGGACTGAACATCACCGCCTCTCTCATGATTGATTGATCTTCTATTATTGGAAGAAACCTGAGATGTCGAAACGGAGGTGGTGGCATGGAAATCGGGTTGATCGGCGCCGGAAAAGTCGGTTTTTCACTCGGAAAACTGTTTGTGGAAAACGGCATTCCCGTCGCGGGATACTTCAGCAGAACGCCTGAATCCGCCGCGGAAGCGGCAAAATTCACGGGAACTCATCACTTTAACGCAATACAGCCGCTGGTCGAAGCGTGTGATGTTCTGTTTCTGACCGTGCCGGACGGAGCCATCGGAGCCGTCTGGGATGAGATCAGAAAGATTTCCCCTGCCGGAAAGCTTATCTGCCACTGCAGCGGGTCGATTTCATCGGCCGTCTTTCACGGAATCGACGAATGCGGAGCATTCGGATTTTCCGTCCATCCGCTCCTGGCCGTATCGGACCGATACGGATCCTACCGGGAATTACCAGATGCATTGTTTACAATTGAAGGATCGAAGGAACGTCTTCCGGATATCTGCGCGCTTCTTTCCGCCTGCAAGTGCCGCTTTCAGGTGATCGACGCGCGGGACAAGGTGCGTTACCACGCGGCCGCCGTCATGGCGAGCAATCTCGTCGTTTCGCTGGCGGACTGCGCGATCGCCCTCCTGTCCGAATGCGGGTTTTCCGACGAAGATGCGCGTGCGGCGCTCTCCCCTCTCATGAAGGGGAATCTGGACGCGGTCCTTAAAAATGGGCCGGCCGCTGCCCTCACCGGACCGATCGAGCGCGGGGACACCGGAACCGTGCAGAAGCACCTCGACGCGCTGACGGATACGCCCAGAATCCGGGAGGTCTACCGGATCCTGTCGCTCCGCGCCGCGGATGTGGCGAAAGCCGCGCACCCGGGACGGGACGACAGTGCCCTGCGGGAGCTCCTCGAACGTTCCTGACGGAACAGTCCGCTTCCGTCCCTGACGGAACACTTGCTCCCGTTCCTTCCGGCCGCATCGGGTAAACGAACCGACTACCAGCAGATAAGAAAACAAAAGGGGGATTTTACGATGAAAAAGACAGTGCCGTCCCTGCTGAAGATGAAGCAGGACGGGACGAAAATTTCCATGGTGACCGCGTACGATTACACGACCGCGTCGCTCGTCGACGCTTCCGGGATCGACACCATCCTTGTGGGCGATTCTCTCGGCATGACGATGATGGGATATCCGGACACGCTTTCGGTCACAATGGACGACATGATTCATCACACCCGCTGCGTCACCCGCGGCGCGGAAAATACATTTGTCATCGGCGATATGCCGTTTCTGTCCTACCAGACCTCCATTGAAGATGCCGTGTACAACGCGGGCCGCTTTATGAAAGAAGGCCGCGCGCAGGCTGTCAAGCTCGAAGGCGGCGCAAAGGTCTGCCCGCATATCCGGGCGATCACGGATGCCTCCATCCCGGTCTGCGCCCACCTCGGACTGACCCCGCAGTCACTCAACGCATTCGGCGGGTTCAAGGTTCAGGGTAAAAACGAGAAGACCGCGCGCCAGCTGATCGAGGACGCGCACGCGATCGAGGAGGCCGGTGCGTTCATGGTCGTCCTGGAATGCGTGCCGGCGAGACTGGCGGCGCTCATTTCAAAGAGCCTCTCGATTCCGACCATCGGAATCGGCGCAGGCAGCGGCTGCGACGGACAGGTCCTCGTCTATCAGGATCTGCTCGGCATGACACCGGGCGGCTTCAAGCCGAAATTCGTCAAGGTTTTCGCCGACATCGGCGAGCAGATGAAGGCAGGCTTCCGCGCCTACGACGAGGAAGTAAAAAGCGGCGCTTTTCCTTCGGAAGAGCACACGTTCCGGATTGATGATGAGCTCATGGCAAAACTGGAATCAGAAAATCATATTGAAGGGAGTCAGGCATGATACGCACAGGAGAAATTGCAGAAGTAAAGAAATATGTCAGAGAATGGAAGCGTCAGGGACTGACGATCGGACTCGTCCCGACCATGGGCTACCTGCACGAGGGACACGCGAGTCTGATCCGCCGGGCGCGCGAGGACAATGACCGCGTCATCGTCAGTGATTTCGTCAACCCGATCCAGTTCGGGCCGAAGGAAGATCTCGCCGTCTATCCGCGTGATTTTGACGCGGACTGCCGGCTCTGCGAATCGCTGGGTGCGGATCTGGTCTTCCATCCGGAACCGGAGGAGATGTACGCGCCGAACGCCTGCACACACGTAAAGGTCGACAGCCTGACCGAACATCTTTGCGGCGTAACCCGCCCGTTCCATTTCCAGGGCGTCTGCACGGTCGTCACAAAGCTGTTCCACATCAGCGAGGCTGACCGGGCATACTTCGGCCAGAAGGACGCGCAGCAGCTGGCTGTGATCCGCCGGATGGTCCGCGATCTGAACTTCCCGATCGAAATCATCGGATGCCCGATCATCCGTGAGGAAGACGGCCTCGCGAAGAGTTCCCGCAACACGTATCTGAATGCGGAAGAACGCAAAGCCGCGACCATTCTCTACAAGGCGCTGAAAAAGGGCCATGAGATGATCGACGCGGGCGAGACGGACGCAGCGAAGGTCAAAGACACGATCCGCTCGATCATCGGAACTGAGCCGCGCGCGACGATCGATTACGTGGAGATCGTCGACCGGGACGAACTTCAGCCGATTGAAACCATCGACCGTCCGGTCCTCGCCGCCGTCGCCGTCTATATCGGAAAAGACCGCCTGATCGACAACTTCATCACAGGAAGCCTGAACGAAAAGGAATAACGATATGAAAAAACTTACAAAAGAAGAAAAGCATCAGCAGTGCGTACGGGAGATCAAAAGCACGCTTCTCGTCTGCCTGATCTGCTGTGCATGGCATATTCTGACCGCCTTTCTTCTGAACGGAACCGGACTGTATTTTCTCGGAATGCCGGCGTGGTTCAGCGTTTCCACCTTCGGAACGATCGTCATAGCAATCATCGGGGTGATTTTTCTCACCAGAAACGTCTTCCTCGACTTTGATTACGGCGATGAGGAGGAGGATCGTCAATGACAAAAAATCAGACCATCATCCTGATCATTTTCATCGCCTATCTCGTGCTGAACGCGATCATCGGACTGCTCTTCAGCAAGAAGCAGAACGATGCCAGCAGCCTGTCACATGAAAAGAAGTTTTTCATCGGCGGCCGCTCCATGAACGGACTTGTGCTGGCGATGACCACAATGGCCACCTATACTTCGATCAGTTCCTTTATTTCCGGACCCGGGGCGGCAGGCGCGACTTACGGCTATGCGCAGGTCTGGATCGCGGCGGTTCAGGTGCCGGTCACCTTTCTCGTGCTGGGCGTGCTGGGCAATAAGCTGGCTCTGGTTTCCAGACAGACCGGAGCGGTTACGATCGTCGGCTATCTGAACGCCCGCTACAAAAGCGAAGCCCTGGTCATCGTGATCAGCCTCCTGAGCGTGGTGTTCTGCACCGCCCAGATGATCGGGCAGTTTACCGGGGGCGCCACGCTGATCTCGGCGATCACCGGACTTCCCTACGGATGGGCACTGCTGATCTTCGGCGTCGTGGTGATCATTTACACTTCCTTCGGCGGATTCAGCGCGGTGGCGATCACCGATACGTTTCAGGGATTTATCATGTGCATCGGCACCTTCCTGCTTCTGTTCTACGTGCTGAAAACAGGCGGCGGCCTGTCCGGCATCGACGCAGGTCTGAAGCAAAATCTGCCCGGCGTTTATGACAATATGTTCGCCCTCTACTCTCCCGGCGCCCTCGCCAGCTTCTGGATCCTCGTGGGGTTCGGAACCCTCGGTCTCCCGCAGACCGCAGTCCGGGGGATGGGCTTCAAAGACACGAAAAGCCTGAAATCCGCCATGATCATCGGCTGCATCACCTGCAGCTTTATCATGGTGGGAATGCATCTGGCCGGCTGCTGGGCCGGCGGCCTGCCGAACAGGGCATCGATCCCGACGTCGGACTATTTTATCCC
>ONLT01000118.1 GCA_900318755.1 uncultured Eubacteriales bacterium
AAGATGAAACGGAGGCTTCGATACGGATGATCATCAAATCAAAATCAGGGCTCGAGCTGGCCGAAAACCATATGGAGGTAATCGCAAACCGGGACGCCGCGTTCCCTTATATCTGCACCTTTGACGAGGGCAGAAATTTTATCGGGAACGAGGTGCCCTGGCACTGGAACGATCAGATTGAGATCGATTACGTCAGCAGGGGCACGCTGGAAACCACGATCTCCGACCGCACGTACGTCCAGAAGCCGGGCGAAATTCTTGTTTTAAACACCGGTACGCTCCACGCGGTCCGTTTCCTGCCGGAGACCGAGTGGTACGTCAATCAGGTCGACGTCCGCTTTCTGTCGGGCGGATACGGCAGCGCAATCGAGCAGAAATATTTTACGCCGCTGCTTTGCTGCGAAAGCGCATCGTCGATGCTGTTCCGCCCCGACTCGGCAAACCGGATCAAAATGGCGGATTATCTGATACGCGCGATGGAAGCGATGCGCGACGAGCCGACCGGCTTCGAGCTGATCGCCCGCGAAGCCCTCTCCCGTTTCTGGCTGTGCATGTTCGAGGAAACCGCGGAGCTCCGGCGCACAGGCGTCCCCTCCGGCAATCAGGACGCGGAGCGTATGAAGGCGATGCTGCTCTTTTTATACGCACACTACGCGGAACCGGTCACGCTGACGGACATCGCGGACGCCGCGGGCATCAGTCCCAGGGAATGCACGCGCTGTTTCCGCCGCTCTGTCGGAAGCTCGCCGATCCGTTTTCTCGTCAGCTTCCGCGCACAGTCGGCGGCGCAGAAACTGGCGGCCACCGACGACCCCGTCTCCGTCATCGCCGGGGCATGCGGTTTCACCTCCGACAGCTACTTCGGGAAGGTCTTCCGGGAAATGTTCGGCTGCACGCCGCGGGAATACCGAAAGCGGGCGCGTTCCATTGCGCGCGGGGAAAATTCTGCGGTCAGTGCCGGTAATATTTCCGGTACTCGCGGGGCGACATCCCGACGTATTTTTTAAAGGTCGCCGAAAAATGAACGCCGCTGGAGAATCCAAGCTCCGCCTCGATTTCCCCGATGGACTGATTCGTATTCTCCAGCAGACTCTGCGCCTCACCGATGCGGCGCAGGACGATATACTGCTTCGGAGAAAGGCCGGTCTCCTTCCTGAATTCATGGGAGAGGAACGATCCGCTGACATGGAACCGTTCGATGAGATCGGACATGCGCAGAGTTTCCTTCTTATAATTGTGATCAAGATATTCGGTGATATCTCTCATCAGCGTCTCGTTTTTCTGAAGAATCGACACGCGCTCCATCGTCTTCTCCTGCTCATTCAGCTCATAATACGTCATGGCGAGGACCGTCTTCGCCATCAGCGGCGCGAGCCAGGAATCCGCAAGATTTCTCCCGTACAGCTCATGAATCCGCACCATCATCCCGCTGATCAGCTCCCGGTATTTTTTCAGCGAAACCACCGGGCGCCTCTTGTGTGAGATCAGCGCATTTTCCGGAAGATCCGGGATGCGGATGCCTGAGAAGGCCAGGCAGTACGTCTGGATGTCGTTCGGCAGCGTCAGATGCTCGCCGTGCAGCGTTCCCGCGTTGCAGGCCACCATGTCTCCCTCCGTCACGGCGTACTCGCGGCGGCCGACCTGATAACGCCCCGTGCCGCTGCTGATATAAAGCAGCTCCAGCCGGTCCGTATGCGTATGAAGCACATGCCGGTGCTCGATCGAAAACTGCCGCTCCACGTAGATGGCATCGAGCAGCTGTACGGTTTCCATATCAAAAGAAGGTTCCATTTCCGCCTCCGTTTTCTGAATTGTTCTGCCGGTTTGATCCTGGCCTGCCTGCAGATTTATTCTGTCCTGCCTGCGATTTATTCTGTCCTGCCTGCGGATTTTTTCTGTCCTGCCTGCGGATTTCGTCCCGCCTGTTTTGCCGATTTTATAATATCTCTTCAGGTCTCACATCCGTTCTTTCCTACTATCATGCCCGATTTTTGGCTTTTGTCAAGCCTTGTGTCATATTACACAAATTTGATGCGCTTTGTTTGTGCAAATTTTATATCGCCTGATATTATTGCCGATTTTTATAAGTTCGTCGTCTGAATCCCCGGATTTCGCGGCGTTTTCTGACCGATTTCGATTAACATTCCGACAGAAAAGCTGTTATACTAAAGTCGCAAAAGAAAAACAGGCAGAACTGCAGACAGACTTTAGATTCAGACACGGGAAGGAGTTCACAACTATGAGATTATGTCTTGTTACCGACTGCCTCGGCGCGATGTCTTTTGATAAGATGCTCGCCACCGCGGAACAGCTCGGATATCAGTCACTGGAAATCGCCTGCGGAGGATGGTCCGCCGCCCCCCACATCGACCTTGACCGGATGCTGGAGAGCAGCGACGCGCGTGATGAGTTCATGGGCAAGATCAAAGAGCATCATCTTCAGCTCGAGGTTCTGAACTGCTCCGGCAATCATCTCGCACCGAACGACGAGGGGAAAGAGCACGAGCAGGTCGTGGAAAAGACATTCCGTCTCGCATCCCTTCTCGGAATTCATAAGATCGTCATGATGTCCGGCTGCCCGGGCGGAAGCCCGACCGACTCGACACCGAACTGGATCTGCACCAGCTGGCCGCCGATCACGACGAAAATTCTGAACTGGCAGTGGAACGAGGTGCTCATCCCCTACTGGAAAAACAAGATGGCCCCGCTGGCAAAGGAGAACGGAATCGAGCGGATCGCCCTCGAGAACCACGGATGCCAGATGGTTTACAACGCGGAGACGCTGATCCGCCTGCGCGACGCGGTCGGCCCGCTGGTCGGCATGAATCTGGATCCGAGCCACCTTCTCTGGATGGGCGGCGATCCGATCGCCGCGGTCCACAAGCTCGGAGCGGACCGGATCTACCACGTACACGCCAAGGATGTCCGGGTGGAGCGCAATTACATGGGCGCGGACGGCTGCCTTGACACAAAGACCATCGACCAGTTCGCGAAACGCACCTGGAACTACGTGGCATTCGGACACGGACACAACGTCGGCTGGTGGAAGGAGTTCTTCTCCTGCCTGAGCATGGAGGGCTACGACGGCCCGGTCAGTCAGGAGATGGAGGATCTGACGATGCCGCCGCTGACCGGCCTGAAGAAATCGACCGTCGTCCTGAAAGAAGCATTACCGATGGACTTTGACTGATTCTATTATCCACAAGGAGGATACCAATGGGAGACACATTAAAAATCGGAGTAGTCGGCGTCGGAGCAATCGGCCGCACGCACATTGACCGGATCAACAATAAACTGACCGGCGGAAGAGTCATCGGATGCGCGGATTATTCCGCGGAGTTCGCAAAAAAAATCGCGGATCAGTTCGGAATCAAAGCGTTCGACAGCGGTGAGGCGCTGATCAGCGATCCGGAGATCGACGCGGTCGTCGTCACAACATCCGACCCGTTCCACGAGCAGTACGTAACCGAAGCGATCAAGGCCGGCAAGCATGTATTCTGTGAAAAGCCGCTCTCCCCGACACCGGAGGCGTGCAAACGCATCGTTGACGCGGAGATGGCGGTCGGAAAACATCTGGTTCAGGTCGGATTCATGCGCCGCTACGATCCGGGCTACGCGCAGCTCAAAAAGATGATCGACAGCAAAAAATACGGCGCTCCGCTCGTTCTCCACTGCTGCCACCGCAACTACGACGACGGCGGCGTGGGCTGGAAGACATCGATGTCCGTCGAAAAT
>ONLT01000117.1 GCA_900318755.1 uncultured Eubacteriales bacterium
CATCCGGCTCTATCTGGCTGTGTACGCCTGCGTCCGGTTTCTGGATGAGTTCCTCCGCGGGGACCGTGTGCGCGGCTATCTGGGCAGTCTGTCCACTTCGCAGGTCTGCTCCCTGCTGATTCTGATCGGGATAATCCTGTACGGCCTGATTGAAAGGCGCTGCGGTCTGCGCGCCGAAGCTGCGGGCTGACCGCCTGGCCGGAAAATCCGCGGGAGCGGATGCCGGCCATTCAGCCGGAATATCTGCGGGGGCGAATGCCGGCCGTTCAGCCGGAATATCCGTGGGGTTTTGTTCCGTCGGGGCGGACCTGACCGTACGTTTCGTATCGTTTCATGACGCCCTCCATCTGTTTCGCGCTGAGATAGTGGGGCGCTCCGGCGCACATGCAGCGCCACTGCAGCTCTGCGCACCATTCCATGGCGAGGGCGATGCCGTACGCATTTTTCAGGGAGTGTCCGCACGCGGCCATGCCGTGATTGGCCAGAAGAATGCCGTTGCTCGTCTCGCCGATCGTTTCCCGGACCGCATCCGCCAGATCCTGGGTTCCGAAGGTGTGGTAGGGGACGAGAGGAATTTCGTTCGTTCCGGCGTCCGCGATCGCGTAGTGGATGGCCTTCAGCCGGGTGCCAAGGCAGGCGAGCGTCGTGCAGTACATCGCATGGGCGTGCACGACCGCCCGGGCTTCCTCTCTTACCTGATAAAAAACGCTGTGAAGAAGGTATTCGCTCGACGGGCGCGTTTTTCCCTCGACGATTTCGCCCGAAAGGCGCATGATTACGATGTCCTCCGGGCGGGTCTCGTCGTACGGAATTCCCGATGGACTGATCGCCATCAGCTCCTGTTCCGGGTCGTAGACGCTCAGATTGCCCGATGTTCCCTGCGCAAGTCCGTCCTGCATCATCCTGTGGCCGTATTCAACGATCTCGTCTCTGGCCTGCTCCATTAACATATCGGATTCCTCCATTAATCATTAAGATAAGCTGTCCCTATTATACGCTAATTCAGCGGCTGTGGCACCGATTGACAATAAGATAACGGGATGAATCGGGAAAAATACGCAAATTCTTCATGAAACCGTGCTATACTGTCTTCATCAGAAGGGGCGACACCGGCGCAGAAGAAAGCAGGTGACGATCATGTCAGTATTTTTTACCTCAGACGATCTGGAAAAAATGGATGAGGAGTTTGATCGGGAGCTGAAGATTATTGAGGAGGAGGGCTTTTCCGCGAACCCGTTTCGCAGGGATTATGTGGAAAAGATCAGCCGTCTCGAGGACAGAGCGAAGGAACTTGAGGAAGCCGGCCTGTCGGACGAGGAGATCGCGCACGCCGTGTACGATGAGCGCCGCGAGCTCGCGAAGGATTACCGCGAGAGCGAACCGCCTCTGATCAGGGAGTATACAAACTATAAATCGAACCAGAAGTACGGCGACCCGATCGGACCGTCGTACGAACAGCTCTACGAGAAAAAGCATTCGTACCGAAAGATCATCGAGGGCGCCTGGAGACCGAGCGACCATCTGAAGGAGCGCTTTACTGTGGACGATTTTAAATCCTGGTATATGGAGAGGCGGGAACGGTGAGTACATTTCAGTCGGTCGAAGAGGCACAGGAATATTTCCGCGGAGATCATTTCGCGACGGACAACGGCATGAGAATCGAGGAGATCGGCGACGGAACAAGCGTGTGCAGCATGGAAATCTCCGAGCGCCATCGGAACGCAAATCACCGGGTGATGGGCGGAGCGATCTTCACGCTGGCGGATTTCGCCTTCGCGGCGGCTTCCAACAACGTACACGTGCAGACCGTGGCCCAGCAGGTCAGCGTCAATTTCCTCTCGGGATCCCGCGGGACGAGGCTCACCGCGAGGGCGAAGTGCCGCAGGGACGGGCGGAAAACCGCCGTCTACAACGTCGATGTCACGGACGATCTCGGATGCGACATCGCGGAGCTTGTGTTTACGGGATTCAAATTGTGAAGCGGCAGCAGGAAGCCGCGGGAGAGAAGCTCCGCGGCGGAGCGTGCGGAACGAATCGGGAAGGACGGGCAGCGCGGTATGTGCGGAAACAATGAAACCGGAACGGCGGAGATTATCAGGCGGATGGTCGACTATTCGGAGGGGAATCTTCACGACATCAATCATTTTATGAAGGTGTACGGATTTGCGCGGACGATCGGCCTTTGCGAGAACCTGCCGGAGCGTGATCAGAAGACGGTGGAGATCGCCGCGGTGCTGCACGACATTGCGTGTCCGCTCTGCCGGCGGAAATACGGGAACACGAACGGAAAGCATCAGGAAGAGGAGGGGATCCTTCTCGCCCGGGAGTTTCTGAAACCGTTTCAGCTTCCGGAGGAGATGAAGGAGCGCGTCGTCTGGCTCGTCGGCCATCACCACACGCTGACCGGAATCGACGGAGCGGATTACCAGATTCTGATCGAGGCAGATTATCTCGTCAACGCCGATGAATCCGGATACAGCAGGGAGAACATCCGGAAGATGTGCGAAAAGGTCTTCCGGACCGGGACGGGAAGGGCACTGCTGCACTCCATGTATTTGTCACAGAAATAAAAAACGGACGGCGCCATGAAAGAAAGCGCCGTCCGTTTTTTCAGCGGAGGACAAGGGATTCGAACCCTC
>ONLT01000136.1 GCA_900318755.1 uncultured Eubacteriales bacterium
AAAAGATACGTGGAATCTGAAGGATCTCTATGAGACGGCGGAGGATTGGGAAAAGGACGCGGAAAAGGCCTCCGCGATTCCCGGAGAGCTGGAGGAGTTTAAGGGCCGGCTCGGGGAGGACGGCGGGACGCTTCTTTCCTGGTTCCGGAAGAGCGACGAGGTATCCCTGCGTCTGGAGCGGCTGATCGGCTACGCCTCGCTGCTGGCGGATCAGGACATCGGAAACGGCGAAAATCAGGCGCGCCGGGGCCGTGCGATGAATCTTTACGTGCAGGCCGCGAGCGCCGCATCATTCGCGGATCCGGAAATCATGAGAATTCCGGATGAGACGCTGGAGCGCTTTTATCGCGAAACGGACGGGCTTTCCCTGTACCGGCTGGCGATTGACCGGATCCGGAGAAAGAAGGAGCACACGCTTTCACCGGAGGAAGAGCATCTTCTCGCTGCGGCGGGCGAGATGGAGCAGGCGCCGTCGACGATCGGGTCGGTCTTCCGGAACGCGGATCTGACCTTTCCGCCGGTGAAAGACGGCAGCGGGGCGGAGCACACGCTCACCCAGGGGACGTACACCATGATTATGGCCGGGAGCGACCGGGTTCTCCGGAAGAATACGTTTGAGACCTTTTATCGGACATGGTCCGCCCACAGCGGACTGTCCGCGGCGATTCTGGACGCGCAGGTGAAACAGCAGACATTTTATGCGCGGCAGCGGAAATACGGCAGCAACCTGGAGGCGGCGCTCACTCCGAACGAGGTGCCGGAGGAGGTTTACTTCAACCTGATCAACACGGTTCACGGCCACCTGAATTCCATGTACCGCTACATGGACCTCAAAAAGAAGCTGCTGGGCGTGGATGAGCTGCACATGTATGATCTCTACAATTCCGTCGTGCCGGATGCGGAGGAAACCATCTCCTTTGAGCAGGCGAAGGCGGAGGTGCTGGACGCGGCAGCGCCGCTGGGAGAGGATTACGCAAAGATTGTCCGGGAGGCGTATGAGAACCGCTGGATCGACGTCTATGAAAACGAAGGGAAGCGCGGCGGCGCCTACTCCTCGGGAGGGGCCCGCCCGCATCCCTACATCCTGCTGAATCACAAGGATAATCTGAAAAGCATGTTCACGCTGGTCCACGAGACCGGCCACACGGTGCACAGCTATCTCTCGATGAAAAATCAGCCGGTGATCTACTCGGACTACGTTATTTTTGTCGCTGAGGTGGCGAGCACGTGCAACGAGGTTCTGATGATGCGGAATCTTCTGGGAAAGACCGATGACAGGAAGAAGCGCGCGTACCTGCTGAATTATTTTCTGGAGCAGTTCCGGACGACGCTCTACCGCCAGACCATGTTCGCGGAGTTTGAGCAGAAGATCAACGGGATTGTCGAGAACGGCGGAACACTGACGGCGGAGGAACTGAACCGGATCTATTATGACCTGAACGTCCTCTATTACGGGAAAAACATGGCTGTGGACCGGCTGATCCAGGAGGAGTGGGCGAGAATTCCGCATTTCTTCTATAATTATTATGTTTATCAGTACGCGACCGGGTTTGCCGCGGCGATTGCCATCGCGGAGCGGATTCTGACCGGCGGGAAGGAAGCGGCGGATGATTATCTGAGATTCCTCTCGTCCGGCTCGAGCACCGATCCGATCAGCCTGCTGAAAATCGCCGGCGTCGATATGAGCAGCCCGGATCCGATCATCCGCGCGCTCGATGAATTTGATCGGATGATCACGGAGATGGAAGAAGTTTTACAATGATTTTATAGAAAGGTATTTTACATTTTCGCAGTTTATGTATAATATGGTATCCAGGTACAGTTCAAAGGGGGAAAATGTAGCAGAGCTGTAACGTGACGCACTGCGTCAAGGAAGGAGACATAAATGGCAGACAATGTAAATACGACTTGCGCGGAGAAAGGCCCGATCACGGACGAACTCCTGACCAGAATGAACGGATACTGGCGCGCAGCAAACTATCTGTCGGCAGCCCAGCTGTATCTGCTGGACAATCCTCTTTTGAAGAGACCGCTTGAGTGGAGCGATATCAAGAAAAAGATCGTCGGCCACTGGGGCACGGTTCCGGGACAGAACTTCGTTTTTGTTCATCTGAACCGGGTGATCAAACGATATGATCTGGACATGATTCTTCTTTCCGGTCCGGGACACGGCGGAAATTTCTACATTGCGAATGATTACCTTGACGGAACTTACACGGATGTTTATCCGAATATCAGCCGCGATGAGTCGGGACTGCAGAAGCTGTTCAAGCAGTTTTCCTTCCCGGGCGGCGTTCCGAGCCACTGCGCTCCGGAGACGCCGGGATCGATCAACGAGGGCGGAGAGCTGGGATACGGCATCGCCCACGCGTTCGGCGCGGTGTTCGATAACCCGGATCTGATCGCGACCGTCACCGTCGGAGACGGCGAGGCGGAGACCGGTCCGCTGGCGACCTCCTGGCAGAGCAACAAATTTCTGAATCCGGCGAGTGACGGAGCGGTTCTCCCGATCCTGCACCTGAACGGATATAAGATTGCAAACCCGACGATCTTTGCGCGCATGTCCCGCCAGGAGATCACGGATTTCTTCCACGGCTGCGGCTGGGAGCCGTATTTCGTGGAGGGCGATGACCCGATGACGATGCACAGACAGATGGCTGAGACGATGGATCAGATCATCGAGACCATCCGGGGCATTCAGGAACACGCGCGCACGACCGGCGACACCACGAGACCGGTGTGGCCGATGATCGTTCTGCGCACACCGAAGGGCTGGACCGGTCCGAAGGTAGTCGACGGAAACCGCATCGAGGGCAACTTCCTGGCGCACCAGGTTCCGATCATGATGGACAAACCGGAGCATCTCCAGATCCTTGAGGACTGGCTCCGCTCCTATCATCCGGAGGAACTGTTCGATGAAAACGGACGGCTGATTCCGGAGCTGCAGGCGCTCGCTCCGAAGGGCGATGCGAGAATCGGCGCGAACCCGCACGGAAACGGCGGAAAGCTTCTCCGCGAGCTGCGGATGCCCGATTTCCGTGATTATGCGGTGGACATCGGGAAACACGGATCGAAGGACGGGCAGGATATGTCCGAGCTCGGAAACTTCATCCGCGACGTCTTCAAACTGAATGAGGACGCGAAGAACTTCCGGATTTTCGGGCCGGACGAGACGAACTCCAACCGGCTGAACGCGGTATTTGAGGTGCAGAACCGCGACTGGAACTCACAGCATCTTGATACCGATGATCATCTGGATCCCTACGGACGCGTCATGGATTCCATGCTCTCCGAGCATATGTGCGAGGGATGGCTCGAGGGCTATCTTCTGACCGGACGTCACGGTTTCTTTGCCACGTATGAGTCGTTCGCGCGCATTATTGACTCCATGGCGGCGCAGCACGCGAAATGGCTGAAGGTGTGCAACCAGCTCTCCTGGCGTGAGCGCATCGCGTCCCTGAATCTGATCATGTGCTCGACCGTGTGGCAGCAGGATCACAACGGATTTACGCATCAGGATCCGGGCTTTATGGATCACATCGCGAATAAGAAAGCGGATGTCGTGCGGATTTATCTTCCGCCGGATTCCAACACGCTGCTTTCCACGATGGATCACTGCCTGCGTTCGAAAAACTACGTCAACGTAATCGTCGCTTCGAAGCATCCGCGTCCTCAGTGGCTGTCCATGGATGAGGCGGTGAAACACTGCACGCAGGGAATCGGCATCTGGGACTGGGCGTCCAATGACCAGGGACAGGAGCCGGATATTGTATTTGCGTGCGCGGGCGAGACGCCGACACTGGAAGCACTTGCGGCGGTATCGATTCTGAACCGGGAGCTTCCGGAGCTGAAGATCCGCTTCATCAACGTCGTCGACCTGTTCAAGCTTCAGCCGTCCGAGGAGCATCCGCACGGTCTCACCAACGCGGAGTACGACATGCTGTTCACGGCGAACAAGCCGGTAATTTTCAACTTCCACGGATACGCGAGTCTCGTCCATGAGCTGACGTACCGCCGCCACAACAACCGGCTGATGCACGTCCGCGGCTACAAGGAGGAAGGTACGATTACGACTCCGTTCGATGTCCGCGTACAGAATGACATCGACCGCTTCCATCTTGTGCAGGACGCGATTGAGCTTCTGCCGCAGCTGGGAAACCGCGGCGCTTATCTGTATCAGAAGATGAGCGACAAGCTGGTGGAGCACAAGCAGTACATCACAAAGTACGGCCAGGATCTGCCGGAGGTCGCGAACTGGAGATGGGGAGAGTGATCCGCGAAGAAGCGTGATCCGTCACGATCAGTAAGACAAACACAGCGGGAACGTCGGTGATCGGCGTTCCCGCTGTGTTTCTGTGATGGAATCTGTGCGTGATCTGCGCGAGGGATTCTGTAGGTTTCCCGCGCGCGGTTTCGGGTTTCCGGACTGGCTGTCTTAGGACTGGCCGTCTCCGGAGTGGCTGTTTCAGGACTGGCTGTCTCCGGACTGCGGGAGCGGTGCTCCGCAGTTCGTGCAGAATTTTGTTCCCGGCTCATTTTTCGCGCCGCAGCCGGGGCAGATCTCCGGCTGTTCGTCGACGTTTACGACGTTCAGCGGCGCTCCGCAGTTCGAGCAGAACGCGGATCCCTGGGGATTTTCCGTGCCGCATTTCTGACAGACAACGCCGGCGTTCAGCTGGCTGAGGCTGTCCTGCAGGCGCTTGTTTTCGCTCTGCAGAGAGTGAATCTGGCTGAAGAGCCTGTCATACTCGGTTCCGGTTTCGTTGCCGTGGTTGTTGAAGCACTGGACGCCGATCTGATAGATCAGGTTCTGGATCTGCTTTTCATTCTCGCGGATCTGGCTGTTCATTTTAAAGCTGTCGCCTGCGTTGTTGATTGTACCCTTGATTTTATTGAAAAAGTCCATATCTGTCCTCCTGTAATAATTCTGATCTGTCGAGAATTATAGCATACCTGGCGGAAACGTGTCCCGTCGGGCATCGAAATTTTACACTAATTTAAGATTATGTTTACTGACGCCCGGGGACCGGGAGAGACGCCGGGCGGAGCGCATCCGGGAGGCGACAAAACGGCAATCCGATTGTATAATAGAATTCGAAGGAAATCGGAATGTTTGAAATCGGAGTATCTGATATGAACCGGAAAAATAAGTTCCGCGATTTTGCAAAACGCGCGGCTTCTCTGCTGCTTGTGTGCCTGATCGCGGTGACGCTGGCGGGCTGCGGAACGGGCCTGGCGGCGAAGGTAAACACGACAAACTATCCTTCCGCGTCTCCTGATGCAGGCGGGGCGGCGCAGGCAGGGAAAACTTCCGAAGCGGAGGCGCAGGCCGGGGAAACTTCCGGAGCTGCGGCGCAGGCCGGGGAAACTTCCGGAGCAGCGGCGCAGGATGTCACACCCGACAAAATCCCTGCGTATTCATCGGCGCCGTCGGTTGAGATCAACGGCGGGGTGCCGTTTTTTGCCGCGGAGGATCGGACGGAGAATGCCTTTGAGAGCTACAGCGACCTGGATTCGCTGGGGAGGTGCGGCCCGGCGTACGGATGCCTCGGCCAGGAGACGATGCCGACGGAAA
>ONLT01000115.1 GCA_900318755.1 uncultured Eubacteriales bacterium
CCCGGAAATCCTCTGTTTTTAGCGTTTCATTCCCTTTTTCCATCAGAATTCTGTTTCACATAATTTTAAATGATAAAACAGGCTCCAAGGACTTGTCCCAAAGCCTGTTTGTCTACAGTCTGAGGCGGCCGCAAGGGCCGCCTTTTTTCAGATTGTTTCGTGGTTTGCGTACTTGCGCAGGACCTTCTGGATTCGTCCCGACGGCTCAAGCAGCGAACTGATGGAGGAGTCGTGGTTCAGCGTGTCGATGATGAGCGCGATGTACTTCGAAAGATCGCAGCTGTGGTAGTACGGCTTCGTCAGAAGCTCCGCCGGCTGATAGATCAGGTTCGTCGTGAACAGAGCGGTGAAATACCCGGCCCTGTACGCGTCGTCGAACTTCGAGAGGCCGTTCGTGAACATGCCGAACGTCGAACACATATAGACGTTGCGTGCGCCCATCTCCTTCAGAAGGCGGGCGACGTCGATGATCGTATCCCCGGAGGAGATCATGTCGTCCGCGATGATGATATCCTTTCCGGCCACGTCCGCGCCGAGAAACTCGTGAGCAACGATCGGGTTGCGCCCGTCGATGATGGTCGAGTAGTCGCGGCGCTTGTAGAGCATGCCCATGTCGACGCCGAGGTTGTTCGCGATGTAGATGGAGCGGGTCATCCCGCCCTCATCCGGGCTCACGACCATCAGGTGATCGGAGTCGATGTGGATGTCCTCGCCGTAGCGCAGGATGTTCTTGATAAACTGGTACGCGCAGGTGACCGTCTCGAATCCGTCAAGAGGGATCGCGTTCTGGACGCGGGGATCGTGCGCGTCAAAGGTGAGGATGTTGTCGACGCCCATGTTGATGAGCTCCTGCAGGGCGATCGCGCAGTCGAGCGACTCGCGCCCGGACCGCTTGTGCTGGCGGCTCTCGTACAGAAACGGCATGATGACGTTAATGCGGCGCGCTTTTCCGCCGATCGCCGCGATGATGCGCTTCAGGTCCTGATAATGATCGTCCGGGGACATATGGTTGATCTGACCGAACAGCTTATAGGTGAGTGAGTAATTACAGACATCCACCATGATGAAAATATCGTCGCCGCGGATCGAATCGCCGATGACGCCCTTTGCCTCGCCGGTGCCGAAGCGCGGGACGGAGGAGGGGATGATGAAGCTGTCGCGGTCATAGCCGTCAAGGTACATGTTCTGATGCTCCTCGTGCTCGCGGTCCTTGCGCCAGGAGACGAGGTAGCGGTTCACCTTCTCCCCGAGCGTCGCGCAGCTCTGAAGCGGGATCAGGCCCAGCCGGCCCACCGGAATCGAGTCGTAGTACTTTGCTTTTTCTGATGACATGGAATTAGTCTCCTCCTCGCATCTGCTTTTGAATCCGGATGTCGCTGCCGGACAGCCGGATCAGCTTATAAGAACTGAAAATTCGTGACGAAATCCGCTCGGAGTACCGTTTCTGAAACTCCGAGAGGTTCAGATTCGTCGAGATGATGGTTGCTTTTTTCTTCAGGATGCGCTCGTTGACGCACGCGAACAGGCGCGATGAAACGAACGCGTTGGTGTATTCGGTTCCGAGGTCGTCAATGATCAGCAGGTCCGCGGACAGAATCTGATCCGCGTGGCGGCCCTCATTGCTCCGGTCCCGGCGGAACGCGTCGTCGCCCAAAAGGGAGAACAGATCGTTCGCCGTCAGGTAGAGGACGCTGCAGCCGCATCCGATCAGCTCGTGGGCGATGCAGTGGGAGAGAAAGCTTTTCCCGGTTCCCGTCTCGCCGCAGATCAGAAGATTTTCGAAGGAATGATCGAAATTTTTTACAAAGGCGAGCGCGGTATTCCTCGCGAGCGCGGCGTATTCCCGCGGCGAAGCGGTTTCATCCTCCCGGCGCGTCTCTCTGTAACAGCCGAGATCGAACCGGTCGAAATTTTCATCCGCCAGAATTCCGCTGTCATTTGACCCCATGTACAGGTAATTGATTTCCTCGCGAAGAAAGCATTCGCATTTCTTTCCGCCCACAAAGCCCGTGTCATGACAGATCGGACAGCTGTAATGCATTTCCAGATAATCGGGCGGATATCCACCGCGATCCAGCAGGGCGGTGCGTTCCTCCGCAAGAGAGGAGAGCTCCGCGCCGTAATCGAAGTCCTCCGCGCCGTCTGCGCCCAGCGCCGCCTTCGCCTTGCGGACAGAAAGTGAGGCGATCTCCTCCGCAATTTCGCGCAGCCGCGGGAATCGGGCGTACGCCTCCCGCCGTCTCGCGTCCAGACTGCGGCGGTTATTCAGTTGGCGGTCGCTGTAGATGCGCATAATCGCATCAAAGTCCGTATTTGAAAGTGCCATTTATGAGGCTCCGTTTTTTTTCGTCTGCTCGAGCAGCTTCTGCTCCAGATCGTCGAAATCGTAATCGCGCTGCTGAAAATCGTTGAAGGCGTTCTGCTTCGCCGTTTTCCTGCTTCCGGAACCGGCCGTCTCCCGGCCGGAATCTGCGGATGCGCGCCGCTTCTCGTGGGCGAGATCCGCTTCCTTCACCTGCGCGGGCGTTGTGATCCGCGCGTCATACCACCGGGACAGAACCCGGTCTGTGTAGGAGAAAAGATTTCCGGGCGTCTGCCGGTCCGTGTTTCGCAGGGCGCGCGTGCAGGCCTCCCGGATCAGTTCCTTTGAAAACCCCCAGGTATCCAGCCATTTTTTCATCAGCGCCGCCTCATTGGGAAGAGGAGCTCTGCCGCTGATGCCGAAAAATCTGAGGATCTTATAGTACCGTCCGTCGGTGAGCGAAGAGTTCGCCTTCGCCTCCGCAACGGTTTTGATGCCGTCATTGTACCACCGGACCCCGACGGATTCAATATAGCGGAAGCTCCGTTTGTTTTTTGAGACGCAGTATTCGATCAGATAATCAATCAGATCGACGGAAAGGTGGAGTTCGTCGTACAGGTAAAGCAGACGGTTGATGTCCGTAGTGCTGAGAAGCCGCCCGGTGTATTTTTCCGCGATGGTGATCAGCATGCCGACGTTCTCGTCGTCTCCGCTGATCAGAGTCCGGCTCCGGTCGTTGGAGACGGTTCCGTCCGGCTTCGGCCAGATTTCCTGTCCGGTTTCCGCCTGAGTTTCCTCCGGCGTATCGCCGGATTCTTCCGGCAGCCGGACCGAGACGATGTCATTGCCGTCTCTTGTCAGAATCAGCAGTCCCTCCGATTCCCAGAAGTCCAGCGCCCGGATTACTTCGTCTTCGGCGCAGCCGAAGGCATCGGCGACGGAAGGAATGGAAAAGGAGGCGGCGTTCTTCTGGATCGCCTTCAGCAGATAAATATAGACCTTTACATATTCTCCGTTCGCGTGCGGCATGTACCGGTCAACGAACAGATCGGAGAGCAGCGTGTAGGAGACGCCGCTTCCGCGGTCAAGCGTTATGGATTTCATAGCCATCAGCTCTTCGCGGTCAGCGCGTCGCCGACCTTTACGATATCGCCCGCGCCGACGGTCAGCACCAGGTCGCCCTCTCTGACGTTCGCGCGGAGGAAGTCCTCGATTTCTTCGAAGGACGGGAAGTAGTCGCACACCGTACCGCGTTTTTGAATTTCCTCCTGGAGCGTCCGGGAGGAGATGCCGAGGGTGTCCGTCTCGCGCGCCGCGTAGATATCGGCCAGAATCACGTGATCCGCGGAGGAAAGAGCGTCCGCGAATTCCGGAAGAAGCGCTTTCGTCCTCGTATAGGTGTGCGGCTGGAAGACGCACCAGAGCGTCCTGTGGGGGTAATTTTCCGCCGTCGCCAGCGTCGCGCGGATCTCGGTCGGATGGTGCGCGTAGTCGTCGATGACGTCGGCTCCATTCAGTGTGCCCTTCAGCTGGAAGCGGCGGTCCGTTCCGTGGAAGGAGGCAAAGCCGCGCTTTATGGCAGCCGCGCCGATGCCGACGCAGTCCGCAGCCGCGATGGCAGCGAGGGCGTTCGACACGTTGTGCCTGCCGGGAACCTCCAGCGAAAAGCGCGCGGACGTTCCGTCCGGGGCGGTGCAGGTAAAGGACGCGCAGCCTCTTTTATTATAGGTAATATCCGACGCCGTATAATCGGCGCCGCCTGACGCCGAAAAGGTCACGACCCGGCATGAGATGCCGTCCGTAATCTCATGAAGATCCGGAATGCCGCCGTTGATGATCAGAACCCCGTCTGCGCGGATCTGTGCGGCGAATCGGTGAAACGAGTGCCGGATGTCGTCCAGATCCTTGAAGAAATCAAGATGATCGGCGTCGATGTTCAGGATGATGCCGATCTTCGGCCGGAGGGCGAGAAAGCTGTTCGTGTATTCGCACGCCTCGGTCAGAAACATTCTTCTGCCGCCGACGCGGATATTTCCGTTGATCAGCGGAAGAATTCCGCCGACCGAGATCGTCGGGTCGGCTCCCGCTTCCATTAAAATATGGGAAGCCATCGATGTCGTCGTCGTTTTTCCGTGTGTGCCGGCAACCGCGATGGACGTGTCATAGTGATCCATGATCTGGCCGAGAACCTCTGCGCGGCGGAGCATCGGGATTCCCGCCGCCTGCGCTTCCGCATATTCCGGATTGTCCGGATGGATCGCCGCCGAATAGACGACGGCGCTGATGTCGTTCGTAATATTGTCCGCGCTCTGCGGATAAGCGATCTTCGCACCGTGCGCGGTCAGACGGTCCGTCAGCGACGATTCGTGCGCGTCCGAACCGGATACGGTGAATCCTTCCTCGAGAAGGACCTCCGCGAGTCCGCTCATACTGATGCCTCCGATTCCGATAAAATGGATATGAGAAGGCTTTGAAAAATCGATCTGATACATGGGAAACCCTCCTGCCGGGTGATCAAGCGCCCCGGTTCATGTGTAATGTTTCGGGCAACATGCTGTGCAACATAATATTATAAACAATGAGGGGAGAATTGTCTAATGACAAAACGGCTTTCCGGTAAGGTTGTGCACTTTTTACCTCTGACAAATTAAATTTAGTTAATTGTCATAAAAAAAATCGTGATCGCAATTGAAAATTATAAATTTTGTTCACACTAAATAGGAACTATGCTATAATCAATATAGTATTAACAACAAGAGGTGATCGAAATGATTAAGAAAGAGATGATCGCGATGCTCCTTGCCGGCGGGCAGGGCAGCAGGCTCGGCGTACTCACCGATAAGGTCGCAAAGCCTGCGGTCGAGTTCGGCGGAAAGTACCGCATTATCGACTTCCCGTTAAGCAACTGTATCAATTCGGGAATTGATACGGTCGGCGTTCTCACCCAGTATCAGCCGCTGCGCCTGAATTCGCACATCGGCATCGGTATTCCGTGGGATCTTGACCGGAACGTCGGTGGTGTCTCCATTCTTCCGCCGTACGAGAAAATCGATTCGAGCGAATGGTACTCCGGTACGGCGAATGCCATTTTCCAGAACCTCGCCTATATGGAGTCCTACAATCCGGACTATGTGCTGATTTTGTCAGGCGACCACATCTACAAGATGGATTATGAGGTCATGCTTGATTATCACAAAGCGAATAAAGCGGATGTGACGATCGCTTGCATGCCGGTTCCGATGGAGGAAGCGGGCCGTTTCGGCATCATGGTCACGGATGATACGGGCTGCATCACAGAATTTGAGGAGAAACCCGAGCACCCGAAGAGCAATCTCGCGTCCATGGGCATCTACATCTTCAGCTGGAAGGTGCTCAAGGAATCGCTAAGCGCTCTGAAGGATCAGTCCGGGCTTGACTTCGGAAAGCATATTCTGCCCTGGTGCCGTGACAATGGAAGGAAGCTGTACGCCTATGAGTTCAACGGATACTGGAGAGACGTCGGGACCCTTACCTCTTACTGGCAGGCGAACATGGAACTGATCGACATCATTCCCGAATTCAATCTGTACGAAGAATTCTGGAAAATCTACACGAAGGCGGACATCATCCGTCCTGAGTACATCTCCGCGGATGCGGTCGTGGACCGCTGCTGTATCGCGGAGGGCTGCGAGATCTTCGGCGAAGTTTATAATTCGGTGATCGGCCCGGATGTGACGATTCAGAAGGGCGCGGTCGTCCGCGACTCCATCGTGATGCGCCACAGTGTGATCGGCGAGGGAGCGAAACTGGAAAAGACGATCGTCGCGGAGAGCGCGAGGATCGGAAACGGCGTGGAGACGGGACTCTGGGATGAGGAGCCGAACGTCTACAACGAAAAGATTTACCGGGACGGACTCGTCACCATCGGTGAGTACACCGAAATTCCGGACGGGGTTAAAATCGGTAAGAACACAGTGATCTCCGGCAGAACGAAACTGGAAGACTACCGCGACGGGAGGCTCCCGAGCGGCAGCGCTCTGCTCGGAAAGGGCGGTGATCAATTATGAGGGCACTTGGAATTATTCTCGCCGGCGGTACAAGCACGAAGGTGCGCGAGCTTGCGAACAAGCGGGCGATCGCGGCGATGCCGGTTGCGGGAAGCTACAGAAGCATTGATTTCGCGCTCAGCAACATGAGTAACTCACATGTTCAGAAGGTCGCGGTGCTGACCCAGTACAACGCGCGCTCGCTGAACGAGCATCTGATGTCATCGAAATGGTGGGATTTCGGACGCAAGCAGGGCGGTCTGTACGTCTTTACCCCGATGGTGACGGCGAACAACAGCTGGTGGTACCGCGGAACGGCGGACGCCATCTACCAGAACATCAACTGGCTGAAGGAAAGCCACGAGCCGTACGTCATCATCGCCTCGGGCGACGGCGTCTATAAGCTCGACTACAACGACGTCCTTCAGTACCACATCGCGAAACGGTCCGACATCACGGTGGTCTGCACGGAGTGCAGGCACGACGATCCGAGCCGGTTCGGCGTTCTGAAGATGAACGAGGATTACCGGATCGAGGAGTTCGAGGAGAAGCCGATGGTTTCCACATCGAACCTGATCTCCACCGGAATCTACGTGATGCGCCGCCGTCAGCTGATCGAGCTGCTGGAAAAATGCGTGCACGAGGACCGCTATGATCTTGTAAAGGATATTTTTATCCGTTACAAGAACCTGAAGTGTATCTACGGATACAAAATTGACACTTATTGGAGCAATATTGCGACCGTTGATTCGTATTACCGGACCAACATGGATTTCCTGAAGCCGGAGGTGAGAGATTACTTTTTCAATCAGTATCCGGGAATTTATTCGAAGAGCTATGATCTTCCGCCTGCGAAGTTCAATCCGGGCAACCATGTGCGGAACAGTCTGATTTCCAGCGGGTGCATCGTGAACGGCACCGTCGAGAATTCCGTCCTGTTCCACGATGTGTACGTTGGCAACAACTGCGTGATCAGGAATTCGATTATACTGAACAATGTTTATCTTGGGGACAATACCCACATTGAGAATTGCATCGTGGAGAGCCGCGATACGATTCGGGCTAATTCGTATTACTGCGGTGAGGATGAAGTCAAGATAGTGGTGGAAAATAATGAAAGGTACGCAATCTAAACCGCAGAGGAGCTATCCTCTGTAGAAGAGGAGGAATTGGTATGCAGATTACGGATGTCAGAATTCGACGTGTCACGAAAGACGACGGCAAGATGAAAGCGTTCGTATCGATCACGATTGACGATCAGTTCGTCGTTCACGACATCAAGGTGATCGAGGGCGAAAAGGGATTGTTTATCGCGATGCCGAGCAGAAAGACGGCGGATGGAGAGTACCGTGACATAGCCCATCCGATCAACTCGGAGACGAGAGCGCAGATTCAGGACATCATCCTGAAGAAGTATCTGGAGACTGAAGAAGAGACCGAAATAGTGTGAGCATCAAGTACTCCGTATACCAGACATGCTGAAATCGAACTACATACAAAAAAGAGGCGCGGGTTCGTGCCTCTTTTTTGCGCCCTTGCGGAAACGGCGCTTTGCCGCTACAATCAATGTGATTCAGACAGAATACTGTGAAAGAGGGGCCATCTGATGAAGCTTCCGGAAGCATTTTTAAACCGAATGAAGGGGATGCTCGGCGACGAGTACGACGCGTTTCTGCGCACCTATGACGAGGAGCCGGCGCGCGGACTCCGGATAAATCCGGCAAAGATTTCGGCGGAGGAGTTCGAATCATCCGCGCCGTTTCCCGTGCGCAGGGTCCCGTGGGTGGCAAACGGGTACTTTTATCCATCGGCGGTCCGTCCGTCGCATCACCCGTATTATCAGGCGGGCGTCTATTATCTGCAGGAACCCAGCGCGATGACGCCGGGCGACCGGCTTGAGATCCTGCCGGGCGACCGGGTTCTTGATCTGTGCGCGGCGCCGGGAGGCAAGGCGACGCAGCTCGCGGCAAAGCTGCTCTGTGCGGACGGAGGAGGGCTTCTTGTCGCCAATGAGATCAGCAACGCGAGGGCGAAGGCGCTTCTGCGGAATCTGGAGCTGTTTGGCGCCAGAAATTTTCTTGTGACGAATGACCGGCCGGATCGGCTTGCGGAGTGTTTTCCTCTTTATTTCGATAAAATTCTGATCGACGCGCCCTGCTCCGGCGAGGGGATGTTCCGCAGGCAGCCCGATGTGGCGGCCGCGTGGAGTGAGGAGAAAGTGAGGGAGCTGGCCGCGCTTCAGAGGCAGATCCTCGAGGAGGGATACCGGATGCTCCGGCCGGGCGGACAGCTCCTCTACTCGACCTGCACCTTCTCGCCGGCGGAAAACGAGGAAAATATCGCCCGGTTTCTCGCGGGTCATCCGGACATCGCCCTGATGCCGGTCCGCCCGTACGCCGGCTTCGCAGAGGGACGGCCGGACTGGGTCAAGGCGGACCTTTCGGCGGACCGTCTCGGGACGATCAGAAGATGCGTCCGGATCTGGCCCCACAGAATGGAGGGAGAGGGCCATTTTCTGGCTCTGATGAAAAAAGAAACGTTGTTCCGCGCGGCGGATTCCGGAAGTGCGGATGGCGCGCTGCCGGAGAAATGTGCGGAATTTCCGCGAAAAAAAGGGCGGAAAGGACGGAATTCCGGCCGCGTCCTGCCCGCAGAAAAGCAGGGCGGCGATCCGGCGGATTTCCGCTCGTTTCTGAAGGAGATGCAGATCCGCCTGCCGGAAGGGCGGATCGAAATCCGCGGGGAACGCCTGTATCTGCTGCCGGAACTGCCGGTGGCCGCGCTCCGGCTGAAATTCCTCCGGTGCGGCGTCTGCCTCGGCGAACTGAAAAAGAACCGCTTCGAGCCGTCACAGCCGTTCGCGCTGATTCTCTCGCGGGAGTCCTGCGGGGCCTGCCTGGAGTTCTCCCCCGACGACCCGGACCTGGCGGCGTTTCTTTCCGGCGGCGTCGTGCGATTTGACGGGGAGGCCCGGCAGCGGCGGAAGAAGTCGGGAGAAGATGCGCCCGGATGGAAGCTTGTGCTTGCCGGCGGCTTTCCGGTGGGCTGGGGGAAATACGCGGACGGCGTTCTTAAAAACAAGATTCCGCCGTCGTGGCGGACGTGACATGGATCCGCGGAATCCGGACCGGAGGATGTCTTAAAAAAACTGATGAAAAAGAATCGCATTCGGTTTGATTCAATGTGCTAATTGACGGAACAGAGGCTTCCCCTTATAATTGTTATTTAAGAATGTTCATCGGATAAAAAATGTGTAAAGTTTTATTCACCGCAGAATAGAGCTGATTGACCCGGCACATGACTATCCGGGAACAATATAAGAAAACAGAGGGAGAATTATGGATAACAAAAAAGAAGAGTTTAAGCCTTACATATCGGCGGATAAGAATCTGCCCGAGCTGACCGCCACATCGATCATCCTCGGCATTATCCTCGCGATTGTGTTCGGTGCGGCGAACGCCTATCTGGGCCTCCGTGTCGGACTGACGATTTCCGCGTCGATCCCGGCGGCGGTTATCTCGATGGGAATCTGCCGCGGGCTGCTCAGAAGAGACAACATTCTTGAGAACAACATGGTACAGACCATCGGCTCCGCCGGCGAATCGCTTGCGGCCGGCGCGATCTTTACGATGCCGGCGCTGTTCATGTGGGCGAAGGAGGGCGCGGTGGACAACCCGTCCGTCGCAACCATCGCCATCATCGCCATGCTGGGCGGCACGCTGGGCGTCCTGTTCATGATCCCGCTCCGCAACGCGCTGATCGTCGAGGAGCACGGAACGCTGCCGTATCCGGAAGGAACGGCCTGCTCGGAGGTTCTGCTTGCGGGCGAAGAGGGCGGCGCCAGCGCCAGAAGCGTCTTCGCCGGCCTCGGAATCGCTGCGGTTTACAAGTTCATCGCGGACGGCCTGAAGGTCTTCCCGTCCGAGATCGCCTATGATTTCAAAAACTACAAGGGCGCGGGATGCGGCATGGACGTGCTCCCGTCCCTGGTCGGCGTCGGATTTATCTGCGGACCGAAGATCTCCTCGTACATGTTCGGAGGCGGCATTCTGGCGTGGTTCGTTCTCATGCCGCTGATCTTCGTGTTCGGTTCGGCGCTTCCGGACGCGGTTTATCCGGCGACGAAGACGATATTGGAGCTCGGAACCAGCGGACTGTGGAGCAACTACATCCGCTACATCGGCGCGGGCGCGGTCGCCTGCGGCGGCATGATCTCTCTGATCAAGTCGTTTCCGATGATTATCCGTGCGTTCAGAAAGTCCATGTCCGCGCTGAAGAATAAGCAGGAGACTTACACGCGTACGACGAAGGATCTTCCGATGAACATCGTTCTCATCGTCTCCGCGATCATCGCCGTTCTTCTGTGGCTGATCCCGGCTGTTCCGGTCAGCCTGGGCGGAGCGATCCTCATCGTGATCTTCGGATTTTTCTTCGTGACGGTATCCGCCCGCATGGTCGGCATCGTAGGAAGCTCGAACAACCCGGTATCCGGAATGACCATCGCGACACTTCTGATCACGACGATCATTCTGAAGGCGACCGGAAACATCGGAACAGGCGGGATGATCGCGGCGATCACGATCGGATCGGTCATCTGCATCGCGGCGGCGATCGCGGGTGATGTGTCGCAGGATCTGAAGACCGGCTACATCGTCGGAGCGACTCCGTGGAAGCAGCAGCTCGGCGAAATCTTCGGCGTACTCGCGTCGGCCGTCGCGATCGGATTCGTCATGTACATCCTGAACGCGGGATACGGCTTCGGCTCCGAAGAGCTCCCGGCTCCGCAGGCGGGAATGATGAAGATGATCGTCGAGGGTGTGATGAGCGGAAATCTTCCGTGGTCCCTCGTGTTCGTCGGCGTGTTCATCGCACTGATTGCAGAACTTTTCGGCATTCCGGTGCTTCCGTTTGCGGTCGGCATGTATCTGCCGATTTACACCACGACCGGAATCATGGTCGGAGGCGTCATCCGTCTGATCATTGACCGGAAGAAGGGAACAGAGACGGAGAAGAAGGCGAGAGCGAACCGCGGCGTTCTGTTCGCGTCCGGCATGATCGCAGGCGAGGGACTGATCGGAGTGCTGCTGGCGGTGTTCGCCTTTGCGGGCGTCGACATCTCGCTGAAACAGGGCCTGAACCAGATCGGCTCCATCGTTTTCTTCGTGATTCTGATTGCCCTGTTTGTCTGCATGATCGGTAAGAAGCCGAAGACCGGAAGTGACAGGTAATCAGTCGCAGGGAGTCTTTTTCGTATGGCAAAACAATCAAAAGAAAATTATCTGGACTATGTTCCGCGCCCGAACCGCCTCTTCCAGACATCCGTCAATGAGGCCGGGCACGTGGAAATTCTGACGGAGCACCGGGGATTTTATAACAAGATCGCCCAGAAGGTGTTCAAAAAGCCGCGCTTTTCCCACATCGAGCTCGATGACCTCGGAACGTTCATCTGGAACCGGATGGATGGGAAGAAGAGCATCTTTGAGATCGGCGCGGACGTGAAGAATCAGTTCGGAGAAAAAGCCGAGCCGCTCTATGAGCGGCTCAGCAAATTTATGAAAATCCTGCACGATCAGCACTACATCGTCTACGAAAACAAGCTGACCGGCAGGAACAAAGAAGCATAAGTGAAAAGAGGCAGCATCATGAGAGTATTGGAAAATGTAGAGCCGAAGGCAGTGTTTCATTTCTTCGAGGATCTGACGCAGATTCCGCGTCCCTCCTACCACGAGAAAGCGGTCAGCGATTATCTTGTAAAGTTTGCGAAGGACCGCGGTCTGGAGGTTTATCAGGATGATCTCTACAACGTGATCATCATCAAGGAGGCCTCCGAAGGATACGAAAACGAGGAGCCAATCATCCTGCAGGGTCATATGGATATGGTCTGCGAGAAAAATCCCGGCGTAGAGAAGGATATGGAGAAGGAGGGCCTCGATCTTGAGATCGACGGCGACTACATCCGCGCGAAGGGGACGACTCTGGGCGGGGACGACGGCATCGCGGTGGCGTACGCTCTGGCGCTGCTTGATTCGGATACGCTGAAGCATCCGCGCCTGGAATTTGTCTGCACGGTCTCCGAGGAGGTCGGCATGGACGGCGCTCACGCGATCGACCTTTCCCCGCTGAAGGGCCATCTTCTTCTGAACATGGATTCGGAGGACGAGGGCATCGTGCTCGCGGGATGCGCAGGCGGCGGCTCCGCGGTCGTCACGCTTCCGCTGGTCCGCGAGGAGAAGGACTGGAACCGTATGATGGTCCATATTCACGGGCTTGTCGGCGGCCATTCCGGAAGTGAGATCAATAAGGGCAGGGCGAGTTCGGTGGCTCTGATGGGACGTGTGCTCCGCGGCCTTGCAGAGGTCACGAAGCTGCGTATCGTCGCCCTTGAGAATGGCACAAAGGACAACGCGATTTCCCGGGAGGGACGCATGGTGATCGCGGTCCGCAATCCGGACGCGGCGAAGGCGGAGCTTGCGAAGATCGAGGAGGCGGTCCGGGGCGAGTACAGCGCGGCGGATCCGGATATCCTCATCACAGCGGAGGATCCGGCGGGTTATCCGGCCGATGTTTCCGGGCTTGACCCGCTCGCCAAGAAGGATACGAAGAGAGTGATCACGCTCCTGACGGCGCTGCCGCAGGGCATCCAGCGCATGAGCGACAATGTGCCGGGTATGGTCGAGACCTCCCTGAACTGGGGCGTCGCGTCGATCGGAGAGGATTCGCTCACCATGCGCGCTGCGGTCCGCAGCTCGGTCGGAACGGCGAAGGACGCACTGTTCGGAAAGGTCGGCTGGATCGCAGAGAGCTGCGGCGCGACGATGAATGTAACCGGAGAGTATCCGGCGTGGGAGTGGGTGGACAAATCCGTGCTCCGCGACAAGATGGCACGTATCTACAGGGAGATGTTCGGGAAAGATCTCGTCATCCAGACGATTCACGCCGGCGTCGAGTGCGGACTCCTCTCGGAAAAAATTCCGGGAATGGACGCGATCTCCATGGGACCGGACATCCTCGACATCCACACGCCGAACGAGCATCTTTCCATCCCCTCCGTGCAGAGAATGTGGGACTTTATCGTCCGCATTATCGAGACGAAGGGATGACCGACTGACCGGACCCGCCGCACTGCCGGTTTCCTGCAGATGCGCTGCAGAAGATGCGCGGCGTATCCTACATGATACGCCGCGCGGCGGAGCCCAGCCGCGGAGGGCTCAAAGGTCGCGCGCCGGAAAAAAGATTTTTAAAATTAAGTAAAATTATAGTTGACAAGAGGGCGGTACCCTTATATAATAATTTCTGCTGACGGACGGAAATCAAAGCGGTCCGGCCGGTCAGAAAAACAAATCGAAGCGTGGCTCAGTTTGGTAGAGCGCTGCGTTCGGGACGCAGAGGCCGCTGGTTCGAATCCAGTCGCTTCGACGGAAGAAAGCTCAGAGTGAAATGCATTCTGGGCTTTTTTGCTGTGTATTAACGAATCAAATTATGGTATGATTGCATCATGACCAAAACGGATTCACGATGACACGCCGTGAATCGGCAAAGCGACAGCGGGATGCTGCCGCAAACTCTTTCCTGCGAGGAGGAATGCATATGAGATACACAGAATTGACGGAGAAGAGAAGGTCGGTCCGGAATTTCAGCGACAAGGCAATTCCGGAGGAGGAGATTCAGAGAATCCAGACCTGGTTCAACGACGAGGCGAAGCATCTGATCCCGGGGATTGATGTGGAACTCGGCATTTTTAAGGGAAACGCGAAAAACCGGCTGGAGGGCGTCGCCGGCTACAAGGGCTACGCGCTCTGCGCGCCCGTTTATCTGCTGATGCTGTCCGATCCGGATCCGTATTATCTCGAGAACGTGGGATTCATCGGCGAGGATCTGATTCTGAAGCTGACCGACATGGGGATCGATACGTGCTGGCTGAGCGTGCATGACAGCGATCAGGTCAAGCAGGCCCTGCTGCTTCAGAGCGACAAGGAGGTCGCGGGAATCATCGCGTGCGGTTACGGGGAGAAGGATGTCAGCGGGCGGAAACTCGAGATCCGGAGCCCCTCGAACGTCACGCTTCAGGAAGAGAAGAGCAGGCTTCCGAAGCTCTCCCAGCATGATCTTGTCTACTGCGAGGAGTGGGGACGTCCGGTGGACTGGGAGTCCGGCGCCGTCCATGAGTATCTGGATAATGCCCTTTACGCGGCGAGCCTCGCGCCGACCTATATGAACAAACAGCCGTACCGGTTCATCTTATCCGGCAGAAAGCTTCTTCTTTGCGTCTACCGGCCGTCGGAAACGCCGGGGATTGAGCTGGGGATCGATCTCGGCGCGGTCATGCTGAATTTTTACGCGGTTTACCAGGAGTACATCAACAGCGGAAGCACGTGGCAGATGGTACAGGGCACGGACGATCATCCGGATCACAGGATCGTAGCCAGCATCGAAGTCTGAGCGGATCGCCGTGCTGCGGTTTTTTACAGAGGATCGGTGCAATCTTTCGATTTTTCTTGACGTTAACCGTAGATTTTACTATGATGGTACGGTATTGTGAAAATAATAACGTCACTGAGGGAAGAAGAGAAAGATGAATGGTTTTATGAGCGTATTGACAAAAATTGATGATGCCGTCTGGGGCGTGCCGCTTATGGTGCTGATTCTCGCCGGCGGCATCCTTCTGACTGTCCGCATGCGGTTCCTGCAGACCAGAAAGCTTCCGCTCGCGCTGAAGTGGATGGTCCGGAATGAAGAGGGCGGAAAGGGCGAGGTCACGAGTTTCGCCGCGCTGTGCACGGCGCTCTCCGCAACCATCGGAACCGGAAACATCGTCGGTGTCGCCACCGCGGTCGGAACCGGCGGCCCGGGAGCCCTGTTCTGGATGGTCGTCGCCGCGTTTTTCGGCATGGCGACGAAATATGCCGAAGGACTTCTGGCGATCAAATACCGTGAGTACGATTCGAAGACCGGTCACACGCTCGGCGGACCGTTCTATTACATCGAGCGCGGCATGGGAGAAAAGTGGAAATGGCTCGCGAAGCTGTTCGCGTTTTTCGGCATCTGCGTCGGCCTGTTCGGCATCGGCACCTTCAGTCAGGTCAACGGCATCGCCAGCGCGATCCAGGGATTCTTCGATCCGGACAGGCAGACCACCGTCACGATTCCGCACATTGGAACGTATTCCTGGGCGGTCGTGATCGCGTCTCTTCTGCTGACGCTCACGGTTGCGCTGGTTCTGATCGGCGGACTGAAACGGATCGCCGGGGTCAGTCAGATCATCGTGCCGTTCATGGCAATTATTTATATCGTGACGACGGTGACGCTGGTTGTCTGCAACATCACGAAAATTCCTTCTGCCTTCGCGGAGATCGTCGTAGGCGCGTTCAGCCCGAAGGCAATTACGGGCGGCGTCGTCGGATCCATGCTGGTCGCGATGCAGAAGGGAATCTCCCGCGGAATTTTCTCAAATGAGGCGGGACTCGGAAGCGCTCCGATCGCCGCAGCTGCGGCTCAGACGAACGAACCGGTCCGTCAGGGCCTCGTCAGTATGACGGGAACCTTCATCGATACGATTGTCATCTGCACGCTGACCGGACTTTCGATTGTCACGACCGGCGCGTGGAAGGTCGAGGGACTCGAGGGCGTTCAGGTCACGACGTACGCGTTCCAGCACGGGCTTCCCTTCCCGGCGCGCACCGCAAGCTTCATCCTGATGATCTGCCTGATTTTCTTCGCGTTTACTACGATCCTCGGATGGGATTATTACAGTGAGCGCTGCCTGGAATATATGACGAACGGCAGGACGAAGCCGATTAAGGTTTACAGATGGCTGTATATCCTCGCTGTGTTTATCGGACCGTATATGACGGTAAAGGCGGTGTGGACCATCGCGGATATTTTCAACGGGCTGATGGCGATCCCGAATATGATCGCGATCTTCGCGCTGTCCGGTGTCGTCGTGAAGGAGACAAGGGATTTCTTCCGGGCCGGCAAGGATAAATGACGGGATTCCGGATCGCCGTCCGGGGCCCGGCGGCGCTTTAAAAGCGCGGAAAAGAGGAAATTATGGATCAAAAGATACTGGTCGTTTATTATTCACTCGAGGGAAATACGGAATTCGTGGCGAAGGAGATCGGCCGCTGTACGGGTGCGGATCTCGTGCGCCTCGTTCCGGAGAAGGAGATTCCGACGAGCGGCTTCGGCAAATATTTTTTCGGAGGGAAGGCGGCGCTCACCCGTTCCTTCACTCATCTGAAGCCCTTCGCCGAGAATCCCGAGGAATATGACACGATCGTGATTGCGGGCCCGGTGTGGGCCGGTACGTATCCGCCGGCGATCGGGACCTTCCTGAATGAGCATCGCTTCAGAGGAAAGAACGTCTATTTGGCCGCAACCTCGAAGAGCGGGAACGCGGGGAAATTTTTCCGCGACCTGGAGGGAAAACTCGCCGGCAATCAGATCCGAAGCGTGCTCAGCGTAACAAATCCGCTGAAGGATCAGGAGCAGGCGGGAAAGGAAATCGAGGCGTTTGCGGACAGCATCGGAGGGGAAGCGTAATCGATGAAAGATTCGAACCGCAACATCCGCAGGAATCAGGGAAAGTTCCCGGAGGGAGACGCGCCGGAGTTTGAGCAGCTCCGGGCGGTTGTGGCGCATCTGCGCGCGGAGGACGGCTGCCCGTGGGACCGGGCGCAGACGCACGAAAGTCTGAAGCCGACGTGCATGGAGGAGGCGGCGGAGGTGATCTGCGGCATCAATCTTCTGGAGCGGACCGGAAACGCGGACAATCTGAAGGAGGAACTGGGCGATCTGCTTCTTCAAGTCATGTTTCACGCCTGCCTCGCGGAGGAAGAGGGCCTGTTTACCATTGACGACGTGGTCCGCGGCGTGAAGGAGAAAATGATCCGCCGCCATCCGCATGTGTTCGGAGACGCCGATCCGGAGAAGACGGACTGGGAGGTGATCAAGAAGGCGGAACACGCAGGAAGGGCGCCGGTCGATGACCGGACGCTCGATGAGGCGATGTGCGAGGCGAAGGATCTGATCGACCGGGCGCGGAGGAGAAAGGGCTTCCTCTGAAAAGGGGCGCCGGAATCTCCGGACGGAGAATGGAACCGGTGATCCGTGGGCGTCGAACGAAGCGGTAAACGAGGCCGTCAGGGAAGCCGGCAAAGGAATTCCGGAAAAACAGAATATTCTGAATAATAACGATCGGATAATAAATATTCCGTAAATGCTTGACAAAATACAAAAGATGCTGTATCTTATAGTCAAGAGGTGAGACTACTTAAAAGGTCTCAAGGGTTGAGGTCCCGAATAAGAAATCTCAAAACAAAATCGAATAAAAGGAGGTTATAAAGTGAAACTTTTGAATTTTCACGGGTGACCCGGGAATGGCGATGAGTCAGGTCCCGGGTCTTTTCCTGTCCGCCTGATGTGTTTCATTTGCAAACCGTCCTATATCGAAAAATTATATCATTACTTCTATGCCTGTGTTAAAATTAATACAGGATCCGGCATCGCGCCGGAAAAGCCATTTTGATTGCGTGTGAGAGGGCAGAATTATGAAGAAGTGGAGCTATCTTCTGGCTGCATCGGTTCTTTCGGGTGTGCTGTTTGCGTCGTCCCCCGCAGCGGTTTTTGCCGGAGGAACGGGGGGCTCGTCCGGAAGCGGAACGGTCAGCACGGAGCAGGCAGCGGGAAGTCAGACGGGTGGAAACAGCAGCGGCACCGATGAAAACGCGGCCGCAGGAACAAACGGGGCTGAAAGCAGCGGTGCGGAAGGAAGCAGCGGCACGGCCGGCGGAAACGGCACGGTCAGCGGAAACGACGCGGCCGGAGAAAACGGCGCAGCCGGCGGAAACGGCACGGCCGGCGAAAACGACGCGGCCGGCGGCGCGGCGGAAGCACAGGAGCCGTATATGGGTTATATCCGCGGCACCGAAGGGTACCCGACGGATGTTCCGGACAGCTCCTGGCAGAAAATCGGAACCGAACCGGAAAATACCGACGCGTATGCGGTGAAGACCGTCGAGGACGGAACGTATGTGATTACGATGGCGTCAAACGGGTTTAAGGCGCTGGGTTCCTCCTCGTCGGGCGGGACGGTCAGGCTTGGCGACGCGGACGGAGGCAGCGGGCAGAGGTTCCGTGTCACCTGGAATGACAGCGAAAACGATTACACGATCCAGAGTGACGACGGCTCTTATCTGGCGACCGCGGACGGCTATCAGGTGCTGTATTCAAACATCTGCAAATCCTCTTCAGCGGAAGGGTGGTACCTCGTACCGGACGGTCAGGGCCATTACAATGTGATCGCGAAAAAGAGCGGGATGGCTGTGGAGATCGCGTCCGGAAGCCTGGCAAACGGATCGGGCGCCTGCCTGGCCGCACGGAGCGGCGCAGCCGCGCAGAAATTCGACTTCGTGAAGGCGGCTGACTGCGAAGCGCCGGGCGAGGGGTATTATGAGCTGGCATCCGCTTCGGACCTTTCCTCGGTCATTGATATTGAGGCCGGGAGCATTTCTCCGGGAGCAAATGTGCGGATCATCGGCGCCAACGGTACGGACGCGCAGAAATTTGCGCTGAGGAATGCCGGGAACGGCGCTTATACAATGATGTCCGTGAGCTCAGGCATGTTTGTCGAGGCGGCGGGAACCGCGTCCGGATCGAACGTCCGGCAGGCGGTGAAAAGCGGCGGCGCGGCGCAGCGCTGGATTATAAAGGCGGTCGGGGACGGTACGTATTATCTCCGGTCCGCGGCGGACAGCAGCAAGGCGCTGACGATTTCGGGCGGAAACATTCAGCTCGGGGACTCCTCCGGACAGAGCAGTCAGAAATTTGTGCTGAAAAAGACCGCTTTCAGTCAGCCGACTGGAATTTACTTTATCGCCAGTGCGGCAAATACCGGTTACGTCTTGGACGTCTACAGCGGTTCCAGAAAGATGCAGGCGAATGTACAGCTTTTTGCGAAAAACGGCGGAAACTGGCAGAAATTTGAAATTATCGACAGGGGATACGGCTATGTCGCGATCCGGAACGTGCAGTCAAAGCATATGCTTGACGTCGCCGGAGGCGGCAGAGGAGACGGGGTGAACATCTGGCAGTACCGCGACAACGGAGGCGACGCGCAGCTGTTTGCCGTTCATAAAAATGGTGACGGTACGTATACTTTTGTGAATGCGGGAAGCGGAAAGGCAATTGACGCCGCGGGCGGAATCGCGGCCAACGGCACCAATATCCAGCAGTACACCTGCAACGGCAGCGTCGCCCAGCGGTTTGTTCTTCAGGCGACGTCCGGATCGGATGGTACGCCGATCGATTATTCCGTCTATGAGCCGCCGAAGCCGCTCGTCGATGCGGTCGATCGGAAGGCGCAGGGATACTCCAGCGCGAGCGGATATGAGATTCTTGTGAATCGCTCCAACCACACCGTCTCGGTCTACACCGGCTCAAAGGGAAACTGGAGGAGAGTGAAGCGGTTCGCCTGCGGCGACGGGAAGGCCAGCACGCCGACCGTCGAAGGAGTCTTTGCTGTAATCAACAGGCAGAAGTCGTTTGGAAGTGGTTTTACCTGTTGGTACGCGACCCGGTTTTATGGTCATTACCTGTTCCATTCCGTCCTGTACTATCCGGGCAGCATGACCAGGGTTATGGACGGCCGGCTCGGAATGGGCGTGTCCCACGGATGCGTCCGTCTCGCGATTGAGAACGCGAAGTGGATCTACGATAACATTCCGAACAACACTCGCGTCGTCGTCTACCATTAATAAAAATGTGAGGGGCTGCCAGGTGCAGCCCCTCGTTTTCGGAACGGATCAGATCCCGTACCAGCCGATCCCCTCGGCTCTCCATCCCTTCTGAATCAGCGTCTCGTGCTCAGATTCCGAGGTGGTGTAATTGTGCGCGCCGCTCACCGCATTCGGGTTGTAATCGCGGTAGAGCGGTGTCCCGTCTGAGTCTGCGGAGTACCAGCCGACCCCCTCATACCGCCAGCCGACTGTTACAAGATAATCCTTTTCCGCTGCATTTGCGGTGTAATGGTGATCGCCCGCGTTCGGATTGTACAGGCGGTAGACCTCCGTTCCGCCGGTCGGCGCGTACCAGGCGACGCCCTCGTATTCCCAGCCGATCTCCCTTAGATGGTTCCGTTCGCTCCGGTTCGCCGTATAGAAGTGTTCGCCGGAGAAGGGGTTGTAGAGCCGGTACATCGCGGTGGTGCTGTTTGACGAGGAGGCGGGTTTGTACCAGTAGTCGAGATCGGTTGAACTGCCCGAGCTGATTCCGTCGACGGTGCCCTTTGAGCTGTACTGCCACATATCGTAAACGCCGCTGTAATAGTGAATGGCCGGGCTGTGGGAGGCGACCCACATGGTATATTTTTTAGCGAGTGATGCACCATCGACTGTGGATGCCAGGAGCGAATCGTTTGCATAGACGCCCGGGGTGTATCCCCGCGCAGCCACGGTGCGGCAGAAAGCGTCGATGATATTTGTGCGGGTCCGGACGGATGCGCCGTTGTTCAGACGGTATTCTTTTTCGGAATTATTTTCGTACTCGTAATCGATGAACACCGGGAGAGAGACGTTGTATCCCGCAATCTTGTCGCAGGTATAGTTTGCTTCTGCGATGGCCTCCGCCTCGGTGATCGCGGCGCTGAAGCAGTAGACGCCGACGGGGATGCCGGCACTGATGGCGCCTTTCATGTTTGCGGCGAACTTTCCGTCCGTGTAAAGAGCGCCTTTTGAACTTTTATAACAGCCGCGCCCGGTCGCCTTGATGACGGCGAACTGAATGCCGGCGGCCGCGACCTTTTTCCAGTTGATCGTACCCTGCCAGTGCGAGACATCGATGCCGTTCAGGGTTTTGCAGCTGGAACTGCGGATCGTCGCGGTCGATTTTGCTGCGGATCCGTGCAGGTTGAATTCGGAGGCGCTGTCCGAATCCTGCATGGTCATCCCCATATACGTCATATCCTCTTCGCCCTCCGTATATTCAGAGGAGGACGTGTCAGACGAGCCTGTCTCAGAAGCATCAGAGACCGCCGGATCCGCCGCGGAGACGGATTCGGAAGAAGAAACTGCGGATGCGTGCGGTACGGATGGCTGTGAGGCGTATGCGGCGCCTGCGCTCTGCAGCGTGAGGATTAAGGCGGCCGCAGCAGAGAGAAGTACTTTTTTCCATTTCATATTGTACACTTCCTTAAATTTGTCTGTAAAACAATATCAGTGTAATGTTATATTAAAAAAGTGTTAATTTCAACAAAAAATATGCATTCAATTTGTTATATTTGACGCGGCTTGCATTCCTGCCTCCGCGAATGTAAACTGGTACTGTTGATTTTTGGAGGTAAAACAGTATGAAACGGGAAAGCGGGATTCTGTATCCGATTTTATCGCTTCCGTCCCCGCACGGGATCGGATGCTTTTCAAAAGAAGCCTTTGAGTTTGTTGATTTTCTGGAAAAATCCGGTCAGAGCAGCTGGCAGATTCTGCCGATCGGACCGACCGGTTTCGGGGATTCGCCCTATCAGTCTCTGTCTTCGTTCGCGGGCAATCCGTATTTTATCGATCTGGATACCCTTGCGGAGGAGGGACTGCTGAAGGAAGAGGAGATCCGGGCTTTCTCATATGGAGATGACCCGCGCAGAGTCGATTACGGCGCGCTCTACAAGAGCCGGATGAAGATTCTGAGGATCGCGTTTGCGCGGTTTTGCGGCGGCGATGAGCCGGAGGATTACCGGAAATACCTGGCGGAAAACGATTACTGGCTGGATGATTACGCGCTGTTTATGGCGATCAAAAATGACTGCGGCGGAAAGGCGTGGACAGACTGGGAGCCGGATCTGGTTTGCCGGGAAGAAGAAGCGCTCATCGCGGCGCAGGAGAAGCTGGCGGATGAGATCGGATTCTGCCGGTTCTGCCAGTATGAGTTCGAAAAACAGTGGCAGAAGCTGCGCGCCTACGCGGCGGACCGGCACGTAAAGATCATCGGGGATCTGCCGCTTTACGTCGCGCCCGACAGCGCGGACGCCTGGTCCGCTCCGGAGCAGTTCCTCTTTGGCGAGGATCATCAGCCGGTCGCGGTGGCAGGCACGCCGCCGGACGCGTTTTCATCGACGGGTCAGCGCTGGGGAAATCCGCTTTATGACTGGGAATTTATGAAGAAGGATCATTACAGCTGGTGGATTTCCAGAATCCGCCGCAATCTTGAGCTGTATGATGTGATCCGGATCGATCATTTCAACGGGCTGGATTCCTATTACGCGATTCCGTATCAGGATGAGACGGCGGAGAGGGGCACTGTTCACAGCGGGCCGGGAATTGATCTGTTCCGCGCCGTGAAGAAGGAACTTGGAGATGTGCCGATCATCGCGGAGGATCTCGGAAATATGACGGATTCGATCCGGAAGATGCGGGAGGCGTCCGGATATCCCGGCATGAAGGTGCTTCAGTACGCCTTTGACTGGAGTGAAAACAGCGATTATCTCCCGTACCGGCACGAGAAGAACTGCGTCGTCTATACCGGCACCCATGACAATCAGACGACGCGCGCCTGGATCGAGTCGGTCAGCGACCATGACCGCGATTTTTCCCGGCGATACATCAACTCGATTTTTACCGATTACGGTCAGTTTACGTGGGATTTTATCCGTGAGGCCTTCCGGTCGACGGCGGATCTGTGCATCATCCCGATTCAGGATTATCTCGTGAAGGGGGACGATGCACGCATGAACACGCCGGGAACATCCGGCAGAAACTGGCAGTGGAGAACGGTGCCGGGCGAACTCAGCGACGATCTGGCCAGAAGCATCTTTGAGCTGACAAAACTGTACGGCCGCCTGCCGAAACCGGATCAGAAGGAGGGAGCGACGGCCGGCTGACCGGTCAGGCTTCCTTCTTTGTTTCCGCTGCGTACCGGCAGATGTCGGAAAGACAGCAGCGGCCGCACTGAGGCCGCCTCGCGATGCAGACGGCACGCCCGTGGTAGACGAACCGGTGACAGAGGTAGCTGCCTTCTTCCGGCGGAACGATTTTCCAGAGCTCGCGCTCGACTTTCGCGGGCTCTTTTATATTGTCCACAAGCCCGAGCAGATTGCAGATACGGATGCAGTGTGTGTCCGTGACGATCGCGGGTTTCCCGAAGACATCGCCCATAATCAGGTTGGCGCTTTTTCTGCCGACCCCGGGCAGAGCGAGAAGCTCCTGGAAGGTCGTCGGGACCTGATCGTTGTATTTTTCGTGCAGCGTGCGCATGCAGGCGGAGATGTCGCGGGCCTTGCTCGGGCCGAGCCCGCAGGGCCGCACGATTTCCTCGATCTCTTTTGGATCCGCCGCGGCCAGAGCCGCTACGTCCGGGAACTTTTCATACAGACGGGGCGTGATCTGATCCACGCGGGAATCCTTGCACTGCGCGGACAACCGGACGCTCACGAGGAGCTGCCACGCCTTGTCGTAGGCGAGCGTGCAGTGCGCGTCCGGGTATTCTTTTTTCAGGCGTTCGATGACCTCGAGCGCCAGCTCTTTCTTTGTCATTTGTTTCATTTCCTGTGGTTCATTTCCTTAGATTTCAGAGGCCGTACCAGCCGATTCCCTCCTCGCGCCATCCGACCTTCGCGAGGTGGTCGTTTTCCGCCTTGTTCGTTGTGTAGTTGTGCGCGCCGGAGACTGCGTTCGGATTGTACTGGCGGTACACCGGCGTTGTCTCTTTGTAATCCGAGTACCAGCCGACGCCCTCATAAATCCAGCCTGCATTTTTCAGCATATCCACCTCTTCGAGGCTTATTGTGTAGTGATGGTCGCCGGCGTTCGGGTTGTAGAGCCGGTAGACCGGTGTGTCCGACGCCGCCGGAGCGTTCCAGCCGATTCCCTCATACCTCCAGCCCGCGCGATCGAGGATGGCCTTTTCAGAGGTATCCTTCGTATAGAAATGTTCGCCGCTGTTGGGGTTGTACATACGGTACATCGGGACCGGAGCTGCGGAGGCGACGATAAGATCTATGTCACTTGCATAAGTGATGCCGGCGACGGTGACATCTGCGCGCATCTTCGTCTGGCCGTCCTTCGTGCCGGAGATGGTGCTGCCGCTGATTGCTGCCAGCGTGCTGTCCGCGAGAGACCAGGTTACACTGTTATTATCAAAAATGATGTACGGAGCCGACTGCGGATCAACTGACGCGTTCGGGTATGCGTCTTTCAGCAGCAGAACGGTCGGCGCAGTCGGCAGATCTCTGGACTGTCCGGTGTAGACAGAATAGCTTTTCGGAAGATAGATGTCGATTGCTTTGACCGTATTTCCGTTTGAATCCGTCACATCCGCGATCTGTGAACTGCTGATGTTGATCGTGACATTTTTCGTCCCGTCAAGCGCACTCGTATCGCCGACGCCTGTCGGTCTGCCGAATTCCTGCACCCAGTAGCGGGTCCCGTTGACGGTGACGCACGCTGCGCCCATCGCGGTGTAGGCTGCCGTAAGCATGTTGCGGCGGTGGCCCTGTCCGCTGTAGTCTTTATCCTCTTCTTTCAGAAGATTAACGATATTGTCTGCCGAGGAGGATGCCCCGGGCGCGATGTTTTCCGCCAGAGAAGTACTTCCGTCGGATGCCGCCGCTGTAAAGCAGGAGGTTCCGTCCGGCCGCGTATGCGAAAAACTCGTCGCGATTTCGGCTGCGCGCTGCATCGCGATCTCCTCGAGGCCATAGTCATAAGCCAGTGCGGATGAAACTGCGTTAACTTTTTGCGTATTCGTCTCATCCCAGTACCATGCATCCGAAGAGGTGCGGAAATTGTTGACGAGATCGAGCATCGTCCGCGCCTCACTCTGGCTGTAGCTGATGTTCTGAAGCGTCACGGTTGTGAGCTGGCCGGACGCGGAATTGCCGTGGAGCAGTCCTTCCATGTCCGTTCCGTCTTCCGGCGTGAGTTTCGTGTAATCCGGATCTTCCGCAAATGGATTTTCCGATGTAATTACCGCATTTCCGTTCTGCGGGACGATGTCCTCCGGCTCAGCCGCGGATGCGGGAAGCGCGGTCATAAAAAGAGCGCCGGCTGTGATGAGTGCGGCGAACCAGCTGCCTTTTAATTTCATGTCAAATCCCTCCCATTTCATTTAGATGTATGTGTTCTTACTCATTATTATTGGCGATTAATAATTTGCTGTCAATATGCGGATGACTGGAAGAATGCTCCTGTACGTGCGGCCTGCCGGAGAAATTCTCCTGAACGGGCGGCCTGCCTGCCGGAGGAATTCTTCTGTGATTTTGCGGCAAATGCGTGTATAATAAAAACGGCTGATGAACCCAGTACAAGCGCGCCGGACTAGAGGCGTGAGGAATCAGAGGTGATGTGAAATGAAAAAGCTGGTTAAATTTCTTATTATTCTGCTTCTGATCGGCATCGTCATCTATTTCCTCTGCAAAGAGGGCATCATTGACGTCGATAAGGTGAAGGAAAAATTCGGCGGCTGCTGCGGAAAGCTTTTCGGCGGCAGGGGCAGCGACGACACGATTTTTGAAGAAGAGTAAAGGGAATGTGTTGCGGGGCTCAGATTCTTGAGCGCCGCAATTCTCCTGTCAGGGGTTGAAATCATATGAATTTGAAAAAGGCGGCGGTTGTGTTTCCGGGCATCGGGTATCACACGGACAAGCCGCTTCTTTATTACGGAAAAAAACTGGCCGCCGCGCGCGGATATGAGATCGTCGATGTGCCGTACGGCAATTTCCAACACGGGATCAAGGGAAACGCGAAGAAAATGCGGGACGCCTTTGAGAGCGCGCTCCGGCAGGCGGAAGAAATCCTGGCGGACAGAAGGCTCGAAGAATACGATGAACTTTTGTTTCTCTCGAAAAGTGTAGGGACGGTTGCGGCATCGGCGTACGCATCGAACCATCACCTCACGGTCCGGGCGGGAAAACATGTCCGGCACATTTATTTTACGCCGGTGGATCTCACTTTCCTCAAAGCGGAGAGCCGGAGCGGGATTGTGTTTCACGGAACCGGTGATCCGTGGGCGTCGAACGAGGCGGTACAGGAAGGATGCAGCAGGCTGTCGCTTCCGCTGTTCCTGATCCCGGATGCGAACCATTCCCTCGAGACGGGCGATGTGATGCGTGACCTGGATAACCTGAAGCTTGTCATGGAACACTGCGCCGCGTATCTCGATCGTCCGTTCCAGGGCGGGAGTCTGCCATTAAAAGAAGAAAAATGAACTTATGATGGTACTGCCGGGCGCTCGATTGCCATCGGATGCAGGAAATAAGAATGTGATGGCAATCCGTGGCGGAAAATTGCCATCGGACGCAGGAAATAAGATTGTGATGGCAATCCGTGGCGGAAAATTACCATCGGATGAAGGAAAGCAGGTTTGCGACGGCATCCGGCCCTGTGACCCTGACATCAAATCAGAAAAAGTAAACTTGCAATGGTATATTGCCGGTTATCGCCGCTGGGCATGTTTCCGGGCACTTCGCTGCTAGCAATTCGCCGGAGAAACTCTGCCGGGATTTCGCAGGTTTCGCTGAAACTCTGCCGGGATTTCGCAGGTTTTGCAGGGACTCCGCCGCCGGCCTTGTTGAAACCGCAGGTCCATGATAAAATTTAATTACGGATATCCGGATTCCGGGTATCAGAAATGCAGCGAATGATTGCGTGAACCTGATTGCAGGGCAGCGGAAGGGAGGTTTCCGGATGAGCAGCGTCGACATGGAAAATCTGAGAAAATTAATCGGTCAATGCATACCGGAGGGCGACAGCAGTTTCCGGGATTTCCGTCCGATCTACGCGGATCCGGAGGCGATGACTCTGATTGTGAAGGCGCTTGCGGAGCACTGGCGCGGGAAGGTGGATTTTGTTGCGTCGCCGGAATCGCTCGGCTTTATCCTGGGAAGTTCGCTCGCCCGCGAGCTCGGCGTCGGATTGATTGCGATCCGCAGCGGCGATCATTTTCGGGTTGTTACAGATGAGCTTCTCTCTGCGTCGTACATCGATCACCGCGATATGCCCCGATCCCTGATCGTAGACCGGGGGCTGATCCCGGAGGGGAGCAGGGTGCTTCTGGCGGACGATTATGTTGAGACCGCCGCGACGATTCAGGCCTGCATCGCTCTTATCGAAGAGGCGGACGCTTCCGTCGCCGGGATCGCGGCGCTGGGGGCCAACACGGATGGAGCGGCGAAAAGTGTCATCGACTCGGGGCTGCTCCGGGCGATCTACCTCAATGACAAAAAATACAAGAAATAAGGTCGGACGGTTCACAGCGCCTCAGCCATTTCGGGCCGGCAGGATTTCCCTGCCGGCTGTATTTTTCGCGAAACAGGAGAATTATGAAAGAAAGCAGGAACACAACCGGACAATTCAACAGTCGGGCAGGGATGATCGCCTGGTTCATGCGAGGCAGTATGCGTTTCTTCGTTCTGAGCGTCGTATTTTCATGCGTTGTTTCTCTCGCGGATCTGATTGCGCCGAAGATCATTCAGTATACAGCGGATTCGGTGATCGGGAGTGAGCCGCTGAACGCACCCGGGGCCGTGCTGAACTTTGTGGAGCGGATCGGAGGAATCGCGTATCTTCGGGAGCATCTCGGAATCGTCGCGGCGGCAGCGGGGGCGGTCGCGGCGGCCGGAGCCGTCAGCCGCTATCTGATGATGCTGTTCAATTCCGCCGGATCCGAGCGGTTTGTGCAAAGAATGCGCGATGAACTTTACGCGCACATACTGCGGCTTCCCTACCGGTGGCACAGCGAAAACCACACGGGCGACATCATCCAGAGGTGCACGTCGGACGTGGAGACGATCAAGGTGTTTGTCTCGGAGCAGCTGACATCCCTCGTACGAGTCATTCTTCTGATTGTTCTCTCGATGTATTTCATGACGGACATCAGTCCGGCGCTGGCGCTGATTGAGGGCGCCTTTATCCCGCTGATGGTCATCAGCTCGGTTGTGTTTTACGCGAAGATCGGCCGGACGTTCGAGAACGTTGATCGTGAGGAGGGGCGTCTCTCGGATATCGCGCAGGAGAATCTGACCGGTGTCCGTGTCGTGCGGGCATTCGGGCGGGAATCATTTGAGCGGGGACGGTTCAGAGAGCAGAACGAGCGGTATACGTCGCACTGGTACCGGCTGATGCGGACCCTGGCGTCTTTCTGGGTGATGGGAAACGTCGTCGCGACAACGCGAAATCTGGTTGTTCTTCTTTCGGGCGTTTCGTTTGTCATCCGCGGCCGTATGACGACCGGAGGACTGATTGCGTTTATCTCGTACAACGCGCTGATCTCCCTCCCGGTGCGAAGTCTTGGCCGGGTAATAACCGAGATGAGTAAGGCGGGGGTTTCGATCGACCGCCTTCGATCGATCATGAACGCGAAGGAAGAGGAGTACGGAACGCCGGATCCGCAGCGTGACAGCGCGTACGCGGAGGCAATGCGCGGGACGATCCGGTTCGAGCAGGTCTCGTTCGGATTCGGGGCGGACGGAGCACATGGAGCACATGGAGCAAACAGGAAAAGCGTGCTGAAGGACGTGACGTTTGCTGTTCCTGCTGGGCGGACCGTCGGTATTCTCGGCGCGACCGGCTCCGGAAAATCGACGCTGCTTGCGCTTCTGGACCGGCTCTATGATCTGCCGGAGGACGGCGGGACCATCACGATCGGAGGAAAGGACATCCGGGAAATTCCGCTTCCGGTTCTCCGCAGAAACATCGGGCTTGTTCTTCAGGAACCGTATCTGTTCTCCGGGACGCTTGCGGAAAACATCGGAATTGCCCGGGAGGGCGGAAGCGGGCAGACGAAGGGCGCTGCACCGGGAGAGGCAGGGCAGACGGAGGGCGCTGCACCGGGAGAGGCCGGGCAGACGGACGATACGGCGCAGGGAGAGATGAGAACGGCGGATCCGGAGGCGATCCGGCGTGCATCCCGCATTGCGTGCCTTGACGGCGATCTGAAGCAGTTTCCGAGGGGGTACGAGACGTATGTGGGCGAACGGGGCGTGACACTCTCCGGCGGTCAGAAACAGCGGGCAGCGATCGCGCAGATGCTGATCCGGGACACGCCGATCATGGCATTCGACGATTCGCTCTCGGTGGTTGACGCGGATACGGACCGGAGGATCCGGGAGGCTCTGGAGAAAGAGACCGCCGGTGCGACCGTGCTGATTGTCGCACACCGGATCACGACGCTGATGCACGCGGATGAGATTCTTGTCCTGCAGCACGGCCGGATTGTTCAGAGAGGGACGCACCGGCAGCTCGCCGCCCGGGACGGAATTTACAGAGAAATTTATGAGCTGCAGACAAGAGACGCAAAGTGACGTCGAACGGGACGGGAGATTTTATGGGACAGAAACGACTGCCTTTTTTCGGCATCCCGAAACTGATCAAATTCATACGGCCGTACGGCGGGAGAATTGCCGCGATGATCGTGCTCGGAGCACTCTCCAGCTTTGCGGACACGCTTTTCCCGCTGTTCAATCAGTACGCCATCGATCATTTTATCGCGCGGGGAACGCTCGCCGGTGTCGGAGGCTTTCTTGCGCTGTACCTTCTTCTGATGGTTCTGCAGGAGCTGGATAATTTTTTCTGCCTCTACAGCTGCGGCAGGATCGAGATGTCGATCGACCGCGACTTACGGGAAGCGGCGTTTAATCATCTGCAGACGCTGTCGTTTTCTTATTTCAATCAGCACAGCGTCGGCTACATCCACGCGCGCGTCATGAGCGATACGGCGAAGATCGGAGAGCTGGCCGCTTGGAAAATGATGGACGTCGTCTGGGATCTCTCCTATATCATTTTTGTACTTGTCATGATGCTCTGGATCAATGCACGGCTGGCGGCGTACGTGATCGCTCTGGTGCCCGCTGCCGTCGTCCTGATTCTTTTGTTCAACCGCATCCTCGTGGATCGGAACCGGAAAATCCGCGAACTGAATTCAAAAATCACCGGCGGATTCAACGAAGGGATCACCGGGGCGAAAAGCATCAAGACGCTGGCGGCGGAAGGACGGATGACGGGACGGTTCCGGAAAGACACGGAACGGATGTACCGGACCTCGGTCAATACCGCGCATTATGCCGCGCTTTTGACGTCTCTGGTGACCATGCTGTCCTCCGCTGCGCTGGCGGTCGTCCTGTGGAAGGGCGGACGGATTACGATGGACGGGGTCATCCGGATCGGAACGCTTTCCGTCTTCATCTCCTACGCGGTCGGAATTCTGGAACCGGTCAAAACGATCATCACAGCCGTTTCCTCCCTGATTGCGATTCAGGTCAACATCGACCGGTTCACGCGGCTGCTGGAGGAAGAGTCCGATGTCGCGGACACGCCGGAGGTGATCGCGAAGTACGGGGATCAGTTTCATCCGAAAAAGGAGAACTGGGAACCTCTTGGCGGAAGCGTCGAGTTCAAAGACGTGACGTTCCGGTATCCGGACGGGGATACGGATGTGCTGTCTCATTTTAATCTGAAGGTGGAGAAGGGGACGAATGTCGCGATTGTCGGCGAGACCGGCGCGGGAAAATCGACGCTGGTAAATCTTGTCTGCCGCTTTTATGAGCCGACGGAGGGACAGATTCTGATCGACGGAAAGGACGCGCGGTGCCGCTCGCAGCTCTGGCTTCACAGCGGGATCGGTTATGTTCTCCAGTCCCCGCATCTGTTTTCGGGGACCGTTCGTGAAAATCTGCGGTACGGAAAGCCCGGCGCGTCGGATGAGGAGATCCGGAACGCGCTGCGGCTCGTCTCGGCGGAAGAAATTGTGGACCGGATGGGCGGCCTTGACGCGGAGGTCGGAGAGGGCGGCGGCACGCTGTCCGCCGGGGAAAAGCAGCTGCTGTCCTTTGCCCGCGCACTGCTGGCGGATCCGAAGATTCTCGTTCTGGACGAGGCGACGGCCTCGGTGGATACGGTAACAGAGAAGAAAATTCAGGATGCGATCGCGGCCGTCATACGGGGCCGGACCTCATTTGTGATCGCGCACAGACTGTCGACGATCGTCCGCTCCGATCTGATTATCGCTGTGCACGGCGGAAAAATCGTTGAGCGGGGGACGCACTCTGAATTAATGGAAAAGCGCGGATATTATTACCGGATGTATAAGGAGCAGATCGGCGGTGCGATGCCCGCGTGAGATCTGCTCCGGCGAAGCCGCAGCGGTACGGCTTTAAATGTACCGGTCGTTTCTGGATTCCTCGCGGATCAGAAGAATGATGATGATGTACATCGCGATAACGAAGACGGCGAAGGCGATGCCGGCCTTCGCGGTCGAACGCATGGCGCAGAAATCGTAGAAGCCGTGAAGCAGCACCGCGATCGCGTACGCCAGAATCAGACAGAGGGTTTTCAGACCGCTGCGGCCGAGGTCCCTGCACTGTTTCGCGCGGCCGTACAGCGCGCCCGCCGCAACGGAGAATCCGAGATGGCCGGGCACGGAGAGAACCGCGCGGGGACCGGCGACGGAAAGGCCGTAGTTGAAGATGTACAGGATGTTTTCAAAGGCCGCAAATCCCAGGGACGTGAACGCCATGTAGACGATGCCGTCAAACCGGCAGTCGAACTCGGGGTTGTTCCAGGTCCTCAGCGCGCAGAAGAGAAACTTTGTCCCCTCCTCAATCACCGCGACGACGAGGAACGCCAGCGCCGCCGTGTAGGTCATGCTGTTCCGGTCCGGGATCAGCGCGTTCAGCACGTCCTCGCCGATCGTTTCGAGCAGCATGGAGGCCAGAGCGGCGGCGACGCCGAGAAAAAGCAGGCTGATGAGCAGCTGCGGAGATTCCCGGTCCACGCGGTCCATTTTATAAATGTAGCGGAGCAGAAAAATCGCCGGAATGATGGCGACGAGGATGTACAGTAAAATAATGGAATCAAAGATCGGGAAGAAGAAAAACATGAGGCGCCCCTTTCACTTTCTTTTTGATCAGACTATAATGATGCATAATGCAACAAAAGTATACCACCGTTACGATCGGTTGAAAACAGGAGGGATTTTTATGGCGATCAATCCGGCAGCACTGATGAAGGCAAAGGCAAGATATGGCATCTTCAAGAAGCAGCATCCGAAGTTTCTCGCATTTCTCGGCGCCATCAACGCGAAAATGCTGGAACCGGGTACGGTGATTGATGTGAAGGTGACAGGGTCGGACGGCAGGACGATTGAGACGAATCTCAGGCTGACGCCGGAGGATGTGGAGAGCGTCCGGATGTTTAAGAGCAAATAACAGAGGATTATGATTCAGGTAAGAGTCAGCGGCACAAAATACAGAAAGGCCCGGCGATCCTGGTTTCATCTCCGGCGGATCGGCCTCCGGAAGGACCGGTACGGGGCCTACACGGGTGAACTAAAAGGGAGGCGTCAGGTCGAAAAGCTGAAACGGTACTGCGAAAAAAAACGCCTCTCCTTCCGCATCGACAATGAATACGGCAGGAGAGGCGGCTCTTATCGGAGTATCTTTTTTCAGACCCACGCGCCCGCGTTCGGAAATTATTATTTCTGCGCCTACTGCGGAAGACTTCTGCCGAAGGACCGGGTCACGGTGGATCACCTCTATCCGGTCGGGAGCGCCTCGCGCGATCTGAAACTGCAGAAAAAGCTGAAGCGGCACATCCGGGGGATCAACGACCCGGACAATCTTATCGCCGCCTGCCGCGCCTGCAACCAGAAGAAGGGAACCGAGATGGGGCGGTGGATCCGCCGCGGAAAAATCGGGCGGCACGCGTGGTACTGGGAACTGCGCTGGTCGTTCCGCTTCGCGCTGGCCGCCGGGGTGATTTTTCTTGCCGTCTGGCTGATCGCGGTCAGGTAACAGCGGTCATCATTGTTACCAGTTCACCGCGATGTCGAGCTGATTCGGGTTGCTCTGCGCGAAGCTGCCCGTATCGCAGACGATGCAGGTTCCGAGGCTGCTCTCCACAAGGGAGCCGCGCGGGTGGACGCTCAGGTTCGCGGCGCACATGATGTAATTTCCGAGCATTTTCACGCCGTCCTCGCGCACCCAGTATTCGTCGGTGTTGCCCATGCTGCGCATGATTTTAACGACACCGGACATGTCCAGATTATAATATGTCTCTTTTCCGCTCGGTCCCTGCACGGTCCCCGCGCGTTTCGTGAGAACCGGACCGGTCCACGCGGATGCGGTCTGCGTTTCCGATGACGTTTCCGCCGCCGCGACGCCGGAAGGATCGTCCACATCAAGATAATTTCCCGCGACGTACGCGGTCTGACCGTTGTAGCTGATTTTATACCAGCCGTTGCTTTCAAGTTCGCTGACGGTGACGCTGGTTCCGTTTGAGAGCGTTCCGAGAACCGCGTGGTCCGTCGAGGAGCCGCTCCGCACATTCAGAGAGCTTGCCGTCACAGTTGCGGAAGAATCTGCGAATACCGGAGCAGCTGTGCAAAGACTCAGCACAAGGGTGCTTCCGATGATTGCCAGTTTCCGTTTTATCATAATGGAATACCTCCGTGGTGTTAAACTTCGGGTTAAAATCAATTGTTACAGAAATGTTTCAAAATGTTACGAAGTGCATTATATTTGATTGCAATAATTGCGTCAATATTATAAAGTTTTTATTAACGACAAATTTTATGTGACAGATTTACGAAGAAACAGGGAAACGTTCCGGAATTGTGTACAGAATATACAAGACGGGCGGCGCGCATCGGAGGCCGGAGCGGTGAGAAAATCGGAAATCCCCTGAAAACGTTGGAAGTGTTTCACAAAAATCGGCCGGCGGTTTGCAAACCCGGCCCGTTCATAATAAAATTGAAATCAGATCCGATGCGATCGGCAGAAAACCGGAATCAGATCCGATGCGATCGGCACACAGTCAGGCAGGAGAAAATGCGTATGAATATCCGTGAAGAGGCACAGAAAATGAAACTGGACGCGCCGGCGATGGCGTCGTCCTCCATCGAGATGAGAAATGCGGCGCTCCGGGCGGTCCGCGACGCGCTGACCGCCGGAAGCGGCGAAATTTTCGCGGCGAACGCAAAGGACATGGCGGCCGCGGACAAGGCGGGAATTTCCGATTCGATCAAAAAGAGACTGAAATTTAATGAAGGAAAGCTGCGCGATGTGCTCGCCGGCATCGACGAGCTGATCCGTCTCCCGGATCCGCTGGGAAAAGTTCTTCTGGCGCGCGAGCTGGACGAGGGCCTGAGGCTGTACCGCGTCAGCGTGCCGATCGGCGTCATCGGCGTGATTTTCGAGGCGCGCCCGGACGCGCTGGTGCAGATTTCTTCACTCTGCATCAAGAGCGGAAACTGCGCGATTCTGAAAGGGGGGAAGGAGACCTCCGAGACGAACCGCACCCTGTTCCGGATCATCTACAGTGCGGCGGCGGGAGCGGGGCTTCCGAAGGGATGCCTTCTGCAGGCGGAGCAGCACAACGAGATCGATGAGCTGCTTTCCTGCGACCGCGACGTGGATCTTCTGATCCCGCGCGGCTCCAATCAGTTTGTTCAGTATATTATGAATCACACGAAAATTCCGGTGATGGGCCACGCGGACGGAGTCTGTCATATTTATGTGGACCGGGCGGCGGACCTTTCGATGGCGGTTCCGGTGATTCTCGATGCGAAAACCCAGTACCCGGCGGCGTGCAACGCGGTGGAGACGATTCTGATTGACCGGCCGGCCGCGGATGTGTTTCTTCCGACCCTCGCGAAGGCGTTCAGTGACGCAGGGGTCACAATGCGGGGCACGAAGGAAGCCGCCGACGCCATCAAAACGTGCGGATACGACTGCGGGGTGATGGCGGAAGATGAATTTCACAGGGAATATCTTGACCTGACGGTTTCCATCCGACTGGTGGACGGCGTGAAGGAAGCGGTCAGTCACATCAACCGGTTCGGTTCCCACCACACGGATTCGATTCTGACCGAAGATGACGGCGCGGCGGAGTATTTTATGCAGATGGTGGATTCTGCGGGCGTCTACCGGAACTGCTCGACGCGGTTCGCGGACGGCTACCGCTACGGCTTCGGTGCGGAGGTCGGAATCAGCACGGGAAAGCTGCACGCGCGGGGACCGGTCGGCCTGGACGGTCTGGTTACGTATAAATATAAATTATTTGGCGAAGGCCATATCGTCGGCGATTACGCGGAAGGGAAGCGGCAGTTCCGTTTCCGGGATCTCTGATGCGCGCGTTCGATTACAAGAAGGAGCCGGAAAAGCTTCTGACGCCGGAGGTTGTGCGGCTGCTGACGGAGATGCACGAATATAAGGGAAAACAGTCGTTTCTTCTCAGTCTGCGGGGCGGCGATCTCGTCGCGATGCGGGACACGGCGCGAAGGGAGAGCGCGGAAACGGCCAGCGGCGGCCGGGAGCAGAGGTATCTCGCCTGTCTGGACCGGATCCGCGAGCACTTTAATGAAATTGCCATCACTCCGGAAGAGATCGCGTCTCTGCACGCGGAGCTCTGCCGGGGCGAGCCGGGAGCCGGCCGGTATAAAACGACGGATCAGGTGATCACCGAGATTGATCACTGGGGGAAACCGCGCGTGCGGTTTTATCCGATGGCGGCGTCTCAGACCGCGGAGGCGATGGAAGCGCTTTGCGCGTCTTTTTCCCGCGCGCTGGACGACGGGGTATACGATCCGCTTATGCTGATTCCGGTGTTTGTCGTCGATTTCCTCAGCATCCATCCGTTCACCGACGGAAACGGCAGGGTGAGCCGCCTTCTGCAGACGCTCCTTCTGTACCAGGCGGGCTATTACGTGAACGCGTACGTCAGCATGGAAAAGCTCATCGGAAATTCAAAAGAGCGCTATTTTCAGGCGCTCCAGTACAGCTCGATCTTCTGGAACGACGGGACGAACAATTACGAACCCTTCGTGCTGTATTTTCTGGAAATTCTCGGAGAAGGCTGCCGGGAGTTCGAGATCCGCACCCATTACCTGTACGGTGACCGGAAATCGAAGCCCGAGCGGGTCCGCGAGGTGATCGACCGGTGGCCCGGCGCGGTCACGAAGCGGGACATCATGGAACAGTGCCCGGACATCTCCCGTGTGACGGTGGAGCGCGCACTGACGGCGATGGTAAAGGAAGGGTATATCGGAAAGACGGGAGGCGGTCCGAAAACCGCCTACATCCGCAGGAGGCAGACATGAAAATCACACATATTTATCACAGCGGATTCTGCGTCGAGATGGAGAGGACCGTGCTGATCTTCGACTGGTACCGGGGAGCGCTTCCGCCGCTTTCGAAGGACCGGCCTGTCTGCTGTTTTGTGTCGCACGGCCACGGGGATCATTACGGCAGCTGCATCTGGAGTCTGCGCGATGAGTTTCCGGACGTGACGTACATTCTGGACCGGAACATCAGGGTCCCGGGTGCTGGGCTCTCGCGGCACCCGAAGCTGCCCCGCGCAAACATCCGGAAGGTGCGCCCGCACGAGGTGATCAACGCCGGGGAGCTCCGGATCGAGACGCTTCTTTCAACCGATCAGGGCGTGGCATACGTCGTGGACACGGAGGGCGCCCGGATCTTCCACGCGGGCGATCTGAACATCTGGCACTGGCAGGACGAATCTGAGCGGGCGAACCGATGGCAGGCGGATACGTACCGCGCCGAGCTGAAGAGAATCGCGGGGCACCACGTGGACGCCGCATTGATCCCGATCGATCCCCGGCTCGGCGCTCACGCGGCCGACGGCCCGGCCATGTTCATGGAGATGATTCAGCCGGATTACGCCTTCGCGATGCATTACTGGAATCAGGCCGCGGAATCAAAAAAGGTGCTCGCCGATCCGAAGCTCGCACCTTTTTCCGACCGCATCCATTACGAAGAGGTTCTCGAAATCTGACGCGCCGCATCAAGGATCGGAGATTTCATCATCCGCGAATTCTTCCCGGGCGCGCTCTTCGATCGTGAGATCTTTTTTCGGGGCGCGAAAGAAGAGAATCGATACTATGGCGGAGATCATCAGCAGGTAGGAGTACCAGCAGCACCCTACGACCTGAAACGGACTGCGCAGGTCCTTCAGAAGAGCGCAGGCGTAAAGAACCTGGGCGCCGTACGGGATGATGCCCTGAACAACGCAGGAAAAGATGTCGAGCAGAGAAGCGGAGCGCTTCGGGTCGACCCCGTATTTCCGGCTGAGATCGCGGGCGACCGGGGCGCTGATGATGATCGCCACGGTGTTGTTCGCGGTGGCAAAATCGGTCAGCGCGACCATCGCGGAGATGCCGGCTTCCGCCGAGCGGCGTCCGCGGATGACCCGGCTGACCTTCATCAGAATCCAGTCGAGGCCGCCGGCTTCGGTGACCATCGTCCCGAGTCCTCCCGTCACCATCGACAGGAGAAAAATTTCGAACATCCCGGTAAAGCCGTTATAGATGTTCTGCGCGAGGCCGAGCATACCGAAGCTGCCGTAGGCGAGCCCGATCGCGCCGGAAAAAAGAATGCCCCCGATGAGAACCGCAAAGACATTCATACCGGCAAGAGCAGCGATAAGGACGAACAGATACGGAAGAATCCGGATGAAATCCACCGGGTATTCCTGCACCGGCGGAACCGTCTCCGGTCTGGCGAAAATCAGGAGAAGCACGGTGGTGAGGACCGCGGGCGGGAGCGCGATCAGAAAGTTGGCGCGGAATTTATCCTTCATCTCGCAGCCCTGCGTTCTCGTCGCAGCGATTGTCGTGTCGGATATCATGGACAGGTTGTCCCCGAACATCGCGCCGCCGATCGTCGCGCCGACGACCAGGTAGACGTTCAGGCCGCCGGCCTGCGCCAGACCGATGGTGATAGGCGTGACGGCGACAATGGTGCCGACGGACGTGCCGGTCGACACGGCGATAAAAGCGGAGATGACGAAGGCGCCGGCTGCCAGAAACTCCGGCGGGATCACGGACATCCCCATATTGACCGCGGCGTCAATGCCGCCCATCTCCTTTGAGACTTCGGTGAACGCGCCGGCGAAGAGGTAAATCATGCACATCGTCATGATGTTTTCGTCGCCGCATCCCTTCATGAACGTGGAAAGCTTCTCTTCCAGGGTGCCGCGGAACATGATAAATGCCGCGATGATGCCGACGAACGCCGCGATCGGCGTCGGGAGCTGGTAGAACGCCGAATCCACACCCTGAAGATCCAGCGCGATTCCGGTGCCGAGATAGACGCCGACGAAAATAATAAACGGGATCAGTGCGCTTCCTTTCGGTTCGCGCTTTTTTTGATTTTCCATAACCTTCTCATTTTCCCCCTTTTCATGTTTGATAAAAGTGTACCATGTGTACAGAAAAACACAAAACAGAAAAAAAGAACTGTTGCGTTCCGGCAGCAGTTCCTCAGCTGTTTTTGCTCTTCAGCTTATTTTCAATTCTCAGCGCCCAGTCCATGATCCGGTTTCCCTCTTTCGAGACGACTACGAGCAGCAGGATCTGGATCGCGAGGGCTCCGATCATGAAGCCGATCTGTCCGTGCTTCAGAAAACCTCCGGCCAGACAGTTGAAAAAGATCTGAATCCAGCAGGTCGCCATGATCGCCTCAGTGAACCGGATGTTCCGGATCGATGATCGGGCGGCGATGTAAGGGATAATTCCGTTCGGTATGATCGGAAGCAGATTCGCCACAGCCACAACCAGAGTCGGCCGGGTCGATTTCATTTTTTCGATCAGCTTCATCGAACTCTCGCGGTTCCGCTTTGAGGTGGGAAGCAGGTCGGTGATCTGGTCGCCGAGCTTCCGCGCGACGAAGAACACGAGGATGTTTCCGAAAACATATCCGAAATAACAGGCCAGGAACGCCCGGCTCCATCCGAAGATTACACCGGCTGCGATCTGGATCGCGAAGCCCGGGAAGAAAATGCTGATGACCTGCAGCGCGGACAGGATGAATGTACTCAGAAGACCTTTCCATGCCCCGTTCTGCTTCAGATATTCTTCGACCGCGTCTTCCTTTCCGGAAAAAACGAGCTTAATCAGGTCGGTCAGAGTATCGCCGAAAAACAGCCAGAGCAGGAAGACGGCGAGAGCCAGGAGTGCGATGAACAGCACCAGCCTCCATATTTTCTTCGATTTTTCTTTTTTAGCCATGAAACTCTTTCTATCGCGGGCCGGCCCGGCGGCGTTTAACGGGTAACGAATAAGCGCAGGGATGTGGAAAAAAGATCCGTCGGTATTATATCGGACGGGCCATAAAAAGTCAACTTTGCGGATTTTCCGAATCCCCCTGCGTGCGGTTATATGTAAAGGAGAATCAGGCCCATCGCCAGCAGACACAGGCACATCGGAAGCATATAGATCATCGCGCGGATCGGGTTCACCTTTTTGCCCAGCATGCCGCCGACGATTCCGGCCACGACGAAGGTGGTGAGATCGGCCGGCGGAAGCCCCTGACCGGCAGCAGCCAGGTTTGCTCCGGCGAGCGCCACCAGCGTCGGCTTCAGACCGATCGCCACCAGCGCCGGACCGAAGAAGGAAAATACGACGTTCTGCGCGGTGGACTGGGATCCGGTCAGCATGCCGATGAGCGCCATCGCCGCCGCGCCTCCGATGCGGAGCACGTTGGGGTTCAGCCCCTCCGCGAACTGCGTGACCGTGTCGATCTGGCCGCCCGCGTAGAAGCAGCCGAGCATGAACGCCGCGCAGAGCTGCAGATGGACGGTGATCTTTACGTTGGCGAAGCCCTTTTTGATGACTCCCCCGATATCCTGCCGGACGCTCCTGAAGGCGCACATCGTGACGATTGTGACGAAAACGAGGGAGAGGACGATTCCGTTCGAAAGTCCTTTGATAATGGTGACCTGCGTCATCCATGTGTACAGGTCGGTGACGGTCCCGTCCGCGGACGTATGCCGGATGTTCCGCAGAAGCTCCGGAACGAGGTCGAACCGGACGGACTCATTTCCGATGGTGCGGAACACGACGATGACGATCAGGAGCATCAGCGGAATCAGCGATTTCCAGTTCGACATCAGGATCCGGAATCCGGAACGCTTTTCGCCGGATTCGACGGCGCCGTCCTCTGTTATCGTAAGACGGGACGGACGGATGTAAACGCGCGTCACGAACAGAATCATCGCCACGATGATGATGCCGGTCGTCAGATATCCGAGGCGGAGAACCGGGTCCGGATCCGTGTTGACAAGGGACGAGGACAGGGCCATCGCCTGCGTGATCGGCGGCATGATGGAGCCCATCGAGGCGCCCATGACGATAATGCAGCAGATCATCTCAGGCTCGAGTCCCATCGACGCCAGTGTCGTGACGGTCAGAACGCCGACGACGGTCGAGGCCGCGATCGCATCGCCCAGAAGAGAGCCGGCCAGAACAAGCACGAGAATGATGCAGGAAACCAGAGCCCGCGGGTGGCGGCCGAAGCGCGCCTTCAGCGCCGCCATGATCGTGTCGATGACGCCGATGCGGACCTGCGTCTCCGCGTAGATGCTTCCGAAGATTGAAAGAAAGATCACCCACGCAAGACGGTCGATTCCGTCGATGAACGCCGCGATCCATCCGGCTGGCGAAGAGACGCCTCCGAGGATCAGAGCGAGGATGCCGGTGATAATCAGTGCGGCCTGCACGTTCCCGCCGATTTTCGGCAGCTTCTTACATAAGATAATGAACAGCAGAACCGCGATGGGAATTAAGACGGTAATCATGAGTGCCCCCTTGAGCATAATCAGAAATTTTTGATATTGGATTAATTTTAGTACATACGGGGCTTCTTTACAAGAATCGTTTCGTCTCCCGTTTCGTGTTTTCCGGCCGGATTTCCGGCCGGTCCCGGGCAGCCGGATCCCGGCCGGTCAGGCGCTGCTTATCTTGATCTTTGTACGGCTGTGCGGTAAAATCAACAGCGTTGGAATCGCTTCATTTTATAAATGATGGTATGGGAGAAATTCAATGCGAGTTGTAAAACATCCGATTCTGGATGATCTGGATCAATCAAAAAAAGTGACGATCTACTACAACGGCCGTCCGATTGAGGCGCTCGAGGGAGAGCCGGTCGCCTCGGCCCTGATCAACGCCGGGATCCGCTCGTTCCGTCTGACGCAGAAGCGCCACGAGCCGCGGGGGATTTTCTGCGCGATCGGCCGCTGCACGGACTGCAAGATGATTGTGGACGGCGTGGCCAATACGCGTACCTGCGTCACTCCCGTGCGGGAGGGGATGCGTGTCGAGACCCAGGACGGCGTCGGCCGTTTTACGAAGCCGGATAGCGGCGCAAAAGGAGAAGGCAGATCATGAAATACGTAAAAACGGATATCGCGATTGTGGGGGCGGGGTCCGCAGGCCTTTGCGCCGCGTATCAGGCGCGGAGCGCGGGGGCGGATGTGCTGGTCATCGATGAAAACCGCCGTCCCGGCGGACAGCTTTTTAAACAGCTTCATAAATTTTTCGGCTCCTCGGCTCACCGGGCGGGGACGCGCGGTTATGTGATCGGCCGCGAGCTGCTGGAACGCGTCGAGGAGTCCGGTGTGACGGTCTGGCTCGACTCCGTTGTATACGGGATGGAGAAGGACCGGTCGTTGGGCGTCATCCACGGCGGGGAGAATTACGTCGTGCGGGCGAAGAAGGTCATCGTCGCCACCGGCGCGAAGGAAAATTACATGGCATTTCCCGGCTCGACGCTTCCGGGCGTCATGGGAGCGGGAGCCGCGCAGACCATGGCGAATATCAACCGCGTTCTTCCGGGAAAACGCATCGTCATGCTGGGATCGGGCAACGTCGGTCTGATCGTCTCATATCAGCTGATGCAGGCCGGCGCGGATGTACTGGCAATTGTCGAGGCTGCGCCGAAGATCGGCGGATACGGCGTGCACGCCGGAAAGATCCGCAGGGCGGGCGTTCCGATTCTTGTGAAGCATACGATCACGCGGGCGATCGGCGAGACCGGGGTTGAAAAGGTGGAGATCGCAGAAGTCGACGAGCGCTTCCGCCCGATCCCCGGAACAGAGCGGATCATTGAGGCCGACACGGTCTGTCTCGCGGTCGGGCTGAACCCGATGACCGAGCTTCTGTGGATGGCGGGCTGCAAATTCTGTTTTATCCCGGCGTTCGGCGGTCATGTGCCGATGCACGACGCGAACATGGAGACGACGGTCCCGGGCCTCTATGTCGCCGGCGATGTGACGGGCGTCGAGGAGGCTTCCTCCGCCATGGAGGAGGGCAATCTCGCAGGAGTTTCCGCCGCGGCGTCCCTCGGGCTTCTGGATCCTGAGGAAGCGGGCCGCAGGCGCGGTGAGATCGTCTCCCGGCTGGATACGCTCCGGTCGGGCATGTTCGGCGAGAGGCGGCGGACCGCGAAGGCGAAGCAGCTTGAGGAGACGGCCGCCTATGAAGCAGGAAGGAGAGACTGACGATGGAAGGAATCATTTACACGGGCGTTCCGTCGAAGGAGGAGCTGGCGGCGGCGCCCGGCGTCCCGACGATGGAGCGCATGGAGAAGGGCCGCGTCGCATGCATCGAGTGCGTGCAGGAGATTCCCTGCAATCCGTGCGAGAGCATCTGCCGGTTCGGAGCGATCACGATCGGCGATCAGATCACAAATCTGCCGCGCCTGGACGGAGATAAATGCACGGGCTGCGGCCTGTGCGTGGCGAACTGTCCGGGTCTGGCGATCACGGTCATCAACCGCGCGTACTCCGCGGATGAGGCAGCCATCGATTTTCCGTTTGAGTACATTCCGCTTCCGGAACCGGGGGATACGGTGGACGCGGTCAACCGCGCCGGAGAGGTTGTGTGCAGGGGAAGAATTGTCCGGGTCACGAAGCTTCCGGCGTATGCGGGGACGGCTGTCATCAGCATGGCGGTTCCGAAGGAATTCTGTGACGAGGTCCGCAGCATGAAGCGGCTGCCGAGGGAGGATATGGATGAATAACGAGGTCATCATCTGCCGGTGCCAGGAGGTGACCGAGCAGGAAATCATCGATGCGATCCGCGACGGGGCGACGACGGTCGACGGGGTGAAGCGCCGCACGCGCGCCTGCATGGGTCTCTGTCAGGGAAAGACGTGCGAGCGGCTGATCCAGCGGATTATCGCGCGGGAGACGGGAAAAAATCCGGCGGAGATTCTGCCGAACAACGCGCGGATGCCCGCGCGGCCCATCACGGTCGGACTGTTCCGCGATAAGGAGGACGAGAAATAAATGATGCAGGATGCAGATGTGATTATCATTGGCGGCGGCATCATGGGATGCTCTATCGCCTGGCAGCTTTGCAAATTCGGCAGGAAGGTTCTCGTCCTCGAACGGAAGGACGTGGCCGCCGGTTCCGCAGGCGCGACGGACGGCGTCGTCGGCTACCATACGAAAAAGCCGGGACCTCAGATGGATCTCGCGGTTCAGTCCATCGCGATGTTCCGAACCCTCGCCGACGAGCTCGGCGAGGATGTGGAATTCGACTTTACCGCGGGCGGCATGCAGCCGGCCGAGGACCGGATGCAGTACGATCTGCTTTCGGAGATCGCTTCGGAGCAGCGCAGAAGCGGCGTTGACATCCGCATGATCAGCGGAGACGAGGCGCGCTCTCTCGAGCCGAATCTGGCGGACGACGTCTACGGTGCGCTCTACTGCCCGACGAGCGGTAAAGTCAATCCGCTGAAGCTGACAAACGCGTTTGCGCGCGCGGCGAAGCGCCTCGGCGCCGTAATTCTGACGGAGACGGAGGTCACGGGAATGATCATCCGGGACGGGGCGGTGAAGGGCGTGCGCACCGGCCGCGGCGATTACTACAGCGATGTCGTCGTTGACGCCTGCGGATCCTGGGCGGGGCAGATTGCGAAGATGGCGGGCCTGGACCTGCCGGTCACACCGAGGAAGGGGCAGCTGGCCGTCACGGAGCCGGTCGATTTCTTCATGCGTGCGACGGTTCAGTGTGCGCGGTACAACATCATCAAGTTTCGTCCGGAGGCGGTGCGGGATCAGCGCGCCTTAAAGCTCGGCGCGTCGCTCTCCATCGAGCAGACGGAGAACGGAGGAATGATCATCGGAAGCACCCGCGAATTCGCCGGTTACGAGAAGGAGAACACATTTGAGGCGATTGATGTGATGATGAAGCGTGCGATCCGGTTCTTTCCGGCTCTGGAGAACGTGGACATCATCCGGTTCTTCTCCGGATTCCGGCCCTACACGCCGGACGGCCTTCCGATGCTGGGTGAAACCGCGCCGCTGCACGGATTCTATATGGCGGCGGGGCATGAGGGGGACGGAATCGCGCTGTCGCCGATTACCGGAAAACTCATCGCGGAACTGATCGCGGAGGGAAAACCGTCCTACAGAATTGATGAATTCAGTCCGAACCGGTTTCTGAAATGAACGGGCGGCGTCCGATCCGGACGCCGCTTATTTTTTCTCTTTTTGACAAACCGGTTGCAGCAAAGTGTATTATATGATATAGTACACCTATAATACACAGGACACTAATGCCGGACACGGAAGTCTGAAACAGGAACGCAAGGAGGCACATCGTGATTCAGATCGATTATCAGGATCCGAGACCGATCTATGAGCAGATCATCGATCGCTTTGAAAAAATGATTCTCTGCGGGATCCTGCAGCCGGATGAGAAGATGCCGTCGGTGCGCCAGATGGCGATGGAGCTTTCCATCAACCCGAATACGATCCAGAAGGCGTACACCGTGCTGGAACTTCGGGGTTATATCTATACGGTGAGGGGACGGGGGAGCTTCGTCTCGGATCCGGCGAAACTGCAGGAGCAGAAACGGGCGCAGTGGATCGAGAAATTTTATGCGAGTCTCGGGGAAGGAAAGACCCTCGGCGTGACGAGAAAACAGTGCGAGGACGCCTTAAACAGAGTCTATCAGGAGGGGAAGAAATGATTGAGCTTAAGAATGTTACGAAACGATTCGGGGAGATTTCCGCGCTGAACCGCGTCAGCCTGACGGTCAATGATCATCAGATTTTCGGGCTGATCGGTTCAAACGGAGCGGGGAAGAGCACAATGCTCCGGATGATCGCGGGCGTCGTGAAGGCGGATTCGGGTGAAGTGCTCATCGACGGGAAGCCGGTGTTCGAAAACCCGGCGGTGAAGCAGGAAATCTGCTTTCTTCCGGATACTGGATATTTCTTCCAGAACGCGACGCCGATCGTGATGCAGAGGGCGTATCAGATGCAGTTCCCGAAATTTGACGCGGAGCGGTTCGCAAAGCTGCTCGCCGCGGCGGGACTCTCGCCGGAGCGGAGGATCCGCACCTTTTCCAAGGGCATGCAAAAGCAGCTCTCGGTGCTTCTGGGCGTGTCTGCGGGGACGAAATATCTGCTGTGCGATGAGATCTTCGACGGTCTTGACCCTGCGATGCGGCAGGCGGTAAAAAGCATCTTCGCCCGGGAAATGATAGACCGGGATTTTATCCCCGTGATCGCATCCCACAACCTGCGCGAGCTGGAGGACATCTGCGACCACGTGGGACTGATTCATCAGGGCGGCATTCTTCTCTCGGAGGATCTGGACGATCTCCGGTATCATATGCAGAAGGTTCAGTGCGTCATCCGGGACCCGGCGAAGGAGGAGCGGCTGCTGGCGGGGCTGGATGTGATGCGGGCGGAACATCAGGGATCCCTTCTGACCTTCATCGTGCGCGGGACGCATCAGGAAATCATGGATCTGGTTCAGGGGGCGGACCCGCTGTTCGCGGAAAGCATTCCGCTGACGCTGGAGGAAATCTTTATTTATGAGACGGAGGTGGCAGGCTATGACGTCAAAGCGCTTATTTCATAATCTGATCCGCCAGGATCTGCGGAACAGGCTTTGGCTCGTGTCGATTCTGTCCGCGTTCGAGCTCCTTCTGATTCCGGTGATCTATCTGATGCAGATGGACTACTATGTCGAGGGCGGATACTGGACGGCGGCGGAGATCGCAAAATCGAGGATGTCTACCACGGAGGCATTCTTCGGCACAGAGCAGTGGATTCCGCTCATCGCGGTCAGCGCGTCGGTGGCAGCGTTCACCGGATTCGCCTGGCTCTGCGCCCAGCGGAAAATTGATTACTATCACGCGATGCCGATGAAACGGGAACATATTTTTCTCGCGTTTTTCACGAGCGGATGGCTGATGGGGACGGTTCCCTTCGCGTTGTCGGAGCTGATCGCCTTTTACGCGGTGGGCGGAGCGTACCGTCAGGTGACGCGGAGTACTGCCGGTTTATTCTGGAGGTCGCTTCTGATTCTGGCGCTGCTTTATCTGGCAGTCTACGCCATCGCGGTGCTGGCTATGGTGATGACGGGAAGGGTCGTGATCGGCGTTCTGCTCTCCGTTATGATTGAGGTGTACGCACCGGTCTGTCTGCTCCTCTACGGCTGCCTTATGGGAACCTTCAATACGTTCTGGTCGGATAACATTTCTCTGTCGACGGCGCGCTTTCTGTCGCCGCTGCTCGTGGCATGGCAGACGGGAGAGGGACGGACTGCCGCGCCGGCGGCCGCGCTTCTTCTGTACGCGGCGGCCGCGTTCCTTGCGGGAATCCTCGTTTACCGGCGGCGTCCGTCCGAGACGGCCGGAGCGGCATACGTTCATCCGCGGATCGCATCGGTAATCAAAGGAATGGTCTCCATTCCGTGCGGACTGTTATTTGTCTGGTTTTTCTATATGATGTCAGGCAGCTCGGGCAGTCACGCCGCCTGGGCGGTCGTCTGGGCTCTGGTCGGCGCGGTACTTGCGGATGTTGTGATGGAGCTGGTTCAGCATCTGGATCCGGCTTCCATTCTGAAGGGGTGGCGGTCCGCCCTTGTGATCATCGGCTCAACTGTGGCGCTGATGCTGCTGGTGGTGGCGAAGCCCTTCGATTATGATCAGTACCTGCCGGCGGAAAGCCGGATCGCGAAGATGGGAATCGCCTGCGATGAGATCAACGGGATTCTGATGCCGGAGACATCTTACAGCGGGTACGGGCAGGAGCAGAAGGAGATGGTGAGCCGGACGATGACGTCCGATTTTTCCGAACTCTATGCACTCGCAGAGGAAGGGAAAAAATATGCCGGCATCCTGAACAGCGATTCGGAGGACAGCACACAGTACAGCAGCGTTGTGCTGGCCTACCGGAAGAAAACGGGAGGCCTCGTGTACCGCAGCTATCAGATTCCGCAGGATACGCTCATGGACACGCTTTCCGCCCTCTCGAAGGATGCGGCGTTCCGCAGGAGCGTAAATCCTGCCTATGATATGAAGGCCTCGGAGTTCAACCGGATCGATCTTCAGAACTGGCTGAACTATCAGCCCTATGAGGAACAGACGACGATCGATCTGTCGCCGTCCGAAGCGCAGCAATTTACGGATGCGCTGCGAAAGGATATGGATCGCGCGGAGCTCGGAACGCTTCGGGAAGAGAAGCCGGTTCTTGCCGTGACCCGTTCGTATTATTCCGCAAAAGATCAGGACTTTGAGACTCCTGAGTACAGCGAGGTTTATGTCTATCCGGAGTATGAGAACACGCTGGCTTTTCTGGCGAAGAAAGGCTTCGTTCCGGAGAAAACCATGACCGTCGGGGAGATTGCCGACACATTGAATTCACTTCAGGTTTCATATGTCAGCGGGGAGAAGGATTATTCCGCGACCATCACCGGACGGGACGACATCGTGAAATTGTTAAGCAGCATCGATCATGTGAGAAGGGACCGGGCGGATTCGGATCTTACGGTTGTCATGACGAGCCGGAAGGGATACGTCAGCTATCCGGAGTTCCGGATCACAGATGAAACCGCGTTTCGTGCGGTGACGGGTTTTGCGCCCTGACGGCCGGAGGGGGAAGGAATCATGAAGAATAAGCAGAAGCACATCGTACGAATTCTGATCGCGGCGGGGATCATCGCCGCTGCCGCCGCGTTGTTCTTTTTCATCCGCGGGAGAAGCGGAGGCGGGGGAGATACGGCCGCTGTGGAGCCGGTCTCTGATTTCACGGGCGGGGATCTTTCCGCGGCGAACCGTTTTTCGGGCGTCGTCGAACCCCAGGATACGTGGTCGATTCAGCAGAACCCGGACAGCACCGTGAAGGAAATTCTGGTGAAGGCGGGGGACGAGGTCAAAACAGGGACGCCGCTTCTGACCTATGACGTCGATAAGTATCAGGACGATCTCGCGCAGGCGGAGATCGATCTGGAGCGGCTGAACAATGAGTCGGCGTCCATCTCGCAGACGGTCGCGGAGCTCACAAAACAGCAGAAAAGCGCGTCTTCGGCGGACCGGGCGAATCTGACGATCCAGATGCAGGAACAGGATCTCGCAAAAAAGCAGAAGGACATCGACATCCGCAGCAAGCAGGCGGAAATCGAAAAGCTGAAGACGAACATCGCAAATGCGACTGTGACCAGCGAGGCGGACGGCGTCGTAAAATCGGTGAACAGCGCACAGAATTCAGGCGGCGCGATTTCGTCGGATTCCGGGGACGGGGACAGTCAGGCGCTGATCACGATCATGAAGACCGGGGATCTGCGGGTGAAGGGAACCGTCAATGAGCAGAACATCGGAGAGCTCACAAAAGATCAGCCGGTGGTCGTCTACTCAAGGGTCGGAGATCAGACCTGGAAGGGAACAATCGAATCCATTGACACGGAAAACGCGAAGAGCCAGTCGGGCGGAAGCTACGCGCAGGACGGATCGGAGGAGACAGCCAGCAGCAATTATCCGTTTTACGTGAAGCTGGAATCCTCTGAGGGGCTGATGATGGGCCAGCACGTTTACCTTGAGCCGGACAACGGCCAGACGGAGAAAAAAGCCGGGATGTATCTTCCGGAATTTCTGATTGACCGGAGCGATGAGGCGCACCCCTTCGTGTGGGCGGACCGGAACGGCAGACTGAAAAAGCAGGCGGTCACACTCGGGGAGTACGATGAGGAAAACGGGGCGTATGAAATCCGGAGCGGTCTGAAGAACACGGACCAGATCGCGATTCCGGACGGCGCCCTGAAGGAGGGCATGAAGACGGCTCCGATGAGCGGGATGACGGTCAATGGCGGATCGGATGATTCCGGTGACGCCCTGTACAGTTCCGGGAGGTGATCCGATGATCCTGAAGCTTGTGGATGTCAGTAAAAAGTACAGACAGGGGGAACTGGAAGTGCCGGCGCTCTCACACGTGAATTTCGAGATGGAGGAAGGGGAGTACACGGCAGTTATGGGACCGTCCGGGTCGGGAAAGTCGACCCTGATGAATCTGATCGGATGCCTCGACCAGGCGACGGAGGGGGAGATCTATCTGGACGGCCGGCTTGTGAGCCGGTGCAGCGATGACGAGATGGCGGAAATCCGCCTGAACAAGATCGGTTTTATCTTCCAGAGTTTCCAGCTTCTCCCTTATGAAAGCGCGCTGGAAAATGTCGCCCTTCCTCTTACATACGCGGGCGTCCCGCGAAATGAAAGACTCCGCCGGGCGGAAGAGATGCTCGGGAAGGTCGGACTGTCGGACCGCACCGGCTTCCTTCCGAACCAGCTTTCCGGAGGGCAGAAGCAGCGCGTCGCCATCGCGCGGGCGATGATCAATCATCCGAAAATCCTTCTTGCGGATGAGCCGACCGGCGCGCTGGATTCCGCATCCGGCGTCCAGATCATGGAGCTGTTCCGGGAACTGAACGGGGAGGGTGTGACGATTCTGATGATCACGCATGACGCGGCGATCGCACAGCACGCGGAAAAGATCGCCATGATCCGGGACGGCGTTCTGACCGGCCCGGAGAGGGCGCAGGAAACGGAGGCACGGAAATGAAAAGGATCCGGTTTAAAAACAGAGGAAAACTGACGGCGGCGGTCGTCACCTGCGCGGTTCTGGCCGGAAGCGCCGCGGGAGTGACGGCGGCGGTCCGGAAGACGACGGGCGGAGATCAGCGCGTCCTGGTCGTTCCGGTTTCCGATCTCTCCGGCGGATGGTGGAGCAGCGCCGGTTCCGCGTCGGGAGTGGCGGATGACGGCACGACGCAGAAAATCTACGCGGGAGGAACGGAAACAATCGGTGCGGTCCGCGTGAAGGAAGGCGATGCGGTCAAAAAGGGCGATGTTCTTCTCACATATGACGCCACAGGGACCAGTCTGAACCTGGAAAAAGAAAAGCTTGACCAGCAGACGATCCGCCTCAGAATCGAGACGGCGGAGAAGAATCTTGCGACGCTCTCGAAGATCCGGCCGACCGGGAAAGCGACGGAACCCGAACGCGTGGATCCGGCGGAAACAGACGGGGACGGTGGATCGGAGACGGACGGGGAGCAGGATGGCGCCGAAGGGAATGGGAACAGCGAAATTCCGGACGGGAACGGCAAAACCGGCGGGGAAACCGATCCGGACGGGAATCCGGGCGAGAAAGACAACGCGGGCGGTTCAGAGGAAACAGGCGGCAAATCCGTGCTCGCGGGCCGTGCGGTCCTTAACAGGTCGCTCACCGCAGACGCCGCTTATTTCTGGAGAGAGGGCGGCGGATCCGCAGCCGGTTCCGAGGGAAATCCGTACCGGTTTCTCGTGGCCGAAGGCGCGCCCGTGGACAGCGGCTTTATTCGCCTTTTAAAAGGTCTGAAGAAGGATGCGGACGGGAACGCGTATTTCCTGCTCGAGATCCGCGAGGGCGGAAGCCCGGCGGGAAAGCTGATCCGCATCTGGGCCCAGAACGCGTCGGATCTGGCTGACGTGGAAGAAACCTGGACGAGTGAGATTCCGAAGAACGGAAGCTTTATTCTCCCGGAGAAGGTAAAGACGGAAGATCCGCAGCAGGGAGGCGGATCCGGTTCGGGCAATCAGCCGGGCAGCGGTTCCGGTTCGGACGAAAATCCGGGAGGCAGCATCGATCCGGGAAATCAACCGGATGGCAGTTCCGATCCGGGCGGAAATCCGGACGGCGGTTCGGGCTCGGACAAAAATCCGGGCAGCGGAAATGCGTCCTCTGCATCTCTTGCGTCCTTCCCGGTCGTGCTGACCGCGGTCTCATCCCCGTCGGACGCGGCGTCTTCCGCAGACGGGACAGCTTCATCGGACGGGAGCGGATCGAAGGGAGCGGATGATCCGGCGGACAGCATCTCCGGAGGAAGCGTCACGCTGATCCCGCAGGACGCGCAGTATACGAAGGAAGAGCTCGCGGACGCGAAGAAAGAGCAGCAGGACACGCTGAGGGATCTGCGTCTTGATTACCGCGAATCGGAACTGAAGGTGAGAAGAGCGGAGCAGGCGCTGGCGGACCGCGATGTGAAAGCGGCGTTCGACGGGACGGTCCGGAAGGCCGGCGATCCGAAGAATCCGCCGAAGGACGGCTCGCCGCTGATCGAGGTCGCCGCCGCTTCTGGGATGACGGTGCGGGGAGGTTTGTCAGAAGATCAGTACAGCCTCGTGAAGACGGGAGATACCGTCACGGTTCAGTCTTATATGAGCGGAACTACCTGCGAGGCGGAGATCACGTCCATCTCCCCGTATCCGGACACGACGAATCAGTTCGGCGACAGCAGCAAGACCTGGTATCCGTTTACCGCGGTGATTCAGGATGACAGCGCGGAAATCGGGGAGGGCGAGTGGCTCGACCTGTCGTTCGAAGCGCCGGAGGACGCCGGAGACAGTGCGCCGCTGATGCTCGACCGGGCATTTGTCCGGACCGACGAGGGAAGCCCCTACGTCTATGCCGATGAAAACGGCACACTGAAGAAACGAAGCGTGCAGCTCGGGAAGCTTTCGGGCGGCATGTATGAGATTTTGTCCGGAGTGACGGAGGAGGACTCGATCGCGTTTCCGTACGGGAGAAATACGAAGGACGGAGCAAAGACGAAGCGGGGTACCGCAGAACAGATTTACAGCAGTTAAGGAGGCCGGTGATGGGAGAACATATCCGATTCGCCATAAGGGGAATCTGGTCGCACAAGCTGCGGTCGTTCCTTACGATGCTCGGCGTGATTATCGGAATTGCGTCGATTATCGCGATCGTATCGGCAATTAAAGGGACGAATGACCAGATTATGAAAAATCTGATCGGCGCCGGCAGCAACGCGGTGACAGTATCGCTCCGGCAGGGGAGCGACAGCTACGACATGAGCATGGGGACGCCACAGGGCGTCTCTCCGCTCTCCGACAGCCAGAAGGAGCAGATCCGCTCCATCGACGGGGCGGAGGACGCATCCTTTTACTACACAAGAAGTTATCTGGATTCGGTCCGGTGCGGCACGCAGACGCTCGATATGGCGGGCGCGCGCGGCATCGATTCCCATTATCTGTCGGCATCGGGGTACGAGACGTATCAGGGCCGCCCGTTTTCGGAGAAAGATTTTGAGTCCGCACGCAAAATCGTGCTTCTGGACCAGACCGCCGCGGAGTCGCTCTGCCCGGGTGAATCCGCGGTCGGCAAAGTAATCGAGGTGTCCGGGGAGCCGTTCACGGTCGTCGGTGTGATCCGGCGGGCGGACGGGTTTAAGCCGGTCATCAACTCTTATCAGGATTACGTGATGTACAATGAACAGGATTTCGGGACGATCTGCTTTCCGGATTCGGTGTGGCCGGTTCTGTTTCAGTTTGACGAACCGGAGAACTGCGTCATCCGCGCGAAGGAGACGAAGCAGATGAGCCGCGTCGGCAGGGAGGCGGCGGAGATCATGAACCAGTCGGTGCAGAGCGGGGACGGCGGATTCACTTATCAGGCGGAGGATCTCGTCGAAAAGGCGAGGGATCAGCAGAATCTCTCGAAGAGCACGAACAATCTTCTGATCTGGATCGCGAGCATCGCTCTTCTGGTCGGCGGCATCGGCGTCATGAACATCATGCTTGTGTCCGTGACGGAGCGGACCTCCGAGATCGGCCTGAAGAAAGCGCTCGGCGCGAAGAAGAAGACCATCCTCCTGCAGTTTCTGACGGAATCCGCCATGCTCACCAGCATCGGGGGCGTGATCGGCGTGATTTCCGGTCTGATCCTCGCAAAGGTGATTTCCGCCATGAGCGGAACCCCGACGGCGGTCAGTGTGCCGGCGATCATCGTGAGCTTTGCCTTTTCGATGCTGATCGGCATTCTGTTCGGCCTGCTGCCGTCTGTAAAGGCGGCGAATCTGAACCCGATCGACGCGCTGCGCAGGGAGTAACCCGTCCGCTTGTAATGTCCTCCGGTTTATCCTATAATCAGGGAATAAACAGGAGGACTTTTTATGGCAGACGAGAAAGACAGGATAACGACGCCGGAGAATGATCCGGATAACAGCACCGATGACGGTTCCCGGGAAAACAGGGGGCGGGCGTGCAGCATCTGCCACAGGCCGGAGAGCAAGACGGGGCCGCTGACCGCGCTGCCGGGCGGAATGCTTGTGTGCAGGGACTGTATGCAGCGGGCGTTCGATACCGTTCAGAACAATCTGAACAATACGGATATGAACACGCTGATGGAGAACATCACGAAGGGGATCGGCTCGATCGATCTTTCCCAGTTCGGGATCGGCGGCAGACCGGCTCAGCAGAAGAAAGCGGAGAAAAAGGAAAAGCCGCAGAAAAAGATGACGATGGACGACGTTCTTCCGCCGCACAAAATCAAGGCGGCGCTCGATGAATATGTAATCGGGCAGGACCGGGCGAAGAAAATCATGTCGGTCGGCGTTTACAATCATTACAAGAGAATTCTCACGGAGCCGAAGGACGGCGTCGAGATCCGGAAATCGAACATGCTGATGATCGGTCCGACCGGATCAGGCAAGACGTATATGGTTCAGACGCTCGCGAAGCTGCTGAATGTGCCGCTGGCGATGACGGACGCCACATCCCTCACGGAGGCCGGGTACATCGGCGACGATGTGGAGAGCGTCGTGTCGAAGCTGCTGGCCGCGGCGGACAATGATGTGGAGAAGGCGGAGCACGGCATTATTTTCATCGACGAGATCGACAAGCTCGCGAAAAAGAAGAATCTGAATCAGCGGGACGTCAGCGGAGAAGCGGTTCAGCAGGGACTTTTGAAGCTGCTCGAGGGAAGCAGAATCGAGGTGCCGGTGGGCGCGTCCAGCAAAAATATGATGGTTCCGATGGAGACGGTCGACACGAGCAACATTCTGTTCATCTGCGGCGGCGCCTTTCCGGGACTTGAGGAGATCATCAGAAACCGGCTGAACCGGAGCGCGGGCATCGGATTTCAGGCGGATCTGCGGGACAAATATGACGGCGATCCGGACATCCTCCAGAAGGTGACGGTGGAGGATCTTCGGAATTTCGGCATGATTCCCGAATTTCTCGGGCGCCTTCCGGTTCTGTTTTCGCTTCAGAAGCTGACGGAGGATATGCTCGTCGAAATTCTGAAGGAGCCGCGCAACGCAATTCTGAAGCAGTACGAGCGCCTGCTGGAGCTGGACGGCGTGAAGCTTGTCTTCGAGGATGACGCGCTGCATTCGATCGCGAAGATGGCGATGGAGCGGGAGACCGGCGCAAGGGCGCTCCGGGCGATTCTGGAGGAGTTCATGCTGGATATCATGTATGAAATCCCGAAGGATAAAAACATCGGCGAAGTTGTGATTACGAAGAATTACATCGAACACAGAGGAGGTCCGGGGATCATCCTGAGATCGCAGCTGCCCGCGCAGAGGGAGGGAACAGTATGATTTTTGTGCTGATCGCGGTTCTCATCTTTCTCATCGACCTGATGGCGAAAAAATACGTCGAGTCGAATGTCGGCGACGATGAAGAAAAGGAAATCCCGGGCTGCCGCATCAAGGTCCGGAAGGTCCACAACAACGGTCTCGCGATGGGAATGCTGAAAAAATGGCCGAAACTTGCGGAGCGGCTGACATTCGCCGCGCTGGTGGCGACGGCGGTGAGGGCTCTGGCAGGGAAGAAGGGCGCGGCGGCGAAGACCGGCTACGCGATCCTGATGGGCGGGGCGCTGTCGAACTGGTACGACCGGTTCCATCAGGGATATGTGACCGATTATCTTCACGTTCCGACGAAGATCCGGCCTCTTCAGAAAGTTTTCTTCAATCTGGGGGACGCGGCGATCCTGATCGGCGGTCTTCTGACACTGATCCCGAAAAGGGAAAAAACAGAAATGGACGGTGATACCGATGCAGAATAAAGGAAAAAAGATCGGCGTTTCAGCCGCGCTTGCGGCGCTGCTGGCGCTGGCACTGGCGGGCTGTGCGTTCGGTCCGAAGAGCAGCAAAGATTCCGGAGGCATGAGCGCCGGCGGGACGTCGGTTCAGAGTCCGGCGGATCAGTCCGTGTCTGCGGTTTCGGGTTCGTCCGCGGCCGGGAGCACTTCGACATCGGCGTCGGAGGCGGTTTCTTCCGCCAGCGGGAATGGTTCGGACGTGCTTGTTCCGGAACCGGTGAGTGCATCTTCGGCGGACAGCGGGAGCGCGGTCTACCGGACCAATACGGAAGTCCGCGTGCGGACGGCGCCGTCGACGGACAGCGAAATCTACAAGAGTCTGCCGGCGAATACCGTGGTTGAGGTTGCCGGAGAGGAAGACGGATGGTATCAGATCCGGATCGACGGAGGAATTTATTACATCCGTGAGGATCTGATCACGAAAACGGACGGGTCGCCGCAGACGGCGGCCGCGTCCGGAAACGGAAAGACGGTCGTCATCGATCCGGGCCATCAGGCGCAGGCGGATCAGAGCAAGGAACCGGTGGGGCCGGGATCCTCGCAGATGAAGGCGAAGGTGACCGGCGGAGCCACAGGAAAGACGACCGGTCTGAAGGAGTACGAGCTGAACCTTCAGATCAGTCTCAAGCTCCAGTCAATCCTGACGGAGCGCGGGTACAATGTCGTGATGACACGGACATCAAACGATGTGAATCTCAGCAATTCAGAACGGGCCGGGATCGCGAATGACGCGAACGCGGCCGCTTTTATCCGCGTCCACGCCAACGGATCGGAAAATTCCGGCGTGAGCGGCGCCATGACGATCTGTCAGACGTCCGCCAATCCCTACAACGGCGAGCTTTATTCCGATAGTCACGCGCTCGCGTCGGACGTGCTCGACGGCATCGCGGCCTCCGCGCAGTGCACGAAGCAGTCGGTCTGGGAGACGGACACGATGAGCGGAATTAACTGGTGCAAGGTGCCGGCGACGATTGTGGAAGTCGGTTATCTCTCAAACGCGGAGGAAGAGCAGAAACTCGCGACGGACGATTATCAGCAGAAAATTGCGGAGGGAATCGCAAACGGCGTCGATCAGTTCCTCTCGGCATGAGGGCGCAAGGAAACAGAGCGAAAGGGAGCGGGAAATAAAAACGGCTGCCGGGTCTTTTCATCACACAGGTGATTGTTCAGGCCGGCAGCCGGATTTTTATTTACGCGTTTTTGCATCGTCCTCGAGAACGGATGTGCAGTGCGGGCATCTGGTGGCGGCGATGTCGATCTCGGACTTGCAGTACGGGCAGATCTTTGTGGTGGGAGCCGCCTCTTCCTTCGGACCGGCCGCCAGATCGTGCAGGCGGTTGATGGCTTTTACCATGAGGAAAATGACGAACGCGACGATGATAAAGTTGATCACGGCCGCAAGGAACGATCCGAGCTTTACCATGCCGCCTCCGGCGAGCCGGATGCCCCAGTCGTTGAAGTCCATTCCGCCGGTGAACAGCGAGATGACCGGCATCAGGACGTCGTCGACGAGAGAGGATACGATTGCCGTGAAGGCGGAACCGATGATCATGCCGACGGCAAGGTCCATCACGTTGCCGCGAGAGATAAATGTCTTAAATTCTTCCAGAAATTTTTTCAATGTTTTTTACCTCCGGTGTTTCATGAAGCGTAATCGCTTTTTTCTATCATAAACAATTTTAAACGGTAAAACAATTCTTTTTTTAGAGACACCGCGCTCTCCGGCGCGACATCTCATCGATGATCGCGTCGATCGCGAGGCTGTTTATTATACCAGATCGATCCGGCCTCCGTGTAAAGTGCCGGTAATTGCTTTTCCACATCGGATCTCTTATAATAACTTCAATCAGCAGGCGCCATTATAGCGCGGCGGTACAAAACGGGATACGGGAGAAAAAATTAATTATGAGTTACGCAGATCACGTATTTATCAATATGTGCAGAGAGATCATCGACAACGGATGCGACACGAAGGGCGAAAAGGTCCGTCCTCACTGGGACGACGGGACGCCCGCGTATACCATCAAGAAATTCGGCGTTGTGAACCGGTATGACCTCTCGAAGGAATTCCCGGCGATCACCCTCCGGAAAACGGCGCTGAAAAGCTGCATGGACGAGGTTCTCTGGATTTGGCAGAAGAAGTCGAACAATGTGCACGACCTGCACAGCCACATCTGGGACGCCTGGGCGGACGAGACCGGATCCATCGGCAAGGCGTACGGATATCAGCTCGGCGTAAAGCATCATTATAAAGAGGGGGACATGGACCAGGTGGACCGGGTGCTCTACGATTTGAAGCACAATCCTTACAGCCGGCGGATCATGACGAATATGTACGTGCATCAGGATCTGCACGAGATGGCGCTGTATCCCTGCGCGTATTCAATGACGTTCAATGTGACGAAGAAGAAGGGCTGTGATAAACTGATCCTGAACGCGGTGCTGAACCAGCGCTCTCAGGATGTGCTGACCGCGAACAACTGGAACGTCTGTCAGTACGCGATCCTTCTGATGATGTTTGCGCAGGTGAACGATATGATTCCGGGCGAGCTTGTCCATATGATCGCGGATGCGCACATCTATGACCGGCACGTTCCGCTTGTGGAGGAGCTGATCGCGCGTGAGACGCACGACGCGCCGAAGGTGCGCCTGAATCCGGAAATCCGGAATTTTTATGACTTTACGACGGACGATCTGATCGTCGAAGGCTACGTGACGGGACCGCAGATCCGGAATATTCCGGTCGCGGTGTGAAGGAGAAAGAGGGACGGAAAGAGATGAAAGCGATATTGGCCGCGGACAGGAACTGGGCGATCGGCAATAAGGGAAAGCTTCTGGTGAGTATCCCTGCGGACATGCGTTTTTTCCGGGAGACGACATCGGGAAATGTCGTGATCATGGGCAGAAAGACGCTTGAGAGCATGCCGATGGGAAGACCGCTGAAAAACCGGACGAACATCATTCTTACGAGAAACAGGGATCTGACGGTGCCAGGTGCCAGGGTGGCTCATGACACGGATGAGCTTTCGAAGATTCTGGAGGACTGCCGCGATAAAGAATGCTTTGTCATCGGCGGAGAGCAGATTTACCGGCTGCTTCTGCCCTGGTGCGATACGGTTTACGTGACGAAAATCGACTACGCCTACGAGGCGGATACCTATTTTCCCGATCTGGACCGCGATCCGCAGTGGGAACTGGCGGAGGAGAGCGCTGAGCAGACGTATTTCGAACTGACTTATACATTCCGGACGTACCGGCGCATCTGACGGGGCGATCCGGGGAGAGAAGGGATTTCATGCACGAAAGAAGAATTACAAAAACCGTAAGAATCGGTGACCGGGTGATCGGAGGCGGAAATCCGGTCCTGATTCAGTCGATGACCAATACGAAAACGGAAGACGCGGAGGCGACCGCAGAGCAGATCAACGAGCTGGAGAACGCGGGCTGCGATATCATCCGGTGCGCGGTTCCGACCATGGAGGCCGCGAAATCATTGAAGGCGATTAAGGAGCGGATTCACATTCCGCTCGTCGCGGACATCCATTTTGACTATCGCCTCGCGATCGCGGCGATGGAAAACGGGGCGGACAAAATCCGCATCAACCCGGGCAATATCGGATCGGAGGACCGTGTGCGCGCGGTCGTTCGCGAGGCGAAGGACCGGAACATCCCGATCCGCGTCGGCGTCAACAGCGGTTCCCTTGAGAAGAGTCTGCTGGAGAAATACGGCGGCGTCACGGCGGAGGCGCTGGTTGAGAGCGCGCTGCGCGAGGCCGCGGTGATCGAGGATATGGGGTACGACAACCTCGTGATCAGCATCAAGTCATCGGACGTCCTGATGTGCGCGCGGGCCCATGAACTCATCGCGGACCGGACGGATCACCCGCTTCACGTCGGCATCACGGAGGCGGGGACGCTTTATTCCGGCAACATCAAGTCCGCGGTGGGACTCGGCATCATCCTCTACCAGGGGATCGGCGACACGATCCGCGTCTCGCTGACCGGCGCTCCCATCGAGGAGGTGCGCTCGGCGAAGCGGATTCTGAAGACGCTCGGCCTCCGGAAGGGCGGCGTCGAGGTCGTTTCCTGCCCGACGTGCGGCAGGACGAAGATTGATCTTGTCGGTCTGGCAAATCAGGTCGAGGCGATGGTCCAGTCGCTGCCGCTGGACGGTCTGAAGATCGCCGTCATGGGCTGCGTCGTGAACGGACCGGGCGAAGCGCGGGAGGCGGATTTCGGAATCGCGGGAGGCGACGGCGTCGGTCTGCTGCTCCGGAAGGGCGAGATTATCCGGAAAGTTCCGGAGGAGGAGCTGCTGTCCGCCCTCAGAGAAGAACTGGATCAGATGATGGATTCTACACATTAATGCGGAGATGATGAATTCTATGGAAACGGATACACGGCTGTTTTCGGATGTCTTCCCGGGACTTGACCCGGGGAAGCGCCTGGAGGGGGTTCTTTCGGGAGTGCGGGTGGAGCGGGTCACGCTCAACCGCAGAAAGGATCATCTCCGCGTCTATATTTCCGGGGATACCTGTATCGAAAAACAGTACATCTATGAGCTGGAGGATGCGATCAAGGATCAGCTCTTTCCGGACGTCCCGGTCACGGTGACGGTGATCGAGCATTTTCATCTGTCGAAGCTCTACACGCCGCAGACGCTGATGGATCTGTACCGGGACAGCATCGAGCTGGAGCTGTCCCGCCGGAGTCACATCCTGGCGTACCTGTTCCACACGGCGGTGCTTTCCTATCCGTCCGATCGGGAAATGGTGATGGCGCTCGAGGATTCCGCGGTCGCCCGCGGGGAGGAAGAAACACTCTACCGGGCCGTAGAACAGATTATCAATGAGCGGTGCGGCATGCGCGTTTCGATCGGAATCAGCTATTATAAGGCGCAGCGCTCCGAACGGCTGAAAAAGAGCGAACATCTGATGCGCGCCGCGGCGGAACACGTCATCGCACGCACGCCGCTGGGAAGAAGAGCGTCGGAGGAGCGCCCCGCGGAGCCGGCGGCTTTGGGAACGGAGACCTCAGGGAACGATTCTCCGGCGGCGAAGGGTGAAAAAACCGGGGAGAAGGCTTCCGGAAAGAAGAGCGCGGACAAAGCGGGATCCTTCCGGTCCGGAAGCGGAAAATCCTCCATCGGGCAGAAGAGGGGGAGAAGCCTCGTGCAGACAGATCCGGGCGATCCGGATCAGCTGTACGGACGGAACATTGAGGGCGACAGCATGCCGATCGCGGATCTGGATGAGTTTTCCGGGACGGTCATCATCCGCGGACAGATTATCGCCGAAGAGAGCCGACCGCTCCGAAACGGAAGAGGACTCGTCATCCTGACGGTCACGGACGATACGGATACCATCCGCGTCAAATGCTTCGTTTCGCAGGAAGAGATTCCGGAGATGGAGTCGAAGCTGAGAAAGGGCACCTTCATCCGTGTGCAGGGGAAGGCGGTCGTCGATTCCTTCGAGCATGAACTTGCGGTTCTGTCGGTCACCGGTATCCGCAAATCCGCGGATTTCCGCCGGAAGCGCTTTGACAATTACCCGGAGAAGCGCGTGGAGCTGCACTGTCACACGAAGATGAGTGATATGGACGGGATCACGGACGCGGGTGTTCTCGTAAAACGTGCGTATGAGTGGGGCCACCCCGCTATCGCCATCACGGATCACGGCGTCGTCCAGGCGTTCCCGGACGCAAACCACGCGATGGAGGAGATCGACGGCGCGTACCGGAAGCAGTACGAAAAGGATCATCCGGAGGCGTCGAAGGAGGAACTGAAGAAGGTCTCGGCTCCGTTCAAGGTGATCTACGGGATGGAAGCCTACCTCGTCGACGATATGAAGGGCATCGCCCGGAACAGCAGGGGGCAGAAGCTGTCCGACACATTTGTGGTATTCGACCTTGAGACGACGGGGCTGTCGAATCAGACCTGCAGGATCATCGAGATCGGTGCGGTAAAAGTGGAGGGCGGCAAGATCACGGATCGGTTCTCGACGTTCGTTAATCCGGGAATCCCGATTCCGATGCGGATCGAACAGCTTACGAGCATCACGGACGCAGACGTCGAGGACGCGCCGGATATCGGAACCGTTCTTCCGCAGTTTCTGGAGTTCTGCGGCGACGCTGTGATGGTCGCCCACAACGCGGATTTTGATATCGGTTTTATCCTCCGCGAGTGTGAGCGCCGGCAGATCAAAAAGGAATTTACGGTCGTCGATACGGTGGCGATGGCCCGGGTGCTGCTGCCCGGTCTTTCCACGTTTAAGCTGGATAAGGTGGCGAAGGCGGCCGGCGTTCCGCTCGGACACCATCACCGCGCGGTTGACGACGCGGCGTGTACGGCCGATATTTTCGTGAAATTTACGGAGATGCTGGCGGAGCGGGACATCTTTGACCTGGACGCGCTCAATGAATTCGGCGCGATGGATGAGGGGGCGAAGCGGAAACTCCCGAGCCATCACGCGATCATTCTGGCGACGGGCGAGACCGGCCGCGTCAATCTTTACCGGCTGGTGTCGGAGTCCCATCTCCATTATGTCTACAAGATGCGGGCGCGGCTGCCAAAGAGCGTCGTGATGAAGCACAGGGAGGGACTGCTGCTGGGCAGCGCCTGCGTGCAGGGCGAACTGTTTGACGCGCTGCTGCGCGGCGCGGACGACCGGGAGATCGCCCGGATCGTCAATTTCTATGACTATCTGGAGATTCAGCCGATCGGGAATAACGCGTTCCTGATCGATGACGAGAAGCAGGATTCGGTGAAGAATGAGGAGGATCTGCGGGATCTGAACCGCCGCATCGTGAAGCTGGGGGAGCAGTTCGGCAAGAAGGTCGTCGCGACGTGCGACGTGCATTTCATCGATCCGGAGGATGAGATCTATCGGAGAATCATCATGTCCGGAAAGAAATTCCGCGGCGCGGATGATCAGGCGCCGCTCTACCTGCACACGACAGAAGAGATGCTGAAGGAATTTTCCTACCTCGGCAGTGACAAGGCACACGAGGTCGTCATCGACAGCCCGCAGGCGATCGCGGACCAGATTGACAAGATCTCGCCGATCCGCGCCGGCAAGTTTCCGCCGGTCATCAAAGATTCGGACAAGACCCTTCGCGAGATCTGCTACCGCAGGGCGCATGAGATTTACGGAGAGAATCTTCCGGAAATCGTCAGCGCGCGGCTGGAGCGCGAGCTGACCTCGATTATCTCCAACGGGTACGCGGTCATGTATATCATCGCCCAGAAGCTCGTGTGGAAATCGAATGAGGACGGCTATCTCGTCGGATCCAGAGGATCGGTCGGCTCGTCGTTTGTCGCGACGATGGCCGGCATCACGGAGGTGAACCCACTTCCGCCCCATTATCTGTGCGACGAATGCAAGTACGTCGACTTTGATTCCGAACAGGTGCAGGAGTACAAGGCGATGGGCAAGGCCGGATGCGATATGCCGGACGCGTACTGCCCGAACTGCGGGAAAAAGCTGACGAAGATGGGATTTAACATCCCATTCGAGACCTTCCTGGGATTCAAGGGGAACAAGGAGCCGGATATTGACCTGAATTTCTCGGGCGAGTACCAGAGCAAGGCCCACAAATACACGGAGGTCATCTTCGGAGCGGGTCAGACGTTCCGCGCCGGGACGATCGGGACGCTCGCCGACAAGACGGCGTTCGGATACGTAAAAAATTACTACGAGGAGCGGGGCGTCCATAAGCGGACCTGCGAGATCGACCGGATCGTGCAGGGCTGCGTCGGCATCCGCAGAACGAGCGGACAGCATCCGGGCGGCATCATCGTTCTGCCCTTCGGGGAGGACATCAATTCGTTTACGCCGGTGCAGCATCCCGCGGATGATATGAACACCGACATCGTGACGACGCATTTTGATTACCACTCGATTGATTCCAACCTTCTGAAGCTGGATATCCTCGGGCACGATGATCCGACGATGATCCGAATGCTGGAGGATCTGACCGGGACGGACGCAACGGAGGTTCCGCTGGATGAGCCGAAGGTCATGAGCCTGTTCAAGAGTACGGAGGCGCTGGGAATCAGCCCGGAGGATATCGGCGGCACGCAGCTCGGATGTCTTGGCGTGCCGGAGTTCGGGACGGACTTCGTCATCCAGATGCTGCTGGACACAAAGCCGGAGTGCTTCTCGGACCTGATCCGCATCTCCGGCTTGTCCCACGGGACGGACGTCTGGCTCGGCAACGCCCAGACGCTGATCGAGGAAGGGAAGGCGACCATTTCCACCGCGATCTGCACGCGCGACGACATTATGACGTATCTGATCGAAAAAGGCCTGGAGAGCGAGGAGTCCTTCACGATTATGGAGCGCGTCCGAAAGGGAAAGGTCGCGGCCGGAAAAGTCAGGGAATGGCCCCAGTGGACGAAGGACATGAAGGATCACGGCGTACCGGACTGGTACATCGAATCCTGCGAGAAAATCAAATATATGTTCCCGAAGGCGCACGCGGTGGCGTACGTTATGATGGCGTACCGCATCGCGTGGTACAAGATCTATTACCCGCTCGCTTATTACGCGGCGTATTTCTCGATCCGCGCGTCGGCATTTTCCTATGAAAAAATGTGCATGGGGAAGGAACGCCTCGGGGAGTACATGGACGGGTACCTCGCCCATAAGGATACCGCGACGAATCAGGAGCAGGATATGTACAAGGACATGCGGATTGTGCAGGAGCTGTACGCCCGCGGATTCTCCTTCACCCCGATCGACCTGTACCGGGCGAAGGCGCACCGCTTCCAGATCGTAGACGGAAAACTGATGCCTTCCCTTGACTCCATCGAGGGGCTGGGGGAGAAGGCGGCCGACAGCATCGTGCTGGCCGCCCGCGACGGCGTATTTCTCTCGAAGGACGATTTCCGGAAGCGGGCGAAAGTCGGACGGACGGTGTCCGACACGCTGGACCGTCTCGGAATCCTGAAGGATCTGCCGGAAACGAATCAGATTTCGCTGTTCGATTTCGGGGACGGCAAAAGGAGCGCATCCTGAAGCGGCCTCCGCCGGATCAGCCGAAGGTCGGAGGCAGAATTTCGCTGATGGTCCGGATCAGCAGATCGTTGTCCTCCGGCATCATGAAGCAGAACCGGAAGAACCGGTTTGAGAGGAACGGGAAGGTTGAGCAGTTCCGGATCATCAGCCCCTTCCGGATGCAGTGATCGAACAGCAGGTCGGCGTTGACATCCTCCTTCAGGATCTTGACGAGCATGAAGTTCGCCTTCGGCTCGTACACGGTGACGGTGTCCCAGCCGGAAAGCCCGCGGTAAAGCCTGCTCCGTTCCGACGCGATCAGATCGTGGGTCTTTTTGATGTACTCCCGGTCCTGAAACATCAGTTTTCCCGCGATCTCAGCGAGGGAGCTGATGGTCCAGGGGTCCTGCCGCTCGCTGATGTGGCGGTGCAGGTCGCGGCTTCCGGTCACGGCGTAGCCGAGCCGGAGCCCCGGCGACGCGAAAAATTTCGAGGTTCCGCGCAGAATGGCCAGGTTCGTATAATAGCCGGCGAGTGGTACGGCGGAGATCCGGTCGTCCGCGTCGGTGAATTCCACGTACGTCTCGTCGATCATCACGAAGATGCCGTGCTGGAGGCCGGCGTCGAGGATGCGGCGCATTTCGTCCGCGTTGACCGCGGTCGAGGTCGGGTTGTTCGGATTGCACAGGACGAGCAGATCGAGATCATCGGTCAGATGCGCGCAGAAATCATCCACATCCATCTGAAACCCTTTGGATTCCTGAAGGGGGTAATACAGCGTGTGCCCGCCGTTCAGGGTAATTTCCCGCTCATACTCGGAGTATGAGGGGCCGAGGATCAGCGCCTTTTTCGGGTGAACTGCGGAAATCACAAGGGAGATGAGCTCCGTTGAGCCGTTTCCGACGATGATCTGGTCGGCGGATGCTCCGCAGTAGGCGGCGATGCACGCGCGGAGATCTCTGTACTCGCGGTCCGGGTACGACTGAATCGCGTCCAGATGCTGCGCCAGCTGGCGCTTCAGCTGATCCGGGATGCCCAGCGGATTGATGTTCGCCGAAAAACTCGTGATATCTTCCTTCTTTATATGGTAAATTTCTTCGATTTTCTCCAGATCGCTGCCATGAAAATGGTCCTTGTGATTGAGCATGGCTTCCTCCCTCTTTAATTGCGAACCCTCTGATGCTGATGTATAATAAAATTGAATGCAAAATCGCAAAATTCCGATGCATGTAATTGGTTATTATGATAAATCGTGACAGAAATTCAGTCAAGATAAGGCGGTGCGTGAATGGAAAGCACAATGCAGAATCAATACAGTCCGCTTCCGGGCGTCATCTGTTCGGCAAAGTCGATTGAGATGAAGCTTCGGCCCGGCGAGCAGCGTCAGGGCTCGGTTGAGATCCGGACGGAGGACGGAAAAAAAATACAGGGCGTCGTAACGTCCGACAACCGGCGGATTTTGCTGGCGGAGAATTCCTTTCGCGGAGAAAGCTGCAGGCTGCTCTACGGGATCGACACGAAGGGACTGCCCTTCGGCTCGGTGATCGAGGGCAGTCTGATTCTGATCAGCAGCGCCGGCGAGATGAAGATACCGGTGCGGGCGGAGGTCGCGCTGAACACGGAGAAGAACACGCCGGAGGTGCGTGATCTGGACGCGTTCGCGGAGATCTGCCAGAAAAGCCAGCGAGAGGGGTTCCGTATTTTTACGGCCCCGTCGTTTTCGGAACTGCTCCGGGGAAATGATGCGGTTTACCGCGCGCTCTACCGCGGCATGACGGCCGGCCCCGTGACCTATCAGCGCATGGAGGAATTTCTCGTCGCCTGCGGCCGCAAGGAGATGCTGACTTTTACGGCCGATCAGACGGAAAAGAGTTTTTTTGGCGTAAAAGAGCAGGAACAGGACACGATCTATCTCTATAAAAATACGTGGGGATACGAGCAGCTCGACGTGAGCGCGGAGGGCGGCTTTATCACTCCGGCGAAGAAACGGATTCTGACGGAGGATTTTGTCGGACGGGTTTTCGCGCTCGATTTCGTGATCGATCCAAACCGCCTTGGAAAAGGCGTGCGGCACGGCGTGATCCGCATCAGCGGCGCGCACACCATGATTGAGATCGCGGTGACGGCCTCTGTAAAATCGGAGACGGCGCTGGTGCCGGATCTGTTTGAGAAGCAGCAGAAAGTCAGGCTGTACCGCTGTCTTTTGGACCGCATGGAAGGGCGGATCGACGAAAAGGACTGGCAGAACCTGTCGGCGACGTATCTTCGCGAGCTGCGTCTCTCCAACACCGCGTCGGCGGAGTACCTGTTCTTTGAGGCGTTTCTCGCCTGGAAACGACAGGATGTGGCCCGGGCGATGGAATTTCTCTGGCCCGTCAAGGACGGCACCGTATCGGTGACGCGGGATGAGGAGCGATGCATGTACCTTTATCTCGCCAAGATGACGACGCTGCTTCCGGACGAGCAGCGGGAGATTCTCCCGGAGATCGCGGAGGCGAGAGCGAAGCATCCGGACAGCTATCTCCTGCTCGGACTCTGGCTGCAGGAGACGGGGAGCAATCCGTCGGCGGAGCATCGTTTTGAACTCCTCGACGAGTGTTTCCGCGCGGGGTGCTGCAGCCCCTTCCTTTACCACGACGCCCTGGACCTGATGAAGGAGCACAGCGCGATTTTCCGCAAGCTTTCATCCTTCGAGCTCTGTGTGCTGGGATATGCGGAAAAACACGGGATGATGACCGGGGAGCTGGCGGAGCGTCTCGCATTCCTCTCCCATAATCTGAAACGGTTCTCGCAGAGTGCGTATGCGCTTCTTTCAGAATGCTACGAACGCGATCAGAGCGAGGATCTGCTGGATGCGGTCTGCCGCCTGATCGTCAAAGGGCAGCCGATCCGCCGCGAATACAACCGCTGGTATCTGCTGGCGATCGAACGGAACCTCCGCATCACGCAGGTCTACGAGTATTATATGGAAACTGCGCCGGATGACGCATCGCAGCTGTTTCCGATGCAGGTGCTGATGTATTTTTCGACGAACGACACCCTGGGCGCGGGCCGGAAGGCGCTGCTGTACGCGAGCGTGGTGCTCCACAGGGAAGACGCGCCGGATGTCTATGATCTTTATCGGACGAAGATGCGCGCCTTCGCGGCGGAGATGCTCGAAGCCGGAAAAATCAGCGAAAACTGCGCGATCCTCTACCGGAATTTCTTTCTGCATCCTCAGGACGGGCGGTGCGCCGCGTTGCTGGCCCGCGTTCTGTTCCAGCAGAAGATGACCGTGCACGCGCCGGGATTCCGCCGGGTGATCATATGCTGCGAGGGCATCGAAAAGGAGGAGAGCTACAGCATCGCGGACGACGGTACCGCGTACGTCAGTCTCTATTCGGAGGGCGCCTGCGTGCTGTTTGAGGATATGCGCAGAAGGCGGATCTGCACGGCGCTGGATTATGAGATGACGCCGCTTCTGGATGTCCGCGAGTCCATCCGGTACTGCACGGAGCAGAACGTGAAGAACGCGGGACTGCTTCTGGCGGCGTGCGGGGAGCGGTCGCATCAGATGAAGATCGATCCGGGCAATATCGGGATGTACCGCCTCGCGGAGTCGGTCGACGGGTTCACGGAGGAGTACCGGAAGACGATCCGGAGAAAAATTCTGGATTATTATCTGTCGCGGCCGGACGATTTTTCGCGGGTTGAGTTCGTACAGTCGATGAACCCGGATGTCTACGCCGAGGCCGACAAGGCGGGAACGGTCGCGCTCCTGATGGAGGAAGGCCGATACGAGGAGACGTTCCGGCTCCTGTTTGAGTACGGATACGAGAACATCGCGGCGGGGCTGCTTCTGCAGCTGGCGAGCCGGATGATTCTCCGGAAGGACGGCGCCTACGACGAGGAGCTGCTCTACATGACCGCGTACGTCTACCGAATGGGCAAGTACAACGACGACATGCTCTGCTACCTGAGAAGTTATTACGACGGTCCGGTGAAGGAGCTTTGCGGCCTCTGGAGGAGACTGAAAGGATTTCAGCTGGACACCTTCCGGCTCGAGGAGAAGATTCTGAAGCAGGCGGTTTTCGCCCATGCGTTTCCGGACGACGCGGATGAGATTCTCCGCGATTACCTGAAGGAGCAGGGCAGCCGGACGGTGGCCGCCGCGTTTCTCGCGTTCCTCTCGAAGGCGAAGCTGCTGGAGGATCACGATCTTCCGGATCCGCTTCTGGAGATCATGGAGCGCCTCTCTTTTGGCGGATGCACTCTGACGACCGGAATGAAGATCTGCCTGCTGGAATATTATTCGGGAAAAACGGTGCTGTCCGCGGATCAGACGAAGCAGGCGGAGAAACTTCTCGCGGACCTCGATGCGGAGGACGTCCGCTTCGGATTTTTCCGGAATCTTCCGCACAGCCTGATCGAAAAATATCAGATCGAGGACCGGGCGTTTATTGAGAAGCGTCTGGCTCCCGGCAGGAAGGTGATGATCCACTACCGCGTGCAGCAGGGAAATCATGAGCCCGGCGAGTGGAACACCGAGCCGATGAAGGACGTCTACCACGGGATCTACGTGAAGGAACTTCTGCTGTTTTACGGAGAAACGGTTTCCTGGTATCTGACGGACGGCGAGGGAAAGGGCGAGCAGAAACTCGGAGAAGATACCATCCGCGTCACCTCGATGGATACGAGGGGCGAGAGCCGGTTCAAGCTGCTGAACCGCATCATCAAGGAGAGGTGCGAAGGCAGGACCAGGGACGCAAAAAACACGACGGACCGCTATTTAAAGCGGGACGAGTATGTATCGTCGTTTTTCACGCTGATGTAAATGGAGGCAATCATGACGAAGCACAGACTGATCATCGGGGCGGATCTGTCCGGCAGCCGGCCGGAGATCTGCTACTATGACAAGACGACGAAGCAGTCGGCGGCGCTCCCGATGAAGATCGGAAATTACAACGTCACCCTGACCGAGCTGTTTGAGAAGAGCGCGGGGGACGAGGAATCGTCCAGAACGGTTGCGGATCTGTTCCGCGAAGTTTTCCGCACCTTCGGAATTGAGGAGATCCCGCGGGAGATCGTTGGCATGACGGTGACGTTTCCGAAGGTCGACGCGAAGATGGTGCGCATGATCCGAAGGGCATTCGAGCTGCTTGAGATCCCGCGCTCCAGGACGTATGTGCAGGACTACAGCGAGAGCTTCTACAGTTACATGGCGTATCAGAAAAAAGAACTCTGGAACCGGGGAGCCGCGCTGTTTGCGTTTGAGAAAAACCGTGTGCAGTTCTTCCGTTTCGCGTCGGGAACGGCGCGCCACTCGCTGCTGATCCGCGTCGGAAGTCTGGATCCGTGCGATCTTCCGCAGGATCCGGAGCAGAAGGACCACACGTTTGCGGAATACGTACGCAGCAGCATCGGCGACGGAATCTACTCCAGCGTGTTCATCACGGGGGAGGGGTTCGACGAGTCCTGGGCGGATGAATCAAAAAGGATTCTCTGCGCGAGGGGACGCCGCGTCTTCACTGAGGATTCGGTCTTTGTGAAGGGCGCCTGCAACGCGGCGCGCGAGCGCTTCGACGAAAAAAAGCTGACCGGAGTGAAGTGCCTCTCGGATTCCATCGTCCCGTACAACATCGGGATGGATATGATCGTCGGCGGGAAGATGGCGTACTACCCGCTGATCACGGGCGGATCGCACTGGTACAATACGACGTGCGACTGCGAGTTTCTTCTCGGATCAAAAAAGGAACTGGAGTTTCAGGTGAGCGGAGTCGAGACCGGCGGACGATACAGCGCCGTGATGAAGCTGGACGGCCTGCCGGACCGGCCCGGAGGGACGACACGGCTCCGCCTCCACATGGAGTTTACGGGGGAACGCGTCTGCACGGCGGAGGTCACGGATCTCGGGTTCGGTGAACTGTTTCCCGCGAGCGGGAAAACCTGGAAGGAAGAACTGGGGGATGTCAGATGAGTGAATGTATGCTTTGCCAGACCCGGAGGGCGGAACATCCTTATTTAATCGGGAGCATCGGGCTGCGCGTGTATTCGGTCGAAGAGCTTCTTTATTTTATTGAGCATAACATCGCGCTCCTCGACGAAACGATCCTGAACGGTGATCTCGTCCGCTGGATGAAGGAGGAACTCCGCATGCGGAGACTCGCGGTCAATCTGTCGATGGTGATGCAGAGGAAGTTTTCGGTCCGGGAGTTTGTACTTCCGATCTTTCGGGAGGTTCATTATCCGGATGATGAGACAATCCGGAAAATCGATGAAGAACTGAAGAAGGCGGAGGAACAGCCCTCCGCCGTCCGGACAAAGGAGCGCGGCGATGCGCTTTTCCGGTACGGCAGGTATCTCCTGGCGATCGACGCGTACCGTGCGGCCATGGAAGAGATGAAGGATACCGGCCTCGGAGATTCGTTCCGGGGAATTCTCTGGCACAACATCGGATGCGCGCACGCCCGTCTGTTCCAGCTGGAGGAACTCGTATCCTGCATGGAGAAGAGCCGTGACCTGCTGCAGACGGATGAAGCGAGAGATTCCTGGCTGTTCGCCGTGCTGCTTCGTGACGGGAGCGAAGGCCTGGCGAAGACGGCACTCGCTTCGGGCATCGACGGAAGCGTGACGCGCGCCGTCGAAAAGAGGGCGGAGGAACTGGGAACGCCGGAGCGTCCGGCGGATCTGGAAAAATTCCTCATCGATGAGGTGCGCGCCTACCATAGAAATACGGGGATGTAACGATGGATCTACTGACATTGATCGACACGGTGCAGTCGCTGACCGGGAAGCTGCAGACGGTGCTCACGGTGATCACCGTGGCTGCGGCGCTTCTGCAGTGTTATTTCGGGTACCGTCTGCTCCGGTTCTGGGTCAGCTTTTTCGGCGGCCTGATCGGATTTGCGATCGGCTTTTGCCTGTCCCGCTCTTATCTGAAGGATTCGCCGGTCTGGATTCCGGTTCTGATCGGGGTTGCTGCCGCGGCGCTGCTGGGATTCCTCGCCTTCCGGCTCTACCTTGCGGGGGTGTTCCTTTTCTGCGGTCTGATCGCGGCGGCCGCCGTCACGCTCATTCCGTTCCCGAAGCAGAGTACGTGGCAGGTGGTCGAGACGGTTGCGATTATCGCGGCGTTTATCCTGTGCGGCATTCTTGCGGTGAAGTTCAACCGCCAGGTGATCATTCTGGTGACGGCCGTATCCGGAGGACTCCGGGCCGGCAGCGGCCTCGCGAAGCTGGTTCCGTCCATCGGCCGGATGACGGCCGGCGGCCCGCTTCTTTCCGCCGCGCTTGTGCTCACAGGAATCGCGATCCAGTTCCTGACGACGAGAAAATATGCGAAAAAAAGGTGATTGATTTGGAACGCAGGCGCAGTTTCGACTTGCCAACCGCAAAAATATTGCTATACTTGTACTTACGGGCTAAAATTGCCAGAAAAATGCCCGATGGGAGAAAACAATATGGACCAGGTTGATTACAAAATTTTAAAACTGCTTCAGGCAAACGCCAGAGAGACCGCTTCGAGTATCAGCAAAAAGATTCACCTGTCGGTGTCCGCGGTGATCGAACGGATCAGAAAGCTGGAAGAGAGCGGAGTGATCCGCGAATACACAATCATCGTGGATGATGCGCACACCGGCAACGCGCTCACCGCCCTGATGGAGGTGAGTCTCGAGAACCCGAGGTATTATGAGGAGTTCTCCGGCATGATGCAGGACATGGAATGCATTGTATCCTGCTATTACCAGACCGGTGATTTTGATCTTCTGCTGAAGATCTCCTGCTCCTCCGCGGATGAGCTCGAACGGATTCACCGCCAGATTATGAGCCTTGAGGGAGTCAAGGACACGAGAACGCACGTGGTTCTTAAAACGGTGAAGAACATTTACTCGGCGATCCGCCAGCCCGTGAACAGGTAAGGGCGCGCGCGGATGAAATTGGAGGAAACAATGTCGGATTATTTACGCTGTTACGCGGAAATTTCACTGGGAAACATCCGCCACAATATTGATCAGGTAAAAAGCCGCATTCCGAAGGGAGTCCGGCTTTTGGTTGTTATCAAGGCGAACGCGTACGGGCACGGCGCCCTTGAGGTTGCCAACGCGCTCGAGGGCTTTGTGGATTACTTTGCGGTCGCGACGGTTGAGGAGGCGGTTGAGCTTCGGGAGGAGGGCATCCGGACGCCGCTTCTGGTTCTCGGATACACGTCGCCCTCTCAGTTTGAAGAGTCGATTCGAAACGACGTGACAATGACGGTTTACAACGCCGATGAGGTCCGCGAACTGAACCGCATCGCCGGCGAAATCGGGAAAAAGGCGATCGTGCACGCGGCGATCGACACAGGCATGACGAGAATCGGGTTCCATCCGGACGAAGCGGGCGCGGATGCAATCGCCCGGATCAGCAGGATGGAACAGATTGATCTGGAGGGAATGTTTACGCATTTTTCCTGCGCGGATCAGTACAACCAGGATTATACCCGGATGCAGATCCGGGCGTTCGATCATATGAGCGGTCTTCTGGAGGAGCGGGGGGTCCGGATCCCCATCCGTCACTGCTGCAACAGCGCGGCGATTATGGAATTCGACGATCATCGCTACGATATGGTCCGCTCGGGGATCGTCACATACGGAATCTACCCGTCGGAGGAGGTTCACAAAGACCGGCTGGATCTCCGGCCGGCGCTTGCCTGGAAGGCGCACGTGATTCATCTGCAGGATGTGCCGATGGGAACCGGCGTCGGATACGGCGCGACGTTTGTGACGGAGCGGCCGGCGACCCGGATCGCCACGGTTTCGGTCGGATACGCGGACGGATATCCGCGGGCGCTCTCATCCCAGGGCTGCGTTCTGATCCGCGGGAAGCGGGCTCCGATTCTCGGGCGCATCTGCATGGACCAGATGATGGTCGATGTCACCGACATTCCGGGCGTCGGGATCGAGGATGTCGTCACGCTGATCGGGAAAGACGGAGAGGATGAGATTCCGGTGGAGGAAGTGGCGGATCCGGCGGGCAGTTTCAATTACGAGATGCTCTGCCGCATCTCCCCGCGCGTCGCGCGGCGCTATATTTGAAGCTGCTGCTGATTCGGAGCTCAGGCGCAGGGCAGAAATGGTTTGCAAAAACAGGGCGGGTATGGTAGTATTTTCTGTGCTAATGTTTTAGCATGGCAAAGTGATTCGTCACTGAACCACTTCAGGAAGGAGAATATACATGAAAAAGAAAATGATTGCCTGTGTACTTGCCTCCATGATGGCACTCACGCTGGGCGCGTGCGGATCCTCTTCCTCTTCGGAATCCTCCGGAAGCGGAACCAGCGCTTCATCGGAAACAGCCGTGAGCGGCGCTTCCGCCGCATCCGCTTCTGCAGCGGACGACTCCGTGAAAGACATCGACGCGATTAAGAAAAAAGGAAAACTCGTCGTCGGCATCACCGATTTTGAGCCGATGGACTATAAGGACGACAACGGCGAATGGGTCGGCTTTGACGCGGATCTGGCGAAGAAGGTCGGAGAGGATCTCGGCGTTGAGGTCGAGTTTCAGGAGATCGACTGGGACAATAAGATTCTTGAGCTGGACAACGGCAGCATCGACTGTGTCTGGAACGGCATGACGCTGACGGACGAGGTGACGAAATCCATGTCCTGCACGCAGCCGTACTGCAACAACGCGCAGGTTGTCGTTGTACCGAAGGACAAGGCGGATCAGTATCAGGACGTGGCGAGCCTGAAGGACCTGACATTCGCGGTTGAGTCCGGATCGGCCGGCGCGGAGGCAGCAGCTGAGAACAACCTCAATTACACGGAGGTGACCGCCCAGTCCGATACGCTTCTTGAGGTGAAGAGCGGCTCCTGCGACGCGGCGATCATCGATCTTCTGATGGCCAGCGCGATGACCGGAGAAGGAACGAGCTACAGCGATCTGACCCACACCGTCGAGCTCACAAAAGAGGAGTACGGCGTTGGATGCCGGAAGGGCTCCGATCTCTGCACCTACCTCAATGAAGAGTTCGCAAAATTCTACAAGGACGGCACGATGAAAGAGATCGCCGATCAGTACAGCCTCGCGGACGTTCTGATCGACCAGCAGTGATGGATTCGGAGTAGGTTATGTTTCGTGAAGTTACGATATCCCTGCTGGGGGGATTTCTTATAACGCTTAAACTGTTTGTGCTGACGCTGGTGATCGCCCTTCCTCTGGGGCTGGTCATCAGCTTCGGCTCGATGAGCAGAATTCCGGTGATCCGATACCCGGTCAAATTCATCATCTGGGTCGTCCGGGGAACACCGCTCATGCTTCAGCTGATCCTCATCTTCTTCGGACCGGGAATTATCCTCGGAAATCAGCTCTGGGGAGGCGACGCGGACGGAAGATTTCTGGCGGCTCTCATCGCGTTCGCGATCAACTACGCCTGCTATTTTTCGGAGATTTACCGCGGCGGCATCCAGTCCATCCCGGTCGGCCAGTATGAGGCCGGCAAGGTGCTCGGCATGAAGAACGGCGAGATCTTCCGCAAAGTCGTCCTTCTGCAGGTGATCAAGCGGATTGTACCGCCGATGTCAAACGAGATCATCACGCTTGTCAAGGATACGTCTCTGGCGCGCGTCATCGCCGTTTATGAGATTATCTGGGACAGCCAGAAATTCATCAAGACGGACGGCATCATCTGGCCGCTTCTGTATACCGGCGTGTACTACCTGGTGTTCAACGGCATTCTGACGCTGCTGTTCAATTTCATCGAAAAGAAACTTTCTTATTTTGAATGATCGGAGAGTCGATATGGCATTACTGGAAGTAAACAACATCCGGAAAAGTTTCGGAAAGACGGAGGTTCTTTCGGACATCAGCTTTTCCCTGGAGGAGGGGGAGGCGATTTCCATCATCGGATCATCCGGAAGCGGAAAGACGACGCTGCTCCGCTGCCTGAACTTTCTGGAGCGGCCGGACGGAGGGACGATCCGGGTCCGGGACGAAGTCCTGTTTGACGGCAGCGACCCGAAACGGCTGTCGGAGGAGGAGATTCGCAGAAGACGGCTCCACTTCGGTCTCGTCTTTCAGAATTTCAACCTCTTTCCGCAGTATACAGCCATCGACAATGTGATGCTCGCGCCGAAGCTCGCCGCGAGGGAGGCCGGGAAGAACCGGGACGATGAGATCCGGAAGCAGGCGGAGGAACTGCTCGACACGATGGGGCTCTCGAACCGGATGAACAATTATCCGGGTCAGCTGTCGGGCGGGCAGCAGCAGCGTGTCGCGATTGCGCGCGCGCTGGCGCTTCATCCGGACATTCTCTGCTTCGATGAGCCGACTTCTGCCCTCGATCCCGAGCTGACCGGTGAGGTCCTGCGGGTGATCCGCGAGCTGGCGGAAAACCGTACGACCATGATCATCGTCACGCACGAGATGAGCTTCGCCCGCGACGTCGCGGAACGCGCCATTTTCATGGACGGCGGAGTCATCGTCGAGCAGGGCGACGCGAAACAGGTCATCGATCACCCGAGAGAAGAGCGGACGAAGCAGTTCCTGGCGTCGTATCAGAAGTAAACTTCTGTGCGGTCCGCCTTCGGGAGACAATCAGATAACGACGAAAGACAGGTTCGCATCGCCGAACCTGTTTTGCTTATCTTTAGCGGGCTTTTCGCTTTTTTCACGGGAGATTGCCCGCATCTCTTGATTATCAGCGGCAAACTATAGTAAACTGGACGCGAAGAATTGTCGATTGCACATATTCAAAGGAGTCTATCATTCATGAGTACGACAACAGACCGGTACATCAGTCCGCTTCAGGAGCGGTATGCGAGTAAGGAAATGCAGCATATCTTTTCGGAGGATATGAAATTCAGCACCTGGAGAAAGCTCTGGATCGCCCTTGCGGAGACGGAGAAGGAACTCGGTCTCGATATCACAGACGAGCAGATCGAAGAGATGAAGGCGCACGTATATGACATCAATTACGATGTGGCGCGCGCGAGGGAGAAGGAAGTCCGTCACGACGTGATGAGCCACGTGTATGCTTTCGGCGTTCAGTGTCCGAAGGCGAAGGGAATCATCCATCTCGGCGCGACGAGCTGCTACGTCGGCGATAATACGGATCTCATTGTCATGAATGAGGCGCTGAAGCTGGTCCGGAAGAAACTGGTCAACGCCATCTCGAAGATGGCGAAATTTGCGGATGAGTACAAGGATCAGCCGACGCTGGCGTTTACGCATTTTCAGCCGGCGCAGCCGACGACGGTGGGCAAGCGCGCGACGCTCTGGATGAACGAATATGTGATGGATCTTCAGGACCTGGAGTATATTCAGGGAAGCCTGCGCCTGCTGGGCTCGAAGGGAACGACCGGCACACAGGCAAGCTTCCTCGAACTGTTTGGCGGAGACCAGAGCAAGGTGGATCAGATCGATCCGCTGATCGCGAAGAAGATGGGATTTCCGGGCTGCTATCCGGTTTCCGGACAGACCTATTCAAGGAAGGTCGATACCCGCGTCATGAATGTAATCGCGGGCATCGCGGCGAGCTCCCACAAGTTCTCAAACGACATCCGTCTTCTGCAGCATCTCAAGGAAGTCGAGGAGCCCTTTGAGAAGAGCCAGATCGGATCGTCCGCGATGGCTTACAAGAGAAACCCGATGCGCTCCGAGCGGATCGCATCCCTCTCCAGATATGTCATGGTGAATTCGCTGAATCCGGCGCTCACGTCCAGCGAGCAGTGGTTCGAGCGCACGCTGGATGATTCCGCGAACAAGCGTCTCTCGATCGCCGAGGGCTTCCTGGCGATTGACGGAATCCTCGATCTGGTGAATAATGTAGTGGACGGACTCGTCGTCTATCCGAAGGTGATCCGCAAGCATCTGATGGCCGAGCTTCCCTTCATGGCGACCGAGAACATCATGATGGACGCGGTGAAGGCGGGCGGAGACCGTCAGGAGCTTCACGAGAAAATTCGCCAGCTCTCCATGCTCGCGGGAGCGACGGTCAAGCAGGAGGGGAAGGACAACGACCTGCTCCGGCGGATCGCGGCGGACCCGGCTTTCAATCTGACGCAGGAGGAGCTGGAAAAATCCATGGACCCGGCGAAGTACACCGGCTGCGCGGCCTATCAGACGGAGCGCTATTTAAATGAAGTCATTTCGCCGCTTCTCGATGAGCGGAAGGACCTGCTCGGATTCGACGCGGAAATTAACGTCTGAGTTCCGGCGGAGCGATACAGGATCACAGTTCCAGCAGATTATGGAGGAAAATATGGTTAAGGCAGTTGTTGGTGCAAACTGGGGCGATGAAGGAAAGGGCAAGATCACGGATATGCTCGCCGCGAAGGCGGATATTGTCGTCCGTTTTCAGGGCGGAGCGAACGCCGGCCACACGATTGTAAATGATTATGGAAAGTTCGCGCTGCACACGCTTCCGTCCGGCGTTTTCTACAGCCATGTGACGAGTGTCATCGGAAACGGCGTGGCTCTGAACATCCCGATTCTGGCGAAGGAAGTCAAATCGATCACGGACCGGAACGTTCCGGCTCCGAAGCTGAAGGTGTCGAACCGCGCGCAGATGGTGATGCCGTATCATATCCTGTTCGATCAGTACGAGGAGGAGCGGCTCGGCGGCCGCTCGTTCGGATCGACGAAATCCGGGATCGCGCCGTTCTACTCCGATAAATACGCGAAGATCGGTTTTCAGGTCAACGAGCTTTACGACGAGGAGGCTCTGAAGGATAAGCTGCGCCGCGTCTGCGAGGTGAAGAATGTTCTCCTTGAGCATCTGTATCACAAGCCGCTTCTCGATCCGGACGAACTGTTCCGGGAGATGATGCAGTGGCGCACGATGATCGACCCGTACGTCTGCGATACGGCGGCGTTCCTCAATCAGGCGCTGAAGGACGGAAAAGAGATTCTGCTGGAGGGCCAGCTCGGTTCCATGAAGGATCCGGATCACGGGATCTACCCCATGGTCACCTCTTCCTCGACGCTCGCCGGGTACGGCGCGGTGGGAGCGGGTGTTCCGCCCTACGAGATCAAAAAGATCGTCACCGTTTCCAAGGCTTATTCGAGCGCGGTGGGAGCGGGCGCGTTCGTCTCCGAGATCTTCGGGGATGAGGCGGAGGAGCTTCGCCGCAGAGGCGGAGACGGCGGCGAGTACGGCGCAACCACAGGACGCCCCAGAAGAGTCGGCTGGTACGACTGCGTCGCGTCCCGCTACGGCTGCCGCGTGCAGGGAACGACCGACGTCGCGTTTACCGTTCTCGACGTCCTGGGATATCTCGATGAGATTCCGGTCTGCGTCGCCTATGACATCGACGGAGAGGTTACGGAGGAATTTCCGACGACGGGGCTGCTTGAGAAGGCAAAGCCGGTGATCGAGAAGCTTCCGGGATGGAAGTGCGACATCCGGGGAATCCGGAACTACGGGGATCTTCCGGAGAACTGCCGCAACTATATTGAATTTATCGAGAAAAAGATCGGTTATCCGATCACAATGATTTCCAACGGCCCGGGAAGAAATGATATCATCTACCGGGACTGACGGATCATAAAGGGGAGTGAACCATGAGAAAAATCCGGGGCAGACGGATTGCCGCTCTCGCATCATCGCTTGTGCTTGCGTGTTCGCTGTCCGCGTGCGGCCTGTCGAACCAGTCGGATGTGACAACGCTTGCCACTGATGAGAATGGCAAACTCACACATACGATTATTGAGTCGGTCGGGGAGAGCGACACGGCGAAGGAACTGTCCGATTTCATCGAGAATCAGATCGGGAGCGCCGGAGAATCAGCGTCCGCGTCCTCGGGCACATCCGACGGGACGATCAGCCTGAAGTCCTGCAAGGTCAGCGGCGGGAAGGCGACGATCGTGATGGAGTACGGTTCGTATCAGGCGTACGAAAAGTTCAACCGGACCGTGTGCTTTCTCGGGACGATCAGGGATGCACAGAGCGCGGGCTACGACGTCACCGGTCAGACCTTCTACGATGAAAACGGGACGGCGGCCGGAAACCAGAAGGAAATCACGCAGCGCGCGAACGAATGGAACGTTCTGATCTTTGAAGAACCCATGAATGTGCGCGTCCCTGACAAGATTCTTTACACGACGTCCGCGATGGATGTGACCGGACGCCTGACGGCCTCCTGGAAGGGGAATACCGCGGACTCGTCCGACGGAGGAACTGGCGGAGAATCCGTGAGCGGCTCCGTGTCGTCGTCCTCTTCCGGAGGATCCGCCGCGGGAAGCGGAGACGGGGAGGACGCCGCGGAGGCTTTTCTGCCGGAGACCGGCGCTCTTACGTACGTGATTTTTAAATAGCAGAAGTTGACAACGATACAGGAAGGAACAAAAAAATGGAAAAGACGATGGACAAGATCATTGCGCTGGCGAAATCGAGAGGATTTATCTTCCCGGGTTCCGAGATCTACGGCGGTCTCGCGAACACATGGGATTACGGTCCGCTCGGCGTCGAGCTCAAGAACAACGTCAAGAAAGCCTGGTGGAAGAAATTTGTTCAGTCAAATCCGTACAATGTGGGCGTTGACTGCGCGATCCTGATGAACCCGCAGACGTGGGTGGCCTCCGGACATCTCGGCAGCTTCTCGGATCCGCTGATGGACTGCAAGGAGTGCCACGAGCGCTTCCGCGCGGACAATCTGATCGAGGATTACTGCAAAGAACACAACATTGAGATCGAGGGCGGCAGCGTGGACGGATGGTCCAACGAGAAGATGATGGACTTCATCGAGGAACACCAGATTCCGTGTCCTTCCTGCGGAAAACATAATTTCACCGACATCCGTCAGTTCAA
>ONLT01000114.1 GCA_900318755.1 uncultured Eubacteriales bacterium
CACCTTCAAACCATTGAATTCCATAACCCCAAACTCCTTACTCTCATTCCTTACAGACGGATCATCGCCAGAAGCGCCGCGATGCCGGTGATGATGCTGAAAATCGCTACGATTCTCGTCTCCGACCACCCGCAGAGCTCAAAATGATGATGAATCGGCGTCATTTTGAATATTCTCTTTCCGTGCGTCGCCTTGAAGTATGTAACCTGAAGAACGACCGACACGAGTTCGAGCGCATAAATAAATCCGACGATCAGGATATACAACGGCATCTGCAGCATGTATGCGGCACCCGCCACAAAGCCGCCGAGTGCGAGGGATCCTGTATCGCCCATGAAAATTTTCGCCGGAAACGCGTTGTAAATCAGGAACCCCATAAGCGCTCCGATCACCGCCCCGGCAGCCGGCTCGATTCCCGCCCGGATCAGGGATGAACTGATCAGAAAGAACGACGCCGTCACAATCGTGACTGTGCCTGCGAGTCCGTCAATTCCGTCTGTGAAATTCACGCCGTTGACCGTGGCCAGAACGACGATGAACAGAAACGGAACGGCGAAGTACCCGATGTCGCACATTTTCCCGCCCGTGAAGGGGACGCGCATCATGAGGCTGACGCCCGCATGGTCAAGAAGCAGCCAGAAAATAAAGGTGACCGCAAACTGGAGAAGCAGCTTCTGCCAGGGCAGAAGCCCGTCCGAATTGTGCTTTGCCACCTTCAGATAATCGTCAATCAGGCCGATCGCGCCGAAGCCCGCCGTCAGTACGAGGACCGGAAGAATTTTCGTATCACCCAGTGCGATGTAAATCACACAGGTGACAAGAATGCCGGCGAGGATCATAATGCCGCCCATCGTCGGTGTCCCGGCTTTTTTCAGATGGGACTGAACGCCCTCTTTCCGCTCCGTGTTGGACGCTTTCAGCGCGGTCATGCGCCGGATCACAACGGGTCCCGACACCGCGCTGACCGCAAATGAAATCAAAACCGGTAAGATCATTGATATAGCCATGAGCTGCCTCCAAAGTCATCCTGTCAGTTTCTGCTGTTCCTCATTCGTCATGCCTTCCGAGAAGGCACCGTCGCCGCCCTGCGAAGCGCTTCCGTTATTTCCGTCCGCGCCGATCGCCGTGCTCTCTCCGCCGGATTCCGGAACGAAATCCGCCGCGTCGCTGCTCTGCGCATCGCTGCTGTCCGTGCCTGTCTGGGACTGAACGCTCTGGCCGGAGGAGCCGGTTCCGTCGTCCGGGAAAATGTTCATATAAGGAAGAAGGTTCGTGAAAATCTCCTTCGCGATGCCGGTCGCGTAGACGTTGTTGTCCTGCATGTCGACATGCGGCTCATCCACAACGACGTAGACGACAACCTGCGGGTTTTCAACCGGCGCGTATCCGATGAACGAGACGAGGTATTTTCCGTTGCCTCTGGGCAGCTTCTGCGCCGTCCCGGTCTTTCCGCCCATGCTGTATCCTTCGACCTTCGCCTTCTGTCCGCTGCCTCCCGATTCCACCACCGAGACGAGGTCCTTCCGGATGGTGTCGCTTGCGGCCTGCGAGATCACTCTCTGCCGGACGACCGGATCGTTGGAGCCCACAACCGCTCCGCTGCCGTCCGTCACCTCGGATACGACGTGCGGCTTGTAATAGATCCCGCCGTTGATGCACGCGGAGAAAGCGGCCGCTTCCTGGAGCATCGTGCAGGTGAAGCCCTGGCCGAAGGAGGTCGTGGCCGTCTCGATCGCGCCCATCGTATCCTCTGTAAAAAGCACGCCGGTTCCCTCTCCCGGCAGATCTACACCCGTTCTCGAGCCGAAGTTGAAGCTCTTCTGATAATTCAGAAGCTGTGTGCCCCCGATCTTTTCAGCGAGCTGCATCATGTAGTCGTTGCAGGAATACTTCAGCGCGCCCTCCAGATCCAGCGTGCCGTGATTGTGCTCGCATTTGACCGTAACGCCGTTGAACGTCTCCCCGCCGTTGCACGTGAAAGTGGAATCATTCGCGATCGCAGCGGCATCAAGTCCGGCCGCCGACGTGATCGGCTTGAACGTGGATCCGGGCTCGTAGGCGTCCGAGACGCAGTAATTCCGCCAGATCTGGTTCAGGGCCTCAAGCATCTGAGCGTTGTCCATGGCGCTGATCTGTTCTTCCGTATAAAACGGCGTGAGATCGCGCGGATTGTTCAGGTCGTACCAGTCCGTTGAATCCATTCCCAGGATCTCGCCGTTGTTCGGATTCATGACGACGACCCCGACATTTTCCGCGCCCTTTTTCGATGAATCGCCGCTGGAATATTTGCTGTTGAAATTTTCGATCGCCGTGCGGATAATCTGCTGGATGTTGATATCGATCGTCGAGACGACGTTCTTCCCGTCCTCCGCCGGAATGATCGTCTGCTCCACGTCGGCGTCCGTGTTGAAATAACCGTACTGGCGCCCGTTGACGCCATTGAGAACATCATCGTAGTAACCCTCGATGCCCCAGTCGGCCTGATTGTCCGAGTACGTGAACCCGATCGTGTCGCACGCCAGCGAGTTGTGCGGATACACGCGCTTGTAGTTGTCCTCAAACCAGACGCCGCGGACATTCGCGCGCTCGGATTTTTCTTCATCGGAAAGCTTCTTGTACTCGTCGCTTGTCGTGTCCGTATAATCCTCAAACGTCTGCTTTTGCGTGATCGAGATTCCCTTCAGAATTACCTGGTACTGGGAATCCTTCGTCGCATCCGAGTCGAGAATCGATTTGACCGTCGCCTCGTCAAGGCCCAGAACGTCATGGAGCGCCTTGATGGTCGGCTCATAATACCGTTTGGTGGAGGTTCCGTCCGCCCCTTCGATCGTATCGTTTACGACCTTGCAGTCCAGAATCACGTTATAGACCTTCTCGCTCGTCGCCAGCAGCTCGCCGTTGCGGTCCAGGATATCGCCCCGGCGGTACGGGATCGTCCGGCTTTCGTATTTCTGCTGCGCCTGCGAGAGCACAATTCTTGAATAGCGGTCGCCTTCGGTCGCGTTTATGTAGGTGATTTTTCCTGCTAAACCGACTAAAGCCAGTATGACTGCCAGAAACAGTCCTACCAGCTTTCTGCTCATACGTCCGCCTATTTTCCGTTCACGCATTTTACGGCTGCGTCTGTTTTTCCGATTCTCTTTCAAACTGATTTCACCTGTGTTGATCAGGATACATCCTGGTACTGACGGACGTAGTTTCCGTCGTCTGTGCTGTAGTATCGGATTTCATCCTCGGACGGGTAATGCATCCCCAGACGGTTCAGCGCCGCCTCGCGGACATCGTCGATCGTCACCGAAGCGATGACATCCTTGTAGTACGCATCGTTGTCCTGCTTCAGCGAAGACAGGCTCGATTCCATCGATGCGATTTTGACCGTCTGCGTCGTCACGCGTGACCTGAGATGCAGATAATTGATGCACAGCAACACTGTTATTATACATACCGCGCTGAGAAAAGCAACATACCCGACTCCGAACCGCGTCTCCCTCGCCCGGTTCTCCTCAAGTCTTCGCTGCGTCGCGCGGCTGCGGACCCTCGTCTGCCTGGTCTGTTTCTTTTTCCGTCCGGTCCGCGTTCTTTCCGGCGCACTTTGCCTTTTCGGCGCACGCTCCGGCGCGCTTTGCCTTTCCGGCCTCCGCTCCGGCGCGCTCCGTTTTTTCGGCGCACGTCCCGGCTCTCTCTCCCACTCAGGCACCCGGACCGCGTTTCCGTCCTCGACGGTGTGCCGCATCTGTCGTCTGTACGATCTTGAATTTACCCTTCTGATTTCTCGTGCCATTGTGGTTTCCCCGGTTCTTATTTTTCCGTTCTCCGCTCAAATACGCGAAGTTTCGCGCTTTTCGAGCGGCTGTTTCTCTCCCGTTCCTCCTCCGTCGGCACAATCGGTTTGCGCGTCACGACAAAGCCCTTCGACTTTCTTCCGCAGACGCAGACCGGAAATTCCGGCGGACAGATGCACGGATGTTCATTTCTTTTAAAATTCTGTTTGACGATGCGGTCCTCCAGTGAATGGAACGTAATCACACACAGCCTTCCGCCCTCATTCAGAAGAGAGATCATATCGTCAAGGGACTCCTCCAGGACTCCCAGCTCATTGTTCACTTCAATCCGGATTGCCTGAAAGCTCCGCTTGGCCGGATGGCCGCCCGTCGCCCTCGCCTTTGCCGGAATCGCTTCCCGGATGATCCGGACGAGCTCCCCTGTCGTCCCGATTGGCCTCTTCTGCCGCTCTCTCACAATTCGTCCGGCAATCCGTCCGGCGAACCGCTCCTCGCCGTAATCACGGAGAATCCGGTATAAGTCTTCCTCCCCGTATGTGTTGACGACCTCCCGCGCGGTGAGCGGCTGCCGCGTATCCATGCGCATATCAAGCGGCGCATCCTCACGATACGTGAACCCGCGGTCCCTGTCGTCCAGCTGATGGGACGAGACGCCGAGATCCAGCAGGATTCCGTCGACACTCCCGATGCCGATTCCCGCCAGAACCTCTTTCATCGCGCAATAATTGCTGCGCAGAATCGTTACACGATCCTTAAATTCCTTAAGACGATCCTGCGCAGCTTTTATTGCTTCACCGTCCTGG
>ONLT01000177.1 GCA_900318755.1 uncultured Eubacteriales bacterium
GCAGATGGCGACCTTGTAGCCGCGCTCGATCAGCCGCGAGATGTACGTGTCCGCCGCGTGAAACGGAACCCCGCACATCGGCGCGCGCTCCGGAAGCCCGCAGTTTTTTCCCGTCAGCGTCAGCTCGAGCTCGCGGGAAACCGTCTTCGCGTCATCGAAGAACATCTCATAAAAGTCGCCGAGGCGATAAAACAGGATGCAGTCCGGATACTGTTCCTTCGTCTTCAGGTAATGCTGCATCATCGGTGAAACTGCCAAAAATTCAACCTCCATTTCGCCTCCGGAATTCTGATCAGAACTCCGGCGTTCCGAGGTAATAAAAACCTCTGCACACATCCAGCCGCACCGGCACGATCTTCCCGATCAGCGACGCGCTGCCCGGAAAATGCACGACGGCATTTTCCATGATCCTTCCCGTCACAAGATCGCGGTTCTGTTCATTGACCGATTCGACGAGGACGTCTTTTACCTGACCGGTGAAACGCGCGGTGCGCTCCCGGCCGATTTCCTGAACCAGCGTGAGCAAGCGCGAAAATCTCTTGTGAACCACGTCATCCGGGATCTGATTTTCCATCGCCGCCGCGGGCGTACCGGTTCTTTTCGAGTAGATAAACGTAAACGCGCTGTCGTACTCCACGCGCCGGACGACGTCAAGTGTCTCCTCAAAATCCTCCTCCGTCTCGCCCGGGAATCCGACGATAAGATCGGTCGTCAGCGAAATGTCCGGCATCGCCTGGCGGATCCGGTCCGTGAGGGCCAAATAGGAGTCCTTCGTGTACCGCCGGTTCATGGCGTTCAGCACGCGCGTGCTGCCCGACTGCAGGGGAAGATGCAGATGGCGGCAGATATTCGGGTAAGAGGCCATCACGCGGATCAGATCATCCGAGAGGTCCTTCGGATGGGACGTCATGAAACGGACCCGCTCGATTCCCGGAACCTCCGCAACCATCGAGAGAAGCCGGGCGAAGTCGATCTCCTGATCGAGCCCCTTCCCGTAGGAATTGACATTCTGGCCCAGCAGCATCACCTCACAGACGCCCTCCCTGGCGAGGCGGCGAATCTCCCCGAGGATCTCCTCCGGCGCTCTGCTCCGCTCACGCCCGCGGACGTAGGGGACGATGCAGTAGGAGCAGAAATTGTTGCATCCGTACATAATATTGACGCCCGACTTGAAGGAATACTTCCGGTCGGTGGGCAGATCCTCCACGATCGCGCCCTTCGTCGCGTCCGGAACGTCCACCACCATCTGATCCGACTCCAGCGTCCGCACAAGCAGCTCCGCCAGCTGGTAGACATTGTGGGTTCCGAATACAAGATCCACAAAGGGATAGCTTTTCTTCAGCTTCAGAACGACCTCTTTTTCCTGCATCATGCAGCCGCAGAGGGCGATGATCCCGTTCGGATTCTCGCGCTTTTTCCTGCGGAGCGCGCCCAGTCTCCCGTAAACCTTGAGATTCGCGTTTTCGCGGACGGTACAGGTATTGTAGAGAACAAAATCCGCAGACTCATCCGCTCCTTTGACAAATCCGATCCGCTCCAGGATGCCCCGCAGCTTCTCCGAGTCGCGGGCGTTCATCTGGCACCCGAAGGTCTGAACGCAGAAAGTGAGGGGGCGGCCCGCCTCCTCAGATTTTTTTCTGATCAAATCCGCCGCGCGCTCCATAAAATAGTACTGGCGCGCGGGCTCCGTTGTCGGAGGTACGCCGGCGTCGGCCCCTCCCATGTAATTATCCAGAATCATTTAAATACTCCGATCGGCTTTTTCTTCCGGAACCGCCTGGATTCCGTGAACAGGTACAGCGGGCTCACATCATACTTCTCGTGGGGCACTTCGTCGAAAATCTGAAAATCGAAGGCCACCGCCACCGTGATGTGATTCGGGTGATCGGTGAGATACCGGTCGTAATAACCCCCGCCGTAGCCGATCCTGTGGCACATCGGATCAAACGCGACGCCGGGGACGATCATCAGCGCCGTCTCGGAGTCGGCGCGGTCCGTCTCCTCCGTCGGCTCCATGATTCCCAGCGTGCCGCCTTCGACCTGCCGCAGGCTGTCGATGTAGCGGAACTCCATGGTCCCGTCCTTCACCTTCGGAATCGCCACGCGTTTCCCGTCTCCGAGGGCGCGGGCGATGAACGCACGCGTCATCACCTCATTCTGAAAGTCCATATAGGCGTAGATCGAACCCGCCATGATGTACTCGTCCATTCTCTGTATTTTACGGAAAATGATCTCACTGTCCCGGGTCAGGTCCGTCGATGCGGCCTGTCCTCTTCTCGCGTGAACAAGCTTTCTGATCTGTTCCTTTGTCTCCATGATTCTGTCCCTTCCGTCATGATTGCCCGATCCGGCAAAAAGGCTGTGTCTCTCCCGGTCAGTCCCGTGTGATATCCAGAGCGCGCAGGACCTCTTCCTGTCTCGATTCCATATCCTTCGCCTCATCCTCCGTCATGTGGTCATAGCCCATGAGATGAAACATGCTGTGGGCGACAAGAAACGCAAACTCCCGAAGCTCCGGGTGGCCGTACTCCGCGGCCTGCTCCTTCATTCTCGGTACACAGATGACAATATCGCCCAGCATCAGATCGCCCGTATCCGGATCGAAACAGTCCTCCATATCGTCCAGAGCGTCGAAGGCCGACGGGGTTTCAAAGGGGACGAGCGGAAATGAAAGCACATCCGTCACGGAATCGATCGCCCGGAAACGGCTGTTCAGATCCCGGATTCCATTTTCATCTGTGAGCGTGAGGGAGACCTCGCACTCATAGGGGCAGCCCTCGTGCGTGAGCGCCTCTCCGATCACACGCCGGGCGGTCTTCTCCGGATCAAACGGCAGATCGCTCTCTGTCTCATTTTCAAATAAAAGCGTCATGATTTTGCCCGCCTTTTCCGCTGATTTTTCGAACGGCCCTCTCTGGTTCCGGAGGAGGCCTTTTCATATGCCTCATACGCCTCAACGATCTTCTGAACGAGCGGATGACGGACGACATCCCGGCTTGTCAGCGTGCAGAAGGCGATCCCGTCGATTTTTTTCAGGACGCGCGCAGCGACATCCAGCCCGGATACGGACCCCGCAGGAATATCCTTCTGCGTCATGTCGCCGGTTACGACGACCTTCGATCCGTAGCCGATCCGCGTCAGAAACATCTTCATCTGAGCAGGCGTCGTGTTCTGCGCCTCATCGAGGATGATGTAGGCGTTGTCCAGCGTGCGTCCGCGCATATATGCCAGCGGCGCAACCTCGATCAGTCCCTTCTCCATGTTCCGCTGAAACGTCTCGGCGCCCATAATCTGATACAGCGCGTCGTACAGCGGCCGCAGATACGGGTCGATCTTGCTCTGGAGGTCGCCGGGGAGAAATCCGAGCTTCTCGCCCGCCTCAATCGCGGGCCGTGTCAGGATGATTCTTCCGACTTCATCCGCACGGAAGGCAGTGATCGCCATCGCCATGGCAAGGTACGTCTTTCCTGTCCCGGCCGGCCCGATTCCGAAAGTAATCATATGATTCCGGATCGCGTCGACGTATTTTTTCTGACCGAGTGTGCCCGGCTTCACCGGTTTCCCGTTGATCGTGTGGCAGATGATGTCGCCGTCAAGCTCAAGTACCGCGTCGGATTTCTGTTCCATCGCCAGCGAAATGATGTAATTCACCTTCTGTTCGCTGATTTCCTCGCCGCGCTCCGACAGAGCGGTCAGCTGTGCGATGCAGTCTCTCGACGCGCGCACTCCCGATTCCGGACCGACGATGCGCAGCGTGCCGTTCCGCTCCACCAGAGTCGTGCGGAATGCCCGCTCTATTTTTCTCGCATTCGCGTCAAACTGACCGAATACGTCCAGCGCACACTTCGCGGGGATCTCCATCTGCTCTTCAATAATTGATTCCGCCATGCTACTCCTTCTGAATGGTCGCGGTGACCTGCTTGTAAAACAGGACCGTAAACTTCAGCGTATAATCGCTCAGATAATAATCGATTCCGATCTGCTCCGCCAGTTCATCCACGCGGATTCCGTGTCCCTCGATGCACGGGTGGAGGACCTCCGGAAAGCGGCACCGCTCCTTCGGATACACGCATTTTCTGCACATCCGGCAGACATTGCTCGTCAGCGTATAGACCTGAAGGCCTTCCCGCTCAAACATCCGCTCCACATCGCAGGTCGTTTTTTCATGGAAGTCAAGATACGGCTGGTCCTTGCCGTAGACCGCCTTTTTTTCCGGTCCGCGCTTCTGCGCCGTCGAGAAAACGAGCACATCCTCATAGGAAAGGCAGCGGTCGATGCACTGATCAATCCTCCCGACTGCCGGAGGGCAGGCCCAGGTCTGCCGGTAATTTCCGCAGAGATGTCTGCAGAAATTCCGGAGCGAGGGGTCAAAGCGGATCTCATCCGGCGTCAGAAACGCGTACTGATACAGGGGAAGGCTCTCCAGATCCGCGTCTATTCTGTTTCTGATCGATCGTATGTCCTGCATAAATGATACCTGCGCCGGTTATTTGTGATACGGCTCATTCCGCAGAATGCGGAACGCCCTGTAAATCTGCTCGGAAAGAATCACCCGCATCAGCTGATGCGGAAAGGTCATGGGGGAGAAGCAGAGCCGGTAATCCGCGCGGGAAAGGACCGCCTCAGAAAGGCCGAGGGAACCGCCGATGACAAACACAATGCGGCTCCTCCCAGAGGACGCCAGCGCCCCGATCTTCTGCGCAAATTCAACGGAATCCAGCATTTCACCGCCAAGATCCAGCGCGATCACATACGCGTCCGGAGGGATCGCCGCCAGAAGGCGCTCTCCCTCCGTCCGCTTAACCGTCTCTTCCTCACGGGCGGAAGCGCCCTCCCGCGTCGGTTCATCCGCAGCCTCCCGGAATTCCAGGCGGCAGTATCTGCCGAGCCGCTTCGCGTATTCTGCGACGGCGTCGCGCAGATATTTTTCTTTGATCTTCCCGACACAGGCGATCGTGATCCGTTCCAAAGACTTCCCTCCGCGCAATAACGCGTGATCTTTCTTACTGCTTCGACTCGATGTACTCCTGAATGCCCTTCGCGGCGGCCTTTCCGGCACCCATCGCGAGAATCACGGTCGCGGCGCCGGTCACCGCGTCGCCGCCGGCAAATACTCCCTCCCGCGTGGTCTGACCGGTTTCTTCATTGGCCACGATGCATTTTCTGCGGTTCGTCTCCAGCCCTTCGGTCGTCGAAGAGATCAGCGGATTCGGGCTCGTTCCGAGCGCCATAATCACGGTGTCCACATCAATCTCGAACTCAGAGCCCTCGATCGGAACCGGTCTTCTTCTTCCGGACGCGTCCGGCTCGCCGAGTTCCATGCGGATGCAGCGCATGCCGCGGACCCATCCGTCCTCATTCACAAGGATCTCGATCGGGTTGCAGAGAAGGTTGAAGATAATTCCCTCTTCCTTCGCGTGATGAACTTCCTCCGCTCTCGCCGGAAGCTCCGCCTCACTTCTGCGGTAGACGATGTGAACGTCCGCGCCCAGGCGTAGAGCCGTTCTCGCCGCGTCCATCGCCACGTTTCCGCCGCCGACGACCGCGACCTTCCTGCCGCGGTGGATCGGCGTGTCGTAATCGTCCAGATAAGCCTTCATCAGGTTGTTTCTCGTGAGGAACTCATTGGCGGAGAACACGCCGTTTGCGTTCTCCCCCGGAATATGCATGAACATCGGGAGGCCCGCGCCGGATCCGATGAAAACGGCTTCAAAGCCCTCCTCATCCATCAGCTCGTCCACCGTGACGGATTTTCCGATAATGACGTCGGTCTCAATCTTCACGCCGAGGGATTTTACGTTTTCGATCTCTTTGTCGACGACCCTGCTCTTCGGAAGACGAAATTCCGGGATTCCGTAGGAAAGGACTCCGCCCGCCTTGTGCAGCGCCTCGAAAATCGTCACGTCGTATCCCGCTCTCGCCAGATCCCCCGCGCAGGTCAGACCTGCCGGGCCCGCTCCGATCACCGCGACCTTATGGCCGTTTTTCTTCTCCGCCGCCTTCGGACGGATCCCGTTTTCCCTCGCCCAGTCCGCGACGAACCGCTCCATCTTGCCGATCGAGACCGGCTCGCCCTTGATTCCGCGGATGCACTGGCCTTCGCACTGGGTCTCCTGCGGACATACGCGGCCGCAGACAGCGGGAAGCGCGCTGGACTCGCTGATCGTGTCGTATGCCTCCCCGATCTCTCCCGCTTTCAGCTCCTGAATAAATTTCGGGATGTCGATGCTGACGGGGCAGCCCTGCACGCATTTCGGGTTCTTGCAGTTCAGGCACCGCGTCGCCTCGTCCATCGCCTCTTCTCTGTCATATCCGAAGCATACCTCGTCGAAATTCTTCGCGCGGACCTCCGGATCCTGCTCTCTGACCGGTGTTTTCTTCATAGGATCAGCCATCACTTATCACCTCCGCAATTTCCGCATCCGCCGTGGTGCGTCTCGCCTTCCTGCAGACGCAGAAGCGCCCTGCCCTCCTCCGTCTTGTACATCGTCATGCGCTTCATCGCCTGATCGAAATCGACTTTGTGGCCGTCGAATTCCGGCCCGTCGACACAGGCGAACCGGATTTCTCCGTCAACCGACAGGCGGCAGGCGCCGCACATGCCTGTTCCGTCCACCATGATCGGGTTCATGGATACGACCGTCGGCAGATTGTATTTTGCAGTCTGCAGACAGACAAACTTCATCATGATCATCGGACCGATGGCCACGCAGTGGTTGTACTCGTGCCCCTCTTTTTCGATCAGATCCTCAAGGCATTTCGTAACCATTCCGGAGCGGCCGTAGGACCCGTCGTCCGTGGTGATATACAGATTGCAGACCTCGCGGAACTCCTTCTCAAGAATGACCAGGTCCCTGTTCTTCGCGCCGATGATGGCGTCCGCTGTGATGCCGTGCTCATGAAGCCACTTCACCTGCGGATAAACCGGCGCTGTTCCGACTCCGCCGGCGATAAAGATGATCTTCTTTTTCTTCAGCTCCTCCGGATCCATCCCGATCAGATCGGACGGCTTTCCAAGCGGGCCGACGAAATCTTCGAACGAATCGCCCTCGCCCAGTTCCTTCATGCGCTGCGTCGATGCGCCGATCGGCTGAAATACGATCGTGATCGTTCCCTCTTCCCGGTCGTAATCGCAGATGGTAAGCGGAATCCGCTCGCCCTCTTCGTCAATCTTCACGATGACGAACTGGCCGGGTTCGCAGTGTCTGGCGACGCGCGGCGCGCGCACCACCATCCGGTAAATGTTTGCGGCTAATTTGTCCGCGTGTACGATAGGATACATGTTTTACCTCCTGATTATGATCAACGGCTGCTGCTCCATGTTACATACCCGGGTCCCACTCTTCATCGGTTTCCCCGGAGGATTCTGTCGGTGTCGGCTCCGCGGTGGGCGTCGGCGTCGGTGTCGGCGTGGCGGTCGCTGCGGACGGAGTCTGCACGGCGATGGCGCTCTGCGGCTTCTGCGTCGGCGTCGGCGTCGCCGTCACCTGAGAATATACGTAGGTAGCGGAGGCGACGTCGCTCTCATTTCCGTTGGCGTCCACAAGGACCGCGTAGAAAATGTGGCTTCCCTCCTTCATGCTCACAGGCGATGTGTACAGAGTGCTGTTTTTGGTCGCCCGCGCATCAAACGAATAATAAGCGCGATAGCCGTCCGGAACATCCACGGTGATTTTCATGCTCTCCGTCGAGGAGTACGTCCCGGATGCCGGCGTGATCACCGGCGCATCCGCCTTGTTGATCTTAATCGTGTAACTTGCCTCTGCGACCTTGCCCGGTATCCCCTTTTTGCTGATATACCGCGCCTTGATCGTCGTCTTCCCGGAAGACGCCAGCCGGATCGCGCTCTGATAAACCTGGGAGGAAGCGGTCGGATCGGTGCCGTCCGTCGTGTAGACGATATCCCCGTCTCCCTCGCACGTGATCTTCACGTCCTGCGCCGAACTGTAGGACCCTTCCTTAACGCTGAACGCCGGCTCATACGTCCGGTAATCGGCGTACTTTTCCAGAATCGAACTGCTCCTGCAGTTGTCAAGCAGCGTCTGAAGGGCGTCGTAATCCTCTGTTTTTACATAGAGCGGAATGATCCGGTCGTAGCCCTTCTCAAAATCATTGTGATCGCCGATCAGCGTCTCATAGGCGGTGATGGCGTTCGTGTCGTCGCTCTGGCCCTCATAGATCAGACCGAGCAGGTATTCCGCGTTCTCGTCCGTCTTCTTCAGTTTCAGCGCCTTCTCCACATGATCCAGTGCCACGTCGTAATTTTTCGCGTCGTACGCTTCCTTCGCCTGCTGGTACTGGTACTCAAAGGAGCTTTCGCGGTTCCGGCTGACCAGGATGGCACTGACAAGAGCGATCGCGGCGGCAGCAAGAATACAGACGATGACGATCGTCCGGATCTTTCTGCGCCTGTTTTTCTTTTCCAGCGCCTCCTCGCGGGCGATGCGCTCTTTTTCTTCCTCTCTGGCCCGCGCTTCTTCCTCGTGCATCTGATTTTCCCGGACCCGGCTTTCCATCGTCTCGTAGTCCGGAACGAGATGCACCTCCGCGCCGCACTTCGGACAGAACAGCTCTCCGTCCGGGATCGGCGCGCCGCAATTCTCACAAGTTCTCATATCTGCCTCCGACGTCAGGTTTCATGAGTCTCAATGTAATTCTGAAATTCTTCCATCGTCATCAGGATATGACGAGGTTTCGTGCCTTCTTCTTCACCGACGATGCCGGCGTCACAGAGCTGATCCATAATCCGCGCCGCCCGGTTGAAGCCGATCTTGAACGCGCGCTGCAGCATGCCGATGGAAGCCTTGTCCTTCTCGATGATCAGACGGCCTGCCCGCTCAAAATATACGTCATTTTTCGACTTCTCTTCCTCCTGCTCCGGCGATCCGGCAGTTACCGATGCCGACTCCGTAATCTTTTTCTCCGCTTCCGCGTCGTACTCGGATTTTTCGTTCTTCTCGGTCAGGAAGGAGACGATGGATGTGATCTCCTCATCCGATACAAACGCCCCCTGAACGCGCGCCGGCTTCTGGTATCCCTGCGGGTAAAACAGCATATCGCCCTTCCCCAGCAGTTTCTCCGCTCCGTTCATGTCCAGAATCGTTCTGGAATCCACGCCGGATGTGACGGCGAGGGCGATCCGGGACGGCATGTTCGCCTTGATCAGACCGGTGATGACGTTCACCGAAGGCCTCTGGGTGGCGATCACCAGATGAATGCCCGCCGCGCGCGCCAGCTGGGAGAGACGGACTATCGCGTCCTCAACCTCGTGCTGCGCGACCATCATCAGGTCTGCCAGCTCGTCCACGATGATGACGATCCGCGGCATCTTTTTCGGCCGCTCCGATCCGTCCTCCGGATCCGGAGCTTCGGAAATTTTCGCGTTGTATCCGTCGATATCCCGGACGCCCAGTCCCGCGAAGCGGTTGTACCGGTCGATCATCTCGGAAACTGCCCAGTTCAGAGCGCCCGCTGCTTTTTTCGGATCGGTGACGACCGGTATGTAAAGGTGCGGAATGCCGTTGTACACGGAAAGTTCGACCATCTTCGGGTCGATCATAATAAACTTCACTTCTTCCGGTAGCGACCGGTACAGTATGCTGACGATCAGCGTGTTGATGCAGACCGATTTTCCGGATCCGGTCGCTCCTGCGATGAGCAGGTGCGGCATCTTCGAGATGTCCGCCACGACCGGTTTCCCCGCGATGTCTTTCCCGACCGCAAACGGGATCTTCGCCTTGCTCCTGCGGAACGTGCCGGATTCCAGCAGTTCGCGGAGCATCACGGTGCTGTTGGATTTATTCGGCACCTCAATGCCGACCGCGGCCTTTCCCGGGATCGGCGCCTCGATCCGGATATCCGCGGCCGCAAGGTTCAGCTTGATGTCATCCTGAAGATTGAGAATCCGGCTGACCTTCACACCGTGTTCCGGATGCAGCTCATACCGCGTCACGGTGGGACCGCAGCTGACGTCGGTGACCTGAACTTCAACGCCGAAATCATGCAGCGTCTGCTGCAGCTTTTCCGCCGTATCGCGCAGTTCGTCACGCGTCGCGCTCTCGTTTTTCGCGGAAGCGGACGGCGCTTTCATCAGCGAAAGGGGAGGAAACTCATACCGGTCTCCGTCCGGCTCCCGTTTCATCCGGGAACGGATCGCTTTCGCCGCGCCGGATGACTGCTCATTTTGCACCGCTCCGGATGGCTGTTCTTTTTGAACCGCGCCGGATGGCTGCTCCTTCGCCGCAGCTCCGGCCGAAATTTCTTCCATCGCTGCTGCCCCATCTGCCGGCTCTTCCATCGCCGCTCCGGCCTTCGCCCTGCTTTTCCCCGGTTTTGATCCGGCGCGGAGGGCGCTCATCAGAGCCTGACCGCTTTTTCTGATCGAATCCATCGCTCCGGGCTCTGCCGGCTTCGATCCGGCGTCCCTGAGGGTTTGCCCTGCCGGCTGCGGCCCCGCGGTCTCCGGACCGGACAGAAACTCCGGCACACTGATCGGCGCCTGCGAAAGACCGTCGTCCGGATCCGCCCCATCCGAAACGGATGAGCGATGCGAAGGGCCGTCTTCCTCCGGAAGCGCGGATTCCGGTTCATCCCCGTCAAAAGCCCCGTGGATCACCGGACCCGCCGCACGCGCCGGCCGGGACACGGAAGAAGCACGGATTCCGGCCATACGCCGGTGCTCGATTTCCTCGACGGAACCCAGATCCTCCTCGCCGTCCTCATCATATTCCTCCGGTTCATCCGCAGGAACGGCCCCTGCCCTCCGCAGCCGACGCGCGGCCGCGCGTCTTTCCTGTCTCTTTCGCCGCGCCTCCGCCTTTTTCGTGCGGTTTTCCACCGCGTTTTCATAGGCGTTCTCGCTTCTTTCGCGGAGATGCCGCAGAAGCGGCTCCTGCGTCATAAGAATCGCAAAAATAATCAGGCCGATCAGCACGCAGACATAGGCGCCCGCCTGGCCGAACAGACTGCCGAACAGCTGAACAAGCAGTCCGCCGCACAGACCGCCTCCGCTCTTGTCGTACGCGCTGTCAAAGTACAGATCGACGATTCTCGTCTGCCGGTCAAAATGCATGATGATCAGCTGAAAAAAAGCGCAGATAAAGAAAAACAGACCCGCAGCTCCCGCCATCTTCCGCGTCAGCCTCGGGTTTCCCCTGTTCGACAGAACAAAGATGTATCCGAACACGAGAAGCACCGGAAACGCGTACTCCATCAGTCCGAACAGTCCGAAAAAGAACCGTGCGATCATCGTTCCGAAGTTTGCGCTTACGCCGAAGTTGCTCAAAAAGAGCAAAATCGAAAAAGCCAGCACGACCAGAAATATAATTTCATCCCTGATCCTGCTGTCTCCCGGATGATTCGCGGTTCTTCTTTCAGCCGTTTTCACCGAAGCGCTTCCTGCTTTCGGAGCGCTCCTTTTTGGCGCGCGCCCCTTCGCCGCGCTCCCTTTTGTCGCTCTTCTGTTTGCCGCGCTTCCCCTGTTCTTCGGAGCGGTTCCCGATCGCGCGTTGCGCCCGGAGGTGCTCTTCACGCGCGCGTTATTTCTGGCCAATAAAATCTCTCCCCTTTTCTTCTCTGAATTCAGAGATAAACGATCACCGTCAGGATTCCCAGCGCCATATTCGCGATTGCGAACCGGCGTTCGTACCGTCTGGAAATCAGCCGGCTGCTTCTTCGGATCACATAGTATCCCGATACAAGCGCTCCGAGAAACGCGACGACGCAGGCCCCGGGTCCCGCCGGAACCTGGTTCGGGAACATCGGCGTATACACGCCCCGAAGGATCATGCATCCGGTCAGAATCAAAACCATCATATAGGAAATCCGGACCGTCGCCTTTCTGGAAACGCCGCAGAGAAATCCCGCTCCGGATGTCACCGCAATCTTTGATATACCCGGGAGAAAGGAAAATCCGTCGAACAGACCGATGATCAGCCCGTCGCTGATTTTCATTTTCTTCGGCGTCTTGTCCGCTCCCGCCATATAGGATGACACAAGCAGAACCAGCGCAGTCACAAAAAATCCCATGGAAACCGCAAGCAGATTGCCGTACGCGAACCGCGCAGCCGGGTGAATCAGCGCCCCGATGATCAGCGCCGGAACCAGCGCAATTCCGATCATAGCCAGCATCCATCGGTAATTTCCCGCGAGAATTCTTTTGTACCCGTAAGCGGTATCGCCCCGCCTGGATTTCACAAATGTCTGCAGATTGGAAATCAGGTCCCGGATGATTCCGATCAGCGCTCCGAGCAGTCTCAGGAGATCCGGATAACACGCGGCCACGCCGGCCGCGAAGATGCCCAGCAGAATCATCTTCATCAGACGATAGTCGATTCCGAACCCGAGGATCCGGCTGACAAGGACGGACAGACCGGTCCCCGAGAGCGGAACGAACGCTGCCGCGCCAGCCGCAAGACCGGTAATCAGAACCTTCAATATGTACATGCAGCTCACCCCGCAGCCTGTCAGAATTTATTCGTCAAGATTCGTGTAAACGTTCTGAACGTCGTCGCTCTCGTCAAGCAGATCCAGCGTTCTCTGAAGGTTCCCCAGCATTCCCTCGTCCGTCAGCGCCACCTTCGTCTGCGGAATCATGGATACATCCGCCTCCGCCATCGGTACGCCCTCTTTCTCCAGCGTCTCGCGGACCCTGGAGAAATCATCCGGCGACGTCAGTATCTCGTAGCTGTCGTCGTACTCGTTAAAATCCTCCGCTCCCGCGTCCAGCGCCATCATCATAAGATCGTCGGCCGAAAGTTCGCAGTCCTCCTTCGCGACGATGATCTGCCCTTTTTCGTCAAACATAAAGGAAACGCATCCGGGGGTTCCGATGCTGCCGTTTCCCTTCGAGAATGCGCTGCGTACATCCGCCGCCGTGCGGTTCTTGTTGTCGGTCAGCGTCTGCACGATGATCGCAATTCCGCCGGGGCCGTATCCCTCGTAGGTGATGCGCTCGTAATTGTCGGCGTTCTGATCTCCCGCCGCCTTCTTGATGCCTCTCTCGATCGTGTCGTTCGGCATATTTGCCGCTTTTGCCTTCGCGATGACGTCGCGAAGCTTGCTGTTATTCGCGGGATCCGGCCCGCCTTCCTTGACGGCGATTACGATTTCACGTCCGATAATCGTAAAGACCTTTCCCTTCTTCGCGTCGTTGCGCTCTTTTTTGTGCTTGATATTGGCAAATTTTGAATGTCCGGACATAATATTTCTTTCTCCTTGCTTTCGTTCTTAAAAAAATATAGCACCCCGCACCTTATAAGTCAAGAAACGTCAGGTATACATAACCTTCCGGCTTCAGAAAAACCGGTGCAGTTCGAGAGCCAGATCCGATGTCCTGGCCGTCCCTTCGGATGTCTTCTCTGACAATAATTCCCCGCATTTTCCGTGGACGAAACAGGCGGCGGCCGTAAGGCGCGCGAGCCGCTCCGGCGTAAGGCGCCCGCCGGATTTTACATCCCGCGTCACTATTCCCGCGAGGATTCCCGCCAGTACATCGCCGCTTCCGGCTTTGGCGAGGGCGCTGTTTCCCGCCGTATTCAGCCAGGCGCAGCCCGAGGGCGGCGCGATGACGGTCCGCGCATCCTTTAGGGCGCAGACGACGGAATGCTCCGCGGCGAATCTTCTGGCAGCCCCGACCGGATCCGATTTTATCTCACGGACCGCTGTCCCGCTGATCCGGCTCATCTCCGCCGCATGCGGCGTGATCACACACGGAACGCGGACAAAATCCCACAGATCCGGATGCGCCGCCATAAGATTCAGCGCGTCCGCATCCATCACCAGCGGAAGCTCTCCGAAGGCAAGCGCGCACCGCAGGATTTCCTCCGCCGTTTTATCCGTGCCAAGTCCCGGTCCGATCAGGACCGCATCCGCCCACCGCATCGATTCCTCCAGTGCCCCGCGGCCGACGGCGCCTTCCCGGTACGTCGTGATCAGCGCCTCCGGGAAGGAAGAAGCCAGCGGCGCGCGGTTCGTCTCTTCCGTGAAAATCCGGACCATCCCGATGCCTGTTTGCGCCGCGGAAAAGGAGGCGAGATACGCGGCGCCGCAGATCTGTCGCGAACCCGCGATTACAAGCAGCTTCCCGAAGGTTCCCTTGTTTCCGCTTTCATCCCGCGGGAACATTCCCGCAAGATCACTCTCCCCGAAAGACTTAAGCTCCTTTTCCTTCTCTTGAATATGAAGTTCCGTGATGCCGATCGGCGCGACGGTCAGACGGCCGGTGTAAGAGGCGCCCGGATAAAAATAATGGCCCCGTTTCCCGAAGGAGAACGTGACGGTATAATCCGCCCGGACCGCTTCCCCGGGGACGCTTCCCGTGTCTGCCGATACCCCGGAGGCGATGTCGACCGCAAGACGGGCGGCTCCGGAGGCGTTGATCGACCGGATCACCTCCGCCGCAGGGCCTCCCACTGCCCGGTTCAGGCCTGTCCCGAACAGCGCGTCAATGATCAGCGTCCGGTCCTCCGGAATCCGGTCGGTAAATACGGGACTGTACTGCTCCAGGATGTGCATCTGCTCCCGCGTCTCTGCGCTCATCTTCTCCGGATCTCCATACAAGAAAATGAGCGGTTTTAATCCCCGCTCATAAAGAAGCCGCGCGACGGCGATTCCGTCGCCGCCGTTATTTCCCGTGCCTGCGGCGACCAGAACGCGGTCGGTCGGAAGCTGTTCCTCGTCGATCACGCGGAGCACCGAGAGCGCCGCCCGTTCCATCAGCACCATCGGCGGTATGCCGCTCTTTGAAGCGCAGCCGTCCGCGCCGCGCGCTCCGGCCGCTGTCAGAATCCATTTCATCGGAATACCTCAGCTTTTCTTTGAATCGGGACTGTGCCCGTCCTTCCGGTCGCCGTCGACGACGTTCGTCAGGTTGTAGGAAAGACGCATCAGGCTCTCTGAGAGATGAACATTTTCGACCACAACGTCATCCGGCAGCAGAAGGTTCAGATCCGTATGCGCGAAATTCCAGATCGCACGGATTCCGTTTTGCACGAGCATTTCCGCGACCCCTACCGCGGCATCCCTCGGGATGGTCAGCGTCGCGATTTCGACCACGTGATTATCCAGAAATTCCGGAAGCTCGTCGAGCATCTGAACGCTCACATCACGGATCTTCATCCCTGCAAGATCCGGATTGATATCGAAGACGCCGACCACCTTGAATCCGTTCTTGTCGAATCCGTAATTTCCCAGCGCCTGGCCGAGGTGGCCGGCACCGATAATAATCATCGGATGAACCTTGTCGAGCCCGAGAATTTTTCCGATCTCCCCGCGCAGCACCCGCGCGTTGTATCCGTATCCCTGCTGGCCGAATCCACCGAAATTATTCAGATCCTGTCGGATCTGGGAAGCCGTCACCTTCATCCGTTCGCTCAGCTCGCCGGAGGAAATTCTCTCGACTCCGGAATCCAGAAGATCCCCGAGATAGCGGTAATACCGCGGAAGACGGCTGATGACAGCCTTTGATATACCCTTTTCTCTCAAAATAGTTCGTCTCCTTTCACGAAACGATCAAACACTACCATCAATTATATCTGTGAATGATTTTGATTTCAAGCCTTATTGTAGATTTCTTAACAATCAATCCCGGATGCATTTCCGTCTTTCTTCTGATATAATGTTTTCGTTTATGAGGAGGACATCATGATTTTATCCTGTCAGAATATAGAAAAATCCTTTGCCGCGGAGCCGGTTCTCCGGGGCGTCTCGATGCATCTGGAGAAGGGCGAAAAGGCGGCGCTGACCGGCATGAACGGCTGCGGAAAATCGACGTTGATGAAGATCATCGTCGGACTGGAGCCGGCGGATTCCGGCCTTGTCACGATGGCGAAGGACACCGCCGTCGGTTACCTCGCGCAGGTACAGGAGATCACCGGCGATGAGACGATTTACGATACCCTGATGAAGGCGAAAAAGGATCTCTTTCAGGAGGAAAACGAGCTTCGCCGGCTCGAACAGGAGATGAAGCACGCAAACGGGGAGGATCTCGAGCATCTGATGGAGTCCTACACCGCGCTGACGCACCACTTCGAGCTGCAGGACGGCTACGCTGCGCGCAGTGAAATCGAGGGCGTATTCCGCGGACTCGGCTTCCGTGAAACGGACCGGGACCGCCGGCTCGCGACTCTCTCCGGCGGCCAGAAGACGCGGGTCGCTCTGGGACGGCTCCTTTTGGAATCCCCAGACCTTCTCCTTCTGGACGAGCCGACGAACCATCTGGATATGGATTCGATCGCCTGGCTGGAATCCTACCTGGCCAGTTTCCGGGGCTCAGTTCTCGTAGTCAGCCATGACCGCTATTTTCTCGACCGGGTCGTCACGAAGGTCATCGAGATCGAGAATGGCAGGGCTCTCTCCTACGATGGGAATTACTCAACCTTCAGCCGGAAGAAGCAGCTGGTCCGCCACGCGGAGCTGCTTGCCTATCAGAAGCAGCAGGATGAGATCCGCCATCAGGAGGAAGTCATCAAAAAGCTGAAACAGTTCAACCGGGAGAAATCCATCCGCCGCGCGGAAAGCCGGGAGAAGGCTCTGGACAAAATCGAGCGGATCGACCGTCCGGCGGAGGCGGACGCGGAGATGCGCCTCGAACTCCATCCGCGAATCGAGAGCGGAAAGGATGTTCTCGAGGCAAAGCACATCTCAAAATCCTTTGACCGGCTCACGCTCTTCACCGATCAGTCCTTCCTGATCCGACGGGGCGAGCGGGTCGCCGTCATCGGAAAAAACGGAACCGGAAAGACGACGCTGCTGAAGATGATCAACCGCCTCGAATCCTGTGACGAGGGAGGTTTTTCCTACGGGGCGAAGGTCCAGATCGGCTATTTTGATCAGGAGCATCAGCAGCTGAACATGGATCACACGATTTTCGAGGAAATATCCGACGCGTATCCGACCCTGACGAACACGGAGATCCGGAACGTTCTGGCCGCGTTTCTGTTCACGGGGGATGATGTGTTTCAGCCGATCCGGACCCTCAGCGGCGGCGAGCAGGGGCGCGTTTCCCTCGCAAAGCTTATGCTGTCCGAGGCGAATTTTCTGCTGCTGGATGAGCCGACAAACCATCTGGACGCGCAGTCGCGGGAAATTCTGGAGGATGCCCTCCGAAGCTACACCGGAACGATCCTCTACGTCAGTCACGACCGCTATTTCATCAAC
>ONLT01000113.1 GCA_900318755.1 uncultured Eubacteriales bacterium
AAGAGGGTTTGATTCTATACATAAACGAGGAGGTTACTCCAATCAGCCGGTTTGTAACATAAAAGAGAGCCTGACGCATCAGGCTCCCTCAAGGTGTTGTCCGAAGACGTCCACCGCAATTCGCGACCAAAGCGGGGCGTCTGCCCCGCCGACAGTATTTTTATCCCGGCTTGCTGTCATCCGGTGGCCAGAGAAAACCATAAAAGGCGGCCGGAATATTCCAGCCACCTTTTACAGCTTATAGTATAGCACAGATGTTTTTCTATTTTTTCTACTCTTTTTCAGCCTCTACCCTGTCAATGAATTCCTGCATCATCCTTACAATTTGTCCGGACTGACTGACCCCAACCCTTTCACAGGCTGTTTTAAATTCATCCGCTGTTTTCCGGTACATCCGGAACGACTTGCTAATATATCCGTTTTTTTCATCCCATTTTTTCTGTGGCCTTACTTTTTTTTCATCACTCATCGCTGTCCCCTCCGTTGCTCAATTCCCAGTATACGATGGCTGCAATAACTGCGGCGATGATCCCTGCAAATATCGCTCTATCCATATTGTTTTCACATGGCAATCATGATATATTTTTTTGGGAACAGGGCTTTCGCCCTCTTCTCAGAAAATCTTGTCGAGAATCTTTGCTACAAACCACGTAATGATTCCCGATGCGGCTCCGGTGATGATGCTTTCAGCCATTCGCCGGAGCTTTTTCTTTTGCTTCTTTTTCTTTGCCATGTTGTTTACCTCCTTTCTGATATTATAATATCATACGGTGTATCGTATTTCAATAGGAAAATACAAAAAGGCAGAAGTTTTTTCAACCCCTGCCCCGAATAATTGCATCTAAATTGTGCTGCCCCTGTTTCCTAAGCTTGTAAACTGTACTCAGCGCGTAATTCATCGTCTCCGCGATCTCGTCCATGTGGAAGCCGCCGATGTAGTACATCACGATCACGGTGCGCTCTTCTTCGCTCTCCAGCTTTCCGCATACTTCCCGGATCGCGTCCACCTGCTATTAACCGGGGTAATTTTGCACGGGATATATACCCCGATTGCAATCAAATTTGGAATCGCAAAAGCAAAGATTGTGTCTGTCATAAGCATAATAACGGTTTGTCTTATGCCGACCACCATCGTTCGTGTGCTTGATACTGATATGAACTCGGTTTTTTCGTTTTTAAAGGATCCGCCGGCGTTGATTGCTCCTGTGTTTTTTGGTGCCGGCATCATTATATTCATTCTATCCATGATCATATCGATCCGGATTTTTGAAAAAAAAGAACTGTGAACACCAGACGATACGCCGGCGTTTTTCTTCTATTTTTTTCCGATCAGATAGTAGATCGCGAGCTGTGTCCGATCGCGCAGCCCGAGTTTCGCCAGTGTGGAAGACAGATAATTCCGCACAGTTCCCTCGGACAGAAACAGTTTTTCGCCGATTTCTCTGTTTGACATGCCCTCCGCGACGAGGGCAGCAAGCGCTCTCTCCCGCTCCGTGAGCCCGGTCGGATCGAACCCCCGCGCCGGCCCTGAACCGCCCGCGATCAGGTCCGGCATTTTCGCGGTGATCTCCTCACCGAACACGGTCTGACCGGAATGCACCGCGCGGATCGCCGGAGCCAGCGCGGCATAATCCTGCTTCAGAAGATACCCCTTCGCGCCGAGGCGGATCGCACGGACGATGTAATCGTCGTCCAGAAATGTGGTCAGCAGCAGTACCTTCGCATCCGGATCGGTTTTCAGAATTTCTTCCAGCGCGGACAGACCGTCCATCTCCTTCATGCGGATGTCCATCACAAGCACATCCGGTTTCTTTTCGCGGCAGAGGCGGACCGCATCCGTGCCGCTGTTCCCGGTCCCGCAGATCTCAAATTCCGGATCCGCGCCGAGGATCGTCTGCAGAGCCATAGTAATCAGCCGGTCATCATCTACGATTGCCACTTTCATCGGTCATTTTCTTCCTTTCCGTACGCGTCCGTTTCGGCTTCTTCCGCCTGATGCGGTTTTTTCGGTATCGAGATAAAAATGCGAAAGCCTTCTTCTCCCGTGACGGAAATCGTGCCGTGAAGAAGGAGCACGCGTTCTCTCATGTTTAAAAGCCCGATGCCCGATCCGGAATTCCGCACACCGGTCAGCCGTTCCCGGTCTATCTTCGTCCCGTTGTCCTGAACCGTGAGCTGATAAATTGCCGGATGCTCCACCATGGACACGCGGACCTGCGTCGCGTTTGAATGACGCTCCACATTCGTCAGCGCCTCCTTCAGGACGGAAAGAAAGCAATATTTTACATCCTTCGGAACGGTGCGCGTCATATTAAAATCCAGCGTCACGGAACATTTGCCAAAGCCGCGGATCAGAAGTTCGGCCGAACCTCTCAGATCCACGGACTCATCGTGCAGATCATGCACACTCTCGCGTATGGAGGTCATCGCCTGCGACAGCTGGGTTTCCAGCATCGCCAGCGGCTCCCGCATCCCGTCGTCGCGATTGATCGTTTTCAGCGCGCCGGTCATCAGAATGCTGCGCGAAAGAATATGCCCGACACTGTCATGGATCTCGCGGGCAATCCGGTTCCGCTCCCGCAGCGTCGCGGTGTATATCTCGCTGTCCTGCTGCTCACGCAGCGCCTTGTTCCGGCTCTCCAGTTCCAGACTTCGCTCCGCCGCGCGGTCCCGGATCTCGATGATCGATCGGGCGCGCTCCTCCAGCTCATGGGTCCCGTCCGCAAGAAGAAGCGACGCTCCCGTTCCGATGATCAGGAACATCAGATACTCCGCGCCTGGGAAGTGAACGGCCACCGCCGCGGCAGCCGGAATTATGATCCGGTACCGTTTTCTCCGGAACGGTTCATAAAGTACAAACGGAAGAAACGGAAGTCCCCCCGGTACGAAGATGCAGAAGACAAGGTAAGATGCGGACAGAAGCGCACTTCTGCCGGAGCTCCCCGGCAGTGCGGAGCAAAGCGCCGCCGCGATGGCAAGAAGCATGCAGAAAATGAACAGGCCATCTGCTCCGCGCCGGAACAGAATCATTGTCCCGTACGCGAACAAAAGGGCATTGCAGGCTGTCTGAAAGCAGGAGTTATTCATGCATGCCTCCGGAAAAGACGAATATTACAAATGTCATCGAAACATCGTGACACCGTTCACTGTTCCAAAACTGTTATTGATTATATCATAAAGATAAATCATAGAAAATAACGCACGGGAAGGATCCGGACCGGCCGGATCCGGCGCGGGCGGAGGCGGAGAAAATTATGAGTGAGATCATCAAAATCAGTAATCTTGTGAAACGATACGGCGATCTGGTCGCGCTCGACCACCTGAACCTTTCGGTTCGCGAGGGGGAAATTTTCGGTCTTCTCGGTCCGAACGGCTCGGGGAAAACGACCGCCATCAACTGTGTCCTGTCGCTGCTGAAATATGACCGCGGGGATATTTCCGTGTTTGGAAAACCGATGACGCCCTCCTCCTACGATTCAAAGCGGGAAATCGGCGTCGTATTCCAGAACGTCGCGGTGTTCAGCCAGATGAGCGTATACGAAAACATCGATTATTTCTGCAGCCTTTACGTGCAGGATCGCGCGCTGCGGAAGCAGTACGTCGACGAAGCCATCGAATTCACGGGGCTCTTCGACTGCCGGAAAAAAAGGCCTCCGCAGCTCTCGGGGGGACTTCTCCGCCGGCTGAACATCGCCTGCGGAATCGCCCACCATCCGAAGCTGATTTTTATGGATGAGCCGACCGTCGCGGTCGATCCGCAGAGCCGTTTTCACATTCTGGACGGAATCCGCCAGATGAACCGGCGGGGCTCCACCATCGTCTATACCTCACATTATATGGAAGAGGTCGAGCAGATCTGCTCGAGAATCGCGATCCTTGACCGCGGAAAATGCATCGCACTCGGAACCGCGGATGAGCTCAAGGGAATGATCCGCACCGGCGAGACGATCACCATCGAGGGAATCGTGCTGGATGAGGAGGCTCTCTCCCGGATCCGGAGTTTTGAAAATGTGTTCTCCGTGGATTACAGAGATCAGGTTCTGACGCTCAAATGCAGCACCGGCGGAAACCTGACCGCCATCCTGCACACACTCGAATCAGACGGAATCACCTTCGGCCGCGTATTTTCCGAAAAACCGACGCTCAACGACGTATTTCTGGAAATAACCGGGAAAAACCTGCGCGACTGACTCTGCGACGGAAGGAGAACGCATTATGGTACAGTTCAAATACCGGCTGATTCAGGCTCTGCGGCAGAGGGCCAATATATTCTGGGGCCTGTTCTTCCCGCTTCTTCTGGCGACACTCTTTCACGTGTCATTTGGCGGAATTATGGACACAGAGCACTTCGAGACGATCAAAGCGGCGCTGGTCACGGAGGAATCCAACGAGACGTTTGAACAGGCACTTGGAGGACTCGACCGGAACATTCTGGATCTGCGGAAAATGGATCCGGAAACGGCGGAAAAAGCACTTGCGGACGGATCCGTCGCAGGAATCTTCTACAGCGGACAAACGCCGCGCCTCACGGTCGCAAAGAACGGCACCGCCGAGACCATCCTGTCCGGCATTCTCCGGCAGTACAACGAGTACGTCCGGATTGCCTCGGATCTGGCGGTCAGCGATCCGGACAAAATCGGAACGTTCTTTCAGTATCTTCAGTCAGACGACACCGACTACATTCAGAATGTGTCCCTCGGAGGCAGTTCCTACGACACGATCACGGATTATTTCTTCGCGCTGATCGCGATGGCCTGCTTTTTCGGATGTTACACGGGCCAGGCCCTCGGCGAACAGAGCGCGGCGAACGTCTCGCCTCTTGCCGCGAGGCGCGCGGTTTCTCCGGAAACCAGGCTGAAATCCATCCTGACGGATCTGCTCGTCGGATTTATCATTCAGTTTGTCAGCGTACTGATCCTGCTGTTCTACCTGAATTTTGCACTGGACGTCCACGTTCTGGCCCATCCGGCGCAGATGCTCCTGATCACGGCGCTCGGCTGCCTTTTGGGCGTGTCCTTCGGAATCTTCGTCGGCACGCTGAACGCAAAGGCGGGGACCCGGGTTTTACTCACAACCGCCCTCTCGCTCTTTCTCTGTTTCCTGTCCGGCCTGATGTACGGTCAGATGAAGCAGGTGATCGAGGACGCCGCCCCGATCATCAACCGCCTGAACCCGGCGGCCCTGATCAGCGACGCCTTCTACTATCTGAATGTTTACGAAGACACGGCGGCATTCGCATCCCGCGCGGCGCTCCTCGGGATCTACTCCGCCGGAATCACCGCAATCGCCGTCATACTGCTTCGGAGGAACCGTTATGCCAGTATTTAAAGGATATCTGAAAATCATCCGGGCGAACCTGGGCGTGGTCATCTCCTACACCGTCATCTTTCTCATCATCAGCGTCATGATCACGATGGCCATGCCAAAAAGCCGGAAGGAATCCTTCCGGCTGACAAAACAGAATGTGACGGTAGTCGATGAGGACGAGAGCACTCTGTCCCGCGCGCTCATCCGTTTTCTGAAAACCACGAACACTGTGACCGAATCCGCCATGAACCGCACGGAACTCTCCCGGAAGCTCTACGCAAGAAGCACAGAATATATTCTCCGGATTCCGTCCGGCTTCGGCGCGCACTTCGCGGACGGCAGCGTGAAACTGGCTGTAACAAAGGTGCCGGGCAGTAGCGCCGGTTATTACCTCGACGCGTGCATCAGCCAGTTTACAAGAACCGCCTCCGCCTTCATCCGCTCCGGTTATACCGAAGAGGAAGCGGCGAAAAGGACCCTTGCGGCCTCCGATGTCAGCACGAACGTAAAAATTGCGGATATGGGAAAGATTTCGGAAGAAAACCGCACAAATTACGCGTATCTGTTCGGCTATTTCCCTTTTCTGTATCTCTCGCTTATGATCTGCTCCATCAGCTACGTGATGATCGCCTTTTCCGATCGGGAAATCCGAAGGAGAATGGCCGCGGCTCCCGTATCGTCCACGTGGCAGACGATCCAGGCGGTGGCGGCGTTCGCCCTTCTTTTTCTCGTCTTCTGGCTCGCCAGCCTGCTCCTTCCGCTGACGGTGAAGGGCCGCGGCTTTTACACGGATCCGCTCGCCGGATATTACGTGCTGAACACTTTCACCCTGCTGATCGATTCGGTGGCGATCGGCTTCCTCGTCGGGACGCTGGTCCACAGTCTGGAGGCGATCTCCGCGCTGGCGAATATCATCGGCCTCGGCATGTGCTTTCTCTGCGGTGTGTTCGTCCCGATGGATCTGCTCGGCAAAGGCGTCCGCAGCGCAGCGCAGTTCCTTCCGGTCTACTGGTACGAAATCACGAACAATCTGCTCGCCGAAAACACAGCGCTCTCCTCCGCGGACCGCTCTTCTGTCTTCTGGTCCGCCGGCATTCAGATGGCATACGCGCTCGCAGTCGTCGCCGTAACACTGTTCGCGGCGAAAAAGATGCGTCGGGAAGCCTGATCTTCGTGAGCGATCAGCCACCCTGCCTTACGGAAGAATCCGTCCGTCGCGGGAGATGGTTACCACCTGCCACGGGATAAATTTCCCGCTCTCTCTGAGGGCGTCCTCCGCTGCCCGCTGAAGACCGCCGCAGCAGGGGACCTCCATCCGGACGATGGTGAGACTCTTGATGTCATTGTCGCGGATGATTTCGGTGAGCTTATCGGTATAATCCACGCCGTCCAGTTTCGGACAGCCGATCAGCGTGATTTTTCCCTTCATGAAGTCCTCATGCAGATTCGCATAGGCGTAGGCTGTGCAGTCCGCCGCGATCAGAAGCTTCGCTCCGTCAAAGAACGGCGCCTGCGGCGGAACCAGCTTGATCTGGCAGGGCCACTGACCGAGCCGCGACACCGGCCGGTACGCCGCCTGCTGCCGGCCCGTTTCCTCTTCTCCGGCTTCCGGTACGTTTTCTCCCGCCTGACCCGCAGCGCCAAACTGCATCATTCTGGATCCCGGACATCCTCCGCCGAATCCCGGAACCGCGCCTGTGTTCTCCCAGTTCGAATGATTGCTCATCGTATTATCTCCTCTCTTTTTTTCCTGCGCCGCCTTCACTGCTGCCTGGTCATACGAGGGCGCCTCCCGCTCCTCAAATGTGATCGCCCCGGTCGGGCAGTTCGGCAGACAGTCACCGAACCCGTCGCAGAAATTTTCCCGGACCAGTTTTGCCTTTCCGTCGATCATATCGATCGCTCCCTCGTGACAGGCAATCGCACAGAGACCGCAGCCGTTGCATTTCTCCTCATCGATATGGATAATCTTCCGGATCATGTTCGCATCCTCCTCTTACTTTTCATAATGTGATCCTAACACGGGAAGGCGCGGTCGTATGTGGTTCACGCAACATTTCTGATTTTAAAAAGAATGGGGTCCATGCAGCCTCCCCGATCCCGGAAATCAGCGGAGATTGCGGACCTTGAACTCCCGCTCGGCCTCCCGCCTCTGATCCTTCTTCGCGATCGACTCCCGCTTGTCGTAGAGTTTCTTTCCCTTTGCGACGCCGATCTGCACCTTAACAAGCGCGTTTTTAAAATAGACGCGCAGCGGCACGATCGTGTAACCCTGCTGAGTCAGCGCGCTGCGAAGCTTGTTGATCTCCTTTTTATGAAGGAGAAGCCGGCGCGGCCGGAGCGGATCCCGGTTGAAAATATTGCCCTTTTCATACGGGCTGATATGCATTCCGTAGATGGTCACATCATATCCGTCAATCCGGATGAAGGACTCCTTGATGGAGCATTTGCCCATGCGGAGCGATTTGACCTCAGTCCCGTGAAGCGCGATGCCCGCCTCATACGTGTCCTCGATAAAATAGTCATGATACGCTTTCTTGTTGTTGGCGATCAGACGGTTATTCTTTTCTCTGCTCTTTTCCCTGCTCATATGCTTAACTCCATGAACGGCGCATCCGCTCTTCCGCCCTGCCTGGCGCCGATAAAAAATAAGACTGCCGCGATCGTGCGACAGTCCTTTCAACGATTTTTACGTCCCGGTCCGGATCAGAAATTGATGTTCAGGCAGATGGCCAGACCGATAAAAATAATGCCCAGCACCCTGGTCATGCGGACAAGATTTCCTTCTCTGGAACGCCCCTTGTTGCGGCTCCAGTAAGAATCCGCAGCGTTCATACCGGCGATCGCACCCAGTCCCGGATCCTTGCTCTTCTGCATCATAATGACGATGATAAGCAGAACGCTGTCGATCGTAAAAAGAACGGTTAAAATTGTCCGAATTACTGCTGCCATGTGATTACCTCCAAACACAACTGAGAATTATATTAACACAGCGCAGCGTGTAACACAAGCAAAATCATTCCAGATTTTCAAGAACGATCGTGAACGGGCCGTCGTTTGTGAGGGTTACTTTCATGTCCGCTCCGAACTCGCCGTGCCCGACGACCGGCACGCTCTCCTTCGCCCGGTCGATGATGTACCGGTAAAGCGGCTCCGCCAGATCCGGCGGTCCGGCTTCGATGAAGCTCGGGCGGTTGCCCTTGCGGCAGTTTGCGTACAGGGTAAACTGCGAGACCAGGAGCAGTTCTCCCCCGACGTCCGAAAGAGAGAGGTTCGTCTTGCCGTTTTCATCCTCAAAAATCCGCAGACCCAGCAGTTTCTTCAGATACCGGTCGGCGGTTTCCCGCGTGTCGTCCTTTCCGATTCCGATCAGAACCAGGAACCCTTTTCCGATTTTCCCGACCGTCTTCCCGTCGATATCCACGCGGGCATCGGTGACGCGCTGAATCACAAACTTCATGATCAGAGCACCTTCGACAGGAACTCCCGGAGACGCTGGTTTTCCGGATGATTGAATACTTCATCCGGCGTTCCCTGCTCCATGATCCTGCCGCCGTCCACGAAGAGCACGCGGTCCGCGACCTCACGCGCAAATCCCATCTCGTGGGTGACAACCGCCATCGTCATGCCCTCCGCAGCAAGCTCCTTCATTACGCTCAGGACCTCGCCGACCATCTCCGGATCCAGGGCGGAGGTCGGCTCGTCGAACAGCATCATCTTCGGATGCATCGCCATCGCACGGACGATCGCAATTCTCTGCTTCTGTCCTCCGGAAAGGGACGACGGATAATCCTCCGCCTTCTCCTGAAGATTTACGCGCGCAAGCAGCTTATCCGCCTCCGCGTCCGCCTCATCCTGCGTCATGTGGCCGGTGCGGACCGGAGCCAGCGTGATGTTCTGACGCACGGTCTTGTTCGGGAAGAGGTTAAAATGCTGGAACACCATTCCCATCTGCTCGCGGACCTTGTTGACGTCGACCGTCTGATCCGTGATCTTCTGCCCGTCAAAATAAACATCGCCCTTCGTCGGACGCTCGAGCAGATTCATGCAACGCAGGAACGTCGATTTTCCGGAACCGGACGGACCGATGATGCAGACCTTCTCGCCCGCGCTGATGTGCTCGGTAATATCCTCAAGAACCAGATTGGAACCAAATGATTTTGATAAATGCTCAACCCGGAGCAGCTCGTTATCTTCTGTCACTGCGGCGCATCCTCCTTTCCAGTTTGCCCAGAAGCCAGGTCATGATGATGACCACGACAAGATACATGCCGGCGATTCCGAGATACGGCATCATCGGCAGGTACGTTCTCGCCTGAATATCTCTTGCTACCTTCGTGAGCTCGGTCATGCCGATGACGGATACAAGCGAGGTATCCTTAAACAGCGTGATCAGCTCGTTGCCGAGGGCCGGCAGAATATTCTTGAACGCCTGCGGCATAATGATCTCTTTCATCACCGTGCCGTAGCCCATGCCCAGCGAACGGCCGGCCTCCATCTGGCCGGGATCAATCGACATGATTCCGCTGCGGATGATCTCCGACACGTACGCGCCGGAATTGATGCCAAGCGCAAGGATCGCGACGCCCTGCATATTGCGGCTCGACGCGAAAATGACGAATCCCATGATCATCAGCTGCACCATCATAGGCGTTCCGCGGATCACCGTCGTATAAATCTGGCAGATCGTATTTCCGATGGAGAGACCGACCGGCATTTTATCCTCTCCGCTCCGCTTCTGATCATGCGCGGCACGCACGATGGAAATAATCACTCCGATCACGATGCCAAGAGCCAGCGCCCCGACCGTCAGGAGCAGCGATTTTCCGAGTCCTTTCAGGTAGAGCTTCCACCGGTCGTTGACGACGAAGCTCATCATAAACTGTTCTTTCAGACTGGCTGAACCCAAAACTGGTATCCCCCTTCCAAAAAACTGACAGCGGCACTTCCGCTGTTAACATACCTTTTTTACTTTACCAGAAACCCAAAGAAAAGGCCAGAAAAATTCGCGTTCCCGCCGGAATCCTCCGGGCAGAGAAAAGGGCCGCCTTCCGGCAGCCCTCTCATAAATTCCAGGCCGGGAAACGGTCCGTTCCCTTCGGGCCTGTTTCTCATGCTTTAATGTACTTGTCGATGATGCTCTGGATCGTGCCGTCCTCTTTCAGCTTTTTGATCTCATTGTTCACCGCGTCATACAGTCCCTTGTTGTCCTTGGCGATGCCGATCGCGTACTCTTCCTCGACGTAGCTCGTATCAAGGATCTTCAGTCCCTTATTCGCCGCGACGTACGCTTTTGCCGGCTCGTTGTCGATGATGACCGCGTCCACCTTGCCCTGCATCATCGCGTTGACCGCGGTGCCGCCGTCCGCATAAGCGGTGACGTTCTCCTCGCCGAATCCGCCGTTCTCCTCTGTGTCGGAAGCGTAAATGTAGCCGGTCGTTCCCTCCTGGCAGCCGATCTTCTTGCCCTTGAGATCGTCGATGGACTTGATGTCGGAATCCTCCGGAACGATGACGGACTGCACGCCCGTCGCATAACTGTCAGTGAAATCAAGGTTCTTTTTGCGCTCCTCTTTGACGGTCATTCCGGCCATCGCGATATCGGACTTGCCGGACTGAACGCTTGTGATCACGGAGCTGAACTCCATATCGTCGACGACGAGCTCAAGTCCGAGATCATCGGCGATCTTCGTCGCGATGTCGATATCGATTCCCTCAAATCCGCCGTTATCGGTCGTAGACTCATACGGAGGGAAGGAAGCGTTCGTAGCCATATGAAGCTTGCCGTCCTCGACGAGTTTCATGTCCCCGGAAACTGCCGTTCCGGAAGAGGAAGAGACACCGGATACCGCTGCCTCCGCCGTGCTCGCGGATGATGTGCCTGCGGAAGAGGAAGAACCGGAAGCCTCACTTGAACTGCCCGATGATGATCCGCCGCATGCCGCAAGGCTCAGAGCCATGCCTGCCGCGAGAATCCCTGCGATTACTCTCTTTTTCATAACGATCTTCTCCTTGGTAAACTTGTGGTAAAATTCTCTTTTTCGTCTGCTATGCTAGCATCCGGATTTGTCCCTGTCAAGGAAAGACCGCATTTTTATGCATAATCCGCCAGATCATACTGAATTTTTTCTGCATTTTATGCAATATTTGCACGCGGAAAATCCTTCCGGCTGTCAGTTTCCGTGCGTCAGCAGCGATTTTCCCGTCATCTCCGCCGGCTGCGGAATCTCCATAAGCTCGAGCAGCGTCGGGACGATGTCGCAGAGACGTCCCCCCGTCCGAAGGCCGAGGGAGGGATCCGCGTTCACCAGAATGAACGGAACCGGGTTCGTGGTGTGTGCCGTGAACGGCGCTCCGGTCTTCTCGTCCACCATATACTCCGCGTTTCCGTGATCCGCGCAGATGAACATCACGCCGTCGGCCTTCTTAACCGCCTCGACCGCGCGCCCGACGCACTGATCGACCGCCTCGATCGCCCTGATCGCCGCGGACTCGACGCCGGTGTGGCCCACCATATCCGGATTGGCGAAGTTGACGATGATCACGTCATATTTGTCGGATTCAATCGCCCCCACCAGCTTATCGCAGACCTCCGGAGCGCTCATCTCCGGCTGCAGATCGTACGTCGCGACCTTCGGGGAATGAACGAGGATGCGGTCCTCGCCCTCATTCGGCTCCTCGATTCCTCCGTTGAAGAAGAACGTAACGTGCGCGTACTTCTCCGTCTCCGCGATGCGGACCTGCTTTTTGCCGAGCTTCGCGAGGTACTCGCCGAAGGTGTTGACGATCTTTTCTTTCTTAAACGCAACCAGCTTGTTCGGGATGGTCTCGTCGTAATCCTTGAAGCAGACGTACGTCAGATTTTCCGGACGTCTTCTCTGAAATCCCGTAAATTCCGGATCGCAGAACGCGCGCGTGATCTGACGCGCACGATCCGGACGGAAGTTGAAGAAGATGACCGAATCATTGTCGCCGATCGTTGCGACCGGAGTTCCGTCCTCATTCTTCATAACCGTCGGAACCACGAATTCATCGGTGACACCCGCGTCGTAGGATGCCTGCAGCGCCTTCACCGGATCGGTTCCGCCGCAGACGCCCTCTCCCTTTACGAGCGCGTCCCACGCTTTCTCCTCACGATCCCAGCGGTTGTCCCGGTCCATAGCGTAGTAGCGGCCGGAAATCACGCCGATCTTTCCGACGCCGATCTCCTTCATCTTATCTTCCAGCTGCTGCACGTACCCGGTGCCGGAGGTCGGCGGCGTGTCCCTGCCGTCCAAGAAACAGTGCACATAAACCTCCGGAACCTGATTCTTCTTTGCCATCTCAAGCAGGGCGTACAGATGCGTGATATGACTGTGCACGCCGCCGTCAGAAAGCAGGCCGAACAGATGCAGCTTCGCGTGATTCTCCTTCGCGCGGTTCATCGCGGTCAGAAGTTCCTCGTTCTGGAAGAAATCTCCGTCCTCGATGGATTTCGTGATTCTGGTCAGATCCTGATAGACGATCCGGCCGGCGCCCATATTCATGTGGCCCACCTCGGAATTGCCCATCTGGCCTTCCGGAAGACCGACCGCAAGGCCGCTCGCCTGACCCTGCACATAGGGGCACTGGCTCTTCAGCTGATCCATCACCGGCGTTTTCGCCTCGCAGACCGCGTTGTGCTCGCAGACCGGGTTCTCGCCATATCCATCCAATATCATTAATACAGTAGGTCTTTTTGCCATCGTATTCTCTCCTGTTGCCGATTCGATGCATTTCATTTTTGTACAACTAGATTATGATACGCATTTCTTAAAATTTCAACCGCGTTTGCGAAAATGTTCCCCGCGGCTCTTCTGTTTCAGGGGCGAAACACTCGCATTTTTTGCCGCTTCATGCTATGGTTATAACAGACCGTACAAGAAAGGCGTTCCGCTTTTGCCCTGTCGGAACCGGAAAGGACGACCCATGATCGATTCGACGATTTCACTGTATAAACTGATGATTTTATATCTGCTTGAAAAAGCGGGATTTTCCATGACGAACACGATGATCGCCGATTATATGGTCGGGCACGGCTACACCGAGTACTTTCGTCTTCAGGAGGTTTTAAATGATATGGTCGGCTCGAAGCTCCTGACGGAGCGGCGCGAACCGCACACGACCTGGTACGAGGTGACCGACGAGGGCAGACAGACCCTGTCGTATTTTGACAATGACATTTCTCCGGAGATCCGCTCTGATATCACCGCTTATCTGAAAAAAAACGGCTATCAGCTCCGGAGCGAATCCTCCGTCGCCGCGCGCTACCGCTGGACATCCGACGGCGGTTACGAGATCCTGCTCTCCGCCTCCGAGGGGAACAGCGAGCTGATCCGGCTGACCGTCCACGCGGACACCGAGGAAGACGCGATCCTGATGTGCGACAACTGGAAAAGAAAGAGCGCCGAACTGTACGGCGCTCTGATGCTCGGTCTGATCGGCGATTCCGGACCTGGTCAGCCCTGATCTCACAGATCCAGTTTTAAATCTCCCTCTTTGATCCAGCCCGCTTTTCTCATCGGCATCGCGATCAGCGGCGTAAGCACCGCCGGCAGAACGAAACTGATCAGAATGAGTCCGAGCCAGTCGAATCCGGTGATCGCGGTCATGGCGCCCTTCTGGATATCGCTGATCCAGCCCGTATAGACGCCGATCTGACCGACGAGTCCGCACGTTCCCATGCCCGATGAAATCGGCGCGCCGTCCATCGTCAGATGGAACACGCAGGTCGCGATCGGCCCGGTGATCGCCGAGGTGATAATCGGGGGAAGCCAGACTCTCGGATTGTGGACGATATTTCCCATCTGCAGCATCGAGGTTCCGATGCCCTGCGCGACAAATCCGCCCCATCGATTTTCTTTGAAGCTCATCACGGCAAATCCGACCATCTGGGCGCAGCAGCCCGCAACGGCGGCGCCGCCCGCGAGACCGACCAGTCCGAACGCCGCGCAGATCGCAGCGGAGCTGATCGGCAGCGTCAGCGCGATTCCCACGACGACCGACACGAGGATTCCCATGCCGAACGGCTGCAGCTCGGTCGCCCACATGATAAACCGTCCGACGGCCATGGCTGCCTTGCCCAGCGGCGGTGCCCACCAGGCCGAGAGACCAACGCCCACGCCGATCGTCACGAGCGGCGTGACCAGAATATCAATTTTTGTCTCTTTGGAGACGGCCTTGCCGACCTCCGAAGTAACAATCGCCACGAACAGCACGGCGAGCGGTCCTCCGGCCCCGCCCAGGGCGTTGGACGCAAAGCCGACCGTCACCAGTGAAAACAGAACGAGCGGCGGGCATTGAAGCGCGAAGCCGATCGCGACGGCCATGGCCGGTCCGCTCATCGCCATCGCCAGACCGCCGACCGTGTAATCCGATCCGGCGACCGTCGCGACGGTCTGGGTCAGAAATGGAACATGGAACTGTGTTCCAATCGTATTGATAATCGTTCCGATCAGAAGCGACGCGAACAGTCCCTGCGCCATGGCGCCGAGCGCGTCAATTCCGTACCGCTTCGCGGAAATTACGATGTTTTTCCGCTTCAAGAAAGCCTTGAAGCCGTTTTCCTGCTGTGCCACAATGTTTACCTCTTTTGTTTCTGTCTGTATGCTTCAGCCGGAGAACTTTTTTCTCCGCCTCTGACAGAATATACGAAAGACTTTACTGATGTCAAGACCGCTGTAAAGTATTACTGTAAACTTCGTGCAGATTACCGAATCTTTCCGATTTTTCGCAGGTATTCCCGTATATTTTTTTCGTACCCGTTCCCGGTCGGCTCATAGAAGCGCAGATCCTTCACCTCGTCCGGCAGGTACTGCTGTTCCACATAATTTCCCGGGTAATCGTGCGGATACCGGTACCCGACGCCGCGGCCGAGCTTCGCCGAGCCGCCGTAATGCGCGTCCCCAAGATGCGGCGGCACGCTGGTCCGATAATTCCGCACCGCCTCCTTCGCGGAAAAGACCGCGTTCGTACAGGCGTTGCTCTTCGGCGCGCCCGCGATGTAGATGCACGCCTGAGAGAGAATGAGCTGGGACTCCGGCATTCCGACCCGCTCCACCTCCTGCGCGGCTGCCGATGCCACGACCATCGCCATCGGATCTGCGTTTCCGACATCCTCGGAAGCACAGATCATGATGCGCCGCGCGATAAATTTCACGTCCTCGCCGGCGTACAGCATCTTCGCGAGATAATAGACGGCGGCGTCCGGATCGGAACCGCGCATGCTCTTGATAAACGCGGAAATCGTGTCGTAATGATCATCCCCGTCCTTATCGTACCGCACGACGCGTTTCTGAATGCATTCCGACGCCGTATCAAGATCAATGCGGATTGTTCCGCTCTCGTCCGGATCCGTGGTCAGAGCGCCAAGCTCCAGCGCGTTCAGCGCCTCCCGCGCGTCCCCGCCGCTGGCGTCCGCAAGGAACCGCTTCGCGTCCTCGTCGAGACGGACGTGCAGATTCGCCAGGCCCCTCTCGGAATCTGAGACGGCGCGGTCCAGCAGCACGCAGATATCGTCAGCGGAAAGCGGCTTCAGTTCAAAGATGACCGAGCGGGAAATCAGCGCCTGATTCACCTCAAAATACGGATTCTCCGTGGTTGCCCCGATCAGGATCAGCGTCCCGTCCTCGACAAAGGGGAGCAGATAGTCCTGCTGTCCCTTGTTGAACCGGTGAATCTCATCGACAAACAGGATCGTTTTTTTCCCGAACTGTCCCAGCCGGTTTTTCGCGCCCTCGACGGCCGCAGTCATCTCCTTCTTGCCCGCCGTCGTCGCATTGATCTTGACAAAATCCGCGCTCGTCGTATTGGCGATTACCTCCGCCAGCGTCGTCTTGCCGGTTCCAGGCGGCCCGTAGAAAATAAGCGACTGCAGCTTGTCGGCCCGGATCGCCCGGTACAGCAGCTTGTCCTTTCCGATAATGTGCCGCTGTCCCACGACCTCATCGAGCGTCCGCGGACGCATTCTGGACGCGAGCGGCGCCTCCTTTTCCTTCGTTTTTTCTCTCACATAATCAAACAGGTCCATAACTCCTCCTGTCCATCCGTTATTCTTCCGGGCATCCGGTCACATCGATAAGATACGAGGGCGCAGCTCCGGATTCCGCCGCACTCTCCGCTCTGTCCGCCCCGGACTCCCAGACGACGGTTCCAAGGGAACGCAGCATTCCTTCGTTCAGCGCCGGGAACTGTGTCCGCTCGCAGGACCCGACGACAATATAGGAAATGTGATACTTCCGGATCAGCTCACGCGCGCGCTCCGCGCTGTCCGTCGTATACAGCTCCGTCACATCCGCCACCCGCTGATTCTGCTCACCGGTGTCGCCCCGCCATAGCCACTCGTGAACGTACCATCCCTCAACGGTCGGAAGGCCCGTCATCGCCGACACCCGGCAGTTGTCCGAATAGCTGTCTCCAAAGCTCTCCAGCACGACCGGGCTGCCGCTAACATTCTCGTTCAGCCAGTCGATGATCCCCGCATCATCCGGGTACAGGGACGACACGAAGGCCGAGGCGTCCAGGCCGAAGCGCCGGTCCGCTTTTGTGATATTCCCGAACCAGCATGAGACCGCATACGGGAAATAGCAGACCGTGAGGCCGAGAATTCCGGCGATTGAAACCGTCACCGCCTTTTTTACTCTCCCCTTTTCCGAAAACAGAACGGGAAGGGAATACCCGAAAATCAGGCCGAACATCACGAACGCCTGATAGGTGAGCTTGAACATCGTGTTGGCGCGCGCGCTGGTTTTTTCGTAGATATCCCGCACGTAAACGAGTTCAGGGATAAGGATGAGCCCGATCGCACAGACGATCAGAAGCAGGATGAACGCATCCTCCCGCATTTTTTTCCGGCCGCCTGCCGCGCGCGTCGCAAAAAAATAAACCGACTCAGCGACGGGAAACGCCCACAGAATCGCAAACTGATAAGGCGCCGTGTGATTTTTTACGGCCGCCACGGACGATACGGGCGAGACAAAATTCACTGTAAACGGCAGCGCCGCCAGCAGACCGATCAGAACCGCCGCGGCGATCCGAAGTCCGCACACGGCAAGCGCGCGCTTCCTCTCTCCCGCCCGGAATTCCGGGATTGCAAATACGATACAGGCAAAAATCAGAACCGTCAGGTAGATCACACAGTCCCAGAAATTCGTGAACCGGAACATCCCGTCAAGCGCGGCAAGAAAAACAAGGGGCAGGCAGAACGCCTCCCGCAGGATACCGGAACCCCGGCTCTTCTTCTGTGCATCTCCGTTTTTCCGCACCGCATCTCTGCTTTTCTTCTCTTTCGCGCACATCATCCAGGATGCCAGCAGGCCCAGAAACAGAAGCACGAAAATCAGGTTGATGTAATGCGCGTGCAGATCGCCCAGGACGGAAGAATAGGACGGAAACTCGTGGATGCACTGATCATTGTTCTCCGGATTGTGGCCGATGTACCTCGTTGACGCCGGGAACCAGTAGTCCTCGTATCCCGAAAGCCGGAACACTTTACCGAACAGGCCGTACAGCACATAGTGCACGTTTCCCGCAAGGGAGACTGCCGCGAGAGCCGCCGCTCCGCCTGCCGCGGCGCGCACTTCCGGGTGCTTTGTCCCGCCGTCCCGAAACCTCCTGCGGAGCAGCTGATCAACAAGATAGAACGGGAGCACGCCGATGAACGAGGCGGTCAGCGCCCGCATGATGCTGTAGCCGCAGGCGGGGCCCGTAAAGGTCAGCTTCATCAGGTAAACCGTAAAATACTGTCCCCCGTAATAATAGTTGATCGGATCCCGGCTGTGCCAGATATCCGGCGCAGGCATCTCCCTGCTGCGGCTGATCGAGGCGATGAAGCCGTAATCCATATATTTCTCGGTCCCGTGCGCCTCCGGCCGGAACCCGATCACCCAGACCCAGAACAGCATCAGCGCCAGAAACAGGATCTCGTCCGCAAGAACCGCCGAAAGATCCGGCGCACTCTTCTTTTGTTCTCCCATTTTCCTGCGCCCCGCCGCGTACAGCAGCCATGCGAGAGCGGCCGCAGCGCACGTCACGCCGTAGCAGGAGGCGCTGCCGAAGGGAATGCCCGCGCACGCCAGAACCCAGGTGATGTACCCTCCTGCGGCAAACCCGAGCGCCTTCGAGAACAGCCATCCCCGGTCGGAAAATCCCGGAAACAGCCGTCCGGCCAGCGGAAATGCCGCGGCGCCCAAGGCGAGGACCGCGATCTCCCATTTCACCAGTACGACAAAATCTGCCTCCGGCAGAAGGATCGCTCCCTCCGCCAGAAGACAGATTAAAATAACCAGACCGATTAAGTTTTTCGTCCTTGTTCTACGTTTCATCGCGCTCTTCCGATTCAGCTGCCCGGCAGATTCAGATTCCCCGGTACAGTCCTTCTTCTTCCATCTTCCGGATCGCATCGACCACAACCGGACGATCCTCGTGGTAGGTCACGCCGTACCAGCGGTCCGGCGTGCTTAAAACGCGGACATCCGCCCTGCCCTCACGCAGAAGCTCCTCCACGACGAACGGGAGAAAATACTCTTCCCTGAGAGGATTTTCCTTCATCGCGCGGTCCAGAAACGCCGGAAAGCGCGCCTGAAGCTCATCCAGAATGCTGCCGGTAAAGCCCCAGAGGTTCATGGAAACAACCGTGTCCTCCGGCAGAACGTTCCATGTCTTTCCGTCGTCCTCCGTGTAGGCGATTCCGCCCTCATGCTTCTCGATACGGGTCCGCTCGGTGATCTCGGCAAGGTATCCGTCCGCATCCGTCCGGCATACACCGCGGGCCACAGAGCCGTTGTCCGTCACCGTGTTGCCGATCCGGTAGCCGACCATCGCGTAATGGTACTTCGCGTCGTCCGCGTTGTGCGTCAGGAAATCATAGATCAGTGAAAACGCCTTCTTGCCGTAGTAATCATCCGCGTTGATCACCGCGAACGGCGCCTCGTTGATCGTGTAAATGCAGGAGAGAACCGCGTGTCCGGTTCCCCAGGGCTTCACACGGCCTTCCGGCAGGTCGTAGCCCTCCGGCAGATCGTCGACGCTCTGGAACACGTAGTGCACGTTCATCTTTTTCGCGATGCGGTCACCGATCGCCTCGCGGAACATTTCCTCGTTCTCCCGCTTGATGATGAAGATGACGTCCTCGAACCCCGCCTCCATCGCGTCGTACAGTGAAAAATCAATGATCAGATGCCCGTCCTCATCGACCGGATCCATCTGCTTGAGGCCGCCGTAGCGGCTGCCCATCCCCGCTGCCATAATAACCAGCATCGGCTTTCTCATACCCTGTTCCTCCCTCATTCGTCCGAATCAGTTATCCTCCGCGTCATCCTCGGAGAGCTGGTAAATGTGACGTTTTCTCGCATCCTCGTCGGCTGCGAGATACTCGTCGTACGTCGTAATCTTGTCGATCAGCGTTCCCTCCGGCGTGATCTCCATAATGCGGTTCGCCGTCGTCTCGACGAACTGATGGTCGTGGCACGTGAACAGAAGAACGCCTGGGAATTTGATCAGCCCGTTGTTGAGCGCCGAGATGGACTCCATGTCAAGATGGTTCGTCGGTTCATCCAGCACAAGCACGTTCGCGCCCGAGATCATCATCTTCGACAGCAGGCAGCGGACCTTCTCGCCTCCGGAGAGCACGCGGACCTTTTTTACGCCGTCTTCCCCCGCGAAAAGCATGCGGCCGAGGAATCCGCGGACGTACGTGACATCCTTGTTCTCCGAGTACTGGGTCAGCCACTCGGCGATCGTCAGATCGGAGTTGAACTCATCGGTGTAATCCTTCGGGAAATAAGCCTGCGACGTCGTGACGCCCCACTTATAGTATCCCTCGTCCGGCTCGTCCACTCCCGCCAGGATCCGGAACAGCTCCGTCGTCGCGTTCTCGTTGCCGCCGACGAACGCGACCTTATCCTCTCTCCGGAGCACAAAATCGATGTTGTCCAGAACCTTGACGCCGTCCACCGTCTTCGAGATTCCGTGAACCTCCAGCACCTCGTTTCCGATCTCGCGCTCCGGCCGAAAATCAATGTAGGGATACTTGCGGCTCGACGGCTTGATCTCCTCCAGCTGGATCTTGTCCAGCGCGCGCTTTCTGGAGGTGGCCTGCTTCGACTTGGAAGCGTTCGCTGAGAATCTTGAGATAAATTCCTTCAGCTCTTTGATTTTCTCCTCTTTCTTCTTGTTCGCCTCCTTCTTCTGGCGCATCAGAAGCTGGCTCGACTCGTACCAGAAATCGTAGTTTCCCGCGTAAAGCTGAATTTTCTGATAATCAATATCGGCGATCTGGGTGCAGACCTTGTTCAGGAAATAGCGGTCATGGGACACGACGATCACCGTGTTCTCAAAATTGATCAGAAATTCCTCAAGCCAGGCGATCGCGTCGAGATCAAGATGGTTCGTCGGCTCGTCCAGAAGAAGGATATCCGGATTTCCGAAGAGAGCGCGCGCCAGCAGCACCTTGACCCTCTGCGGCCCCGTAAGAGTGCTCATCTGCGCGTGAAAGAGCTCCTCTCCGATGCCGAGGCCGGCAAGCAGCTGTTCCGCGTCTGTCTCGGCGTCCCAGCCGTTCATCTCCGCGAATTCCGCCTCAAGCTCACTCGCCCGGATTCCGTCTTCGTCCGAAAAATCTTCCTTCGCGTACAGCGCCTCCTTCTCCTTCGAGATGTCGTAAAGCCGCTGGTTGCCCATGATCACGGTGTCAAGCACCGGGAACTGGTCATATTTGAAATGGTCCTGCTCCAGGAAGGAAAGACGCTGTCCCGGCGTGATCGTGACATCGCCGGAGGTCGGCTCCAGCTGGCCGGAAAGAATCTTCAGAAACGTCGACTTTCCCGCGCCGTTCGCGCCGATTACGCCGTAGCACTCGCCCTCGGTGAATTTGATATTGACATGTTCAAAAAGCGCCTTTTTCCCGACACGAAGCGTGATGTCATTGGCTGATATCATATCTGTTCTCCCTTATCTTTTAAAACTCTTACCCTGTTTTTGTCGCGGTTTCCTTCGCGTTGACGGTGAAGAACCAGTCGATCCTCTTCCGCTGCTCCGCGAGATTGTTGTACTGAAGGCACTCATACTTCCACTCCTGCGTCAGCGCCTCCTGCTGTCCGCTGCTCCAGGAATGGAATTTCCCGGACGCGTCCATATACCCCAGGTGATTGAGCGCCGGCATCATTTTCATCTGATCCTTCAGGAAATAGTTGTACGGCGTCATTGTGAGGCCAGTCTGCTCCAGCAGCAGCGTGCTCAGGTAGTTCGTGCTCGTCATCACGCCTTCTTCCTCCGGTATATCATAATTCGCCCAGATGAAGAACGGCGTCGCGAAGTAATTTTCTTTTTCATCCAATGTCAGCGTATCATACTTTTTGCCGGAAATGTACTCCGTAAATGAATCCGGCAGGCTCGGATAATGATCGCCGAACATCACGATGATCGTCGGCTCGTCATAATTCTGAAAATAACTGACGAGATATTCCAGCGCCTCGTCACTCTGCCGCAGCAGGGAAAGGTAGTTGTTGACGCTCGTATTGGAATATCCGTCGACCGTGACATCGCCCTGATAACCGGCGGTATTGTATCCCCCGTGGTTCTGCATCGTCACGTCAAAGAGAAACATGGACTCTCCGTTCTCGTTCTTCTTTTTCACCTCTTCGATGATCTTCTCGTAATTGGCTTTGTCGCTGATGAACCCCCGGATCCGCTCCGCACTGTCGTCAAAGGACTCCTCCGACAGGTAGTCGTCGAAATTCAGAAGGCGGTACGCGTTTTCCCGGTTCCAGTTCGTCCGCTTGTAGGGGTGCATCGCCATCGTCGAATACCCCTGGGATTCCAGCGTCGTCACAAGCGAGTACTGATCATGGGTGAAATAGCTGACGTACGGCACCATGGCCGGGAATCGCTTGACGGAATTGCCCGTCAAAAATTCGTACTCGGTCTTCGCGGTGCCCCCGCCGGTGATGCAGACGAGCGTGTGGCCCTTGATCGTGTTCTCCTTCATCGAGTCATAAAACGGCATTACATCGACGTTCGTCTGCAGATTGCCGACCATGCGGTAATCCGCCCACGACTCATTCATGATCGCGATCACGTTGACCGGCTTTACATCCGTCGTGTCATTTTCTTCCTCGTTTTCTGCGGATTCCTCCGCGATCTTTTCCGTCTCCGAAACCGAGTACCCGTCCGGCGGCGTCAGGCGCATGTACTTCGCGACGCAGAAGAAACCGACCGTCGTCCCGCACTCCTGATACGTCTTTTCCGGCGCGAATAAATCCGTAATAATGCCGGCATTTCCGTTCCAGTTCACATCCAGATAGAAGAAATACATCCCCACCATGAACAGAAGCACGCCGACGCGCATGAGAATCTTCGGAACGGTTTTTCTGGCGATCTGCGCGTCCGGAAGATGCAGATACAGCACCATCACCGCCAGCGTCAGCACGATCGAAGTCACGCACTGGCGGGTCAGCGTGAAGCTGTAATTTTCCATCACATCCATGGCTGTTCCGAAGCTGAACACATCGATAAACTGGAACGGCTCGCCGCGCAGCGTATAGACCGCATAAAATATGATCGACATCGCCCCGTACAGCGAGAGTATCGTGATCAGGCTCCGCCTCCACGAATTCAGCCAGAACAGCATGATGCCGGTCATGATAAAAATGCCCGCGACGTTCATGGCCATGTACAGCGGCTTGATCTTCGTGAGCGCGTCATTGTTGACGTACTCCATGATCCAGTAACAGAAAAAAGCGTTCGCGGTCATGAGCAGGAGATGTTTCCAGCCGAATCGTGAACGGATTTCATGTCCCTTCTCGTCGCGCAATCTGAGCGGGCGGAGCCGGCGCATACCAAGCCACACCGATACGATGAGGGCGGATGCCAGTCCCGCAAACTCCAGAGGGCCCGCCCACGACGGCTCATTGTCCAGAACCTTTCCCCGGAAAAATACACCCCGGTTCAGGATCAGGAAAATGAGCGACGCTGTCAGGTACGCGAACCAGAAGATTTTATATTTTTTTGTCATAGCTCTTGATGTCCTGCTTTTTTCCAATCCGGAAATGCCTCCGCGTTGTGTTATACAGGCCGAACACGCCTTACCGCTCGATCTTGTGGATAAAAAGACCGCTGCGGAGTTTCGGTTCAAACCAGGTCGATTTCGGCGGCATCAGGAGGCCTGCGTCCGCAACCGCGAACAGTTCTCCGATGGACGTCGGGTACATGGCGAACGCCGCGGAATATCCTTCGCGGCACCGCTTCTCCAGTTCTCCGAGCCCCTTGATTCCCCCTACAAAATCGATCCGCGCGTCCTTCCTGGGATCGGCGATCTTCCAGACCGGACCGAGCACCTCTCTCTGGAGAAAGGCGACGTCGAGCGTTCCGACCGGATCAAAAAGACAGCGATCCGGCCGGGCGCACGCCCTGTACCACCGGTCCACCACAAGAAGTCCGAACTCTCCCTTTTTCTTCGGGCGGTACGGCTTTTTGGGCGCCTCCTCAATGGTCATGCATTCTTCCAGACGGTTGATCAGTCCCTCCGGCGTAAACCCGGCGAGGTCCCGCAGAACGCGGTTGTAATCGAAGATCTTCAGCTCGTCGTCCGGAAAGAGAACCGAGAGGAAGTAGTTAAACTCCTCATCGCCCGTGAAATCCGGATGCTCCGCTCTTCGCTTCAGCGATACCTTCACAGCAGACGCGGCTCGGTGATGACCGTCCGCAATATACGTGTTCGGCACCGCGGCAAACCGCCGGGTGATCGCTGCCACCGTCTCCGGGTCCGTGATCACCCAGGTCCGGTGGCGGATTCCGTCGTCCGAGACGAAATCATTTTCCGGATCCGCGGTTTCCTTCACGCGGCTGACCAGTTCCCGGATATCGTTTCTGGCGCGGTACGCGAGGAAAATCGGTCCGGTCTGCGCGCTGGTGACATCCACGTGGCGGATGCGGTCCTGCTCTTTCTCCTCAAGGGTATTCTCGTGGCGGCGGATCACTCCGTTCTGATAATCATCCACCGCGGAAACTGCCACCAGTCCCGTCTGGACGCGCCCGTCCATCGTCAGCTCGTAGAGGTAGTAGCACGGCATCGGATCCTGGACGAGAATGCCCCTCTTCTCCGCTTCCGCAAGCAGTTCCGCTGCCTTATCGTAGACGCAGGGCGCATAGATATCCTGTCCCTCCGGAAAGGCGGTCTCCGCCCGGTCAATCGAAAGGAATGACAGCGGATTCGCGCGGACGACGGCCCGCGCCTCCTTCCGGTTATAAACATCATAAGGAAGGGCCGCAACTTTCGCTGCGGCCTCCCTCGATGGTCTCAATGCTTTGAACGGTCTGATTGAAGCCATATTTTAGATCCTCTCCGTTATTTGATCACGCGGACACGGAGCACTCCTTCGACACCGGACAGCTCCTTCACCATATCCTCGGTGGTCGGAGACTGCAGATCGATCAGCGTGTACGCATATGCTCCCTTGCTCTTGTTCGTCATATCGCTGATGTTCACGCCCTCGTCGCTGAAAATCTTCGAGAACTGCGTGATCATCCCGGCGATGTTCTTGTGGCAGATGGCCACGCGGCCCTCGCTGTTGCAGATGCCCATATCGCAGCCCGGGAAATTGACGGAATTTTTGATGTTTCCGTTTTCGATGAAGTCCCGGAGCTCCTTGACGGCGGCAACCGCACAGTTATCCTCCGCCTCCTTCGTCGAAGCGCCCAGATGCGGCGTGATCAGAACGCCGTCCACATCCGTGACAGTCGGGTTCGCAAAATCCGTCACGTACTTCTTCACTTTTCCGGCTTTGATCGCTTCAACCATCGCCTTCTCGTCGACGAGAATGTCGCGCGCCAGGTTCAGGACGACGACGCCGTTTTTCATCATAGCGATCGCCTCGCGGCTGATCATGCCCTTCGTGCTGTCCAGCGCCGGAACATGAATCGTAATATAGTCGCAGTCGCGGTAGATATCCTCTACGTTCTGCACGTGATGAATCGTTCTGGAAAGATTCCACGCCGCATCGACGGAAATGTAGGGATCGTATCCGTACACGTCCATCCCGAGGTGCGTCGCCGCATTCGCTACCTGCTGGCCGATCGCGCCCAGACCGATGATGCCCAGCTTCTTGCCGCTGATCTCACATCCTGCGAACTGTTTTTTATTCTTCTCGACGAGCTTGCCCACATCCGGCTCGTCCGCGTGGGACTTCACCCACTCGACGCCGCCGACGATGTCGCGGGACGCCAGCAGCATGCCTGCGATCACGAGCTCCTTGACGCCGTTCGCGTTGGCACCCGGCGTATTGAACACGACAATGCCCTCCTCCGCGCAGCGCTCAAGCGGAATGTTGTTGACGCCCGCGCCGGCGCGCGCGATCGCGATCAGCTTCTCCGAAAACTGCGTGTCGTGAAGCTTTGCGCTGCGGACCAGCATGCAGTCCGCCTCATTTAAATCCGCCGTCTTCGCGTAATTGCCGTTGAACCGGTCCAGACCGACTTTGGAAATCGGATTCATGCAGATATAATGGTACATTACAGGTTCTCCTCTTCAAACTGCTTCATAACGGAAACCAGCTTCGCGACGCCCTCGATCGGCATCGCGTTGTAAATGCTCGCGCGCATGCCGCCGACGCTCCGGTGACCCTTGACATTCTCGAGTCCGTTCTCCTTCGCCACGGCGATAAACTTCGCATCCAGATCCTTGTCCCCGGTTACAAACGGAACATTCATCAGCGAACGGTCCTCTTTTGCGACCGTGCCGCGGAACATTTTGCTGGAATCGAGATACTCGTAGAGAATCTCCGCTTTCTTCTCATTGATCTCCTTCATCGCCGAAAGGCCGCCCAGCTTCTTAATCCACTTGAAGACCTTTCCGCAGATATAAATATCCCAGCAGTTGGGGGTGTTGTAAAGCGATCCCTTGTCCGCCTGCGATTTGTATTTCATGATGGTCGGAGTGCACGGAAGCACGTCGTCGGTGATCAGATCCTCCCGGACGATCGCGATGCACATGCCGGCCGGCCCGACATTCTTCTGGACGCCGCCGTAGTAAACGCCGTATTTCGTGATGTCGACCGGTTCGGAGAGGAAGCAGGAGGAAGCATCCGAAACAAGGATCTTGCCCTTTGTATTCGGGAGCTTATGGTATTTCGTCCCGTAGATCGTGTTGTTCTCGCAGATATAAACGTAATCTGCGTCCTCATCGATCGGCAGGTCAGAGCAGTCCGGAATGTAGCTGAAGTTTTTATCCTCGGAAGACGCGACCGCATTGGCTTTGCCGTACTTTGCCGCTTCCTTCCATGCCTTCTTCGCCCAGTTTCCGGTGATGATATAATCCGCAACGCCGTTCTTCATCAGGTTCATCGGAACCTGCGCGAACTGATGGTGCGCGCTTCCGGAGAGGAAAAGGACCTTATAGCTGTCCGGGATCGACATCAGCTCGCGGATATCCGCCTCCGCCTCGTCGATAATTTCCTGGAACATCGCAGATCTGTGGCTCATTTCCATTACAGACATTCCGCATCCGCGGTAGTCAAGCATCTCCTCCTGTGCTTCTTTGAGCACATCAACCGGAAGGCACGCAGGCCCCGCGGAAAAATTATACACTCTGCTCACTGACTTATTTCCTCCATCTCATATTCAAAACAGCGGTTCCATTATAGGTTACCGGATCATATTATGCAAGCCTCACCGGTTATTCCGGCGCTCTTTCAGATCCTGTTCGTCGAATACCTCGCGGTTTGCCTTCCCGGCTGGGATCATCGGGAACACCTTGTCATCCGGCGCGATGATGCAGTCGATGACCGCCGGGCGGCCGCTCCCGATGGCTTTCTTCAGCGCCGGAGCGAACTCCTCCGGCTTCGTGACGCGGTACCCGTCCGCGCCCATCGCCTCCGCGACCTTGACGAAATCAACCTTGTCGTTCAGCACCGTGCTCGAGTAATGTTTGTTGTAGAACAGTGTCTGCCACTGATAAACCATACCGAGCACATGGTTGTTCAGCACCACCTCGATGACCGGAATTTCCGAACGGGTCGCCGTCGCGATCTCGTTCATGTTCATGCGGAAGCATCCGTCTCCGGCGATGTTGATGACCGTTCTGTCCGGATTTCCGACCTTCGCGCCGATCGCCGCGCCCAGGCCGTAGCCCATCGTCCCGAGTCCGCCCGACGTGATGAAGGTGTGCGGCTTCGTGAACTTATAGTACTGGGCCGCCCACATCTGATGCTGTCCGACATCTGTGCAGATGATCGCGTCGCCCTTCGTGATCCGATAGATCTGATCGACGATGAACGGTCCGTTCAGCGCCGCGCCGGATACGGTCTCTCTGGAAAGCTTCTTGTTGGCTTCGACCTTCTCATGCCATTCCTCGCTTTTGTGCTCGTCGAGCTGCGGAAGAATCCGGTCCAGGACGGCGCGGATATCCCCTGTCACAGAGGCGTCCACGACGACATTTTTGTTGATCTCGGCCGGATCGACATCGATCTGGAGAAGCTTCGCCTGCTTCGCGAAATTTTTCGGGCTTCCCACATCGCGGTCCGAAAAACGAGCGCCGAGAATGATCAGCAGATCGCAGTCATAGGTCGTCAAATTCGCGCATTTGGTCCCGTGCATGCCGAGCATTCCGATGTAAAGATCGTCCGTCTGCGGAAAGGCCCCCTGGCCCATCAGAGAATCGCAGACCGGCGCTCCGATTTTATGCGCGAGCTGCGTGAGTTCTTCCTCCGCCTCGGAGATGATGCAGCCGCCGCCCGCAAAAATCATCGGGCGCTTCGAGCGGTTGATCAGATGAATCGCCGTCTCGACGTCCTCATCCCGGATCGTGTCCGTGACCGGCTCGATCTTCTCCGGATCCTTCCTCTCGTACTCACATACGGCAGCCGTGACGTCCTTCGTGACATCCACAAGAACCGGCCCCGGGCGTCCGCTCTTCGCGATGATAAAGGCCCGGCGGATCGAATCCGCCAGCTTTGTGATGTCCTTTACGATCATGCTGTACTTCGTGACCGGCATCGTGATGCCCGCGATGTCGACCTCCTGAAAGCTGTCGCGCCCCAGCAGACCCTTCGCGACATTCGCCGTGATCGCCACGATCGGGACGGAATCCATGTACGCGGTCGCGATGCCCGTCACCAGATTCGTCGCGCCCGGGCCGCTCGTCGCCATACAGACGCCGACCTTTCCGGTCGTCCTCGCATATCCGTCCGCCGCGTGGGATGCGCCCTGCTCATGGGACGTCAGCACATGCCGGATCTCCGGATGTTTATAAAGTTCATCGTAGACATTCAGGATCGCGCCGCCCGGATATCCGAACACGGTGTCGACGCCCTGCTCTTTCAGACATTCGATGATGATCTGTGAACCGTTTAACTGCATCCTATATCTTCCTCTCCGTATTTATTTCTTCTTTAATTTCCGCTCTTGTTCAGAATCGCACCCTTGTTCGCACTCGTGACGAGGCTCGCGTACCGGGCGAGGTAGCCGGTTGTCACATTGGGCTCCTTCGGCTTCCATGCCGCGCGGCGGCGCGCCAGCTCCTCATCGCTGACCTTCAGCTCCAGCTTGTAATTCGGAATGTCGATGGAAATGATATCTCCTTCCTCGACCAGTGCGATCGGTCCGCCGACCGCGGCCTCCGGGCTGACATGACCGATCGAAGCGCCTCTGGAAGCGCCGGAGAAACGCCCGTCAGTGATCAAAGCGACGGAGCTGCCAAGACCCATGCCCGTGATGGCGGAGGTCGGATTCAGCATCTCTCTCATGCCCGGACCGCCCTTCGGTCCCTCATAACGGATAACGACCACGTCGCCCGCAACGATCTTTCCGCCCTTGATCGCGGCGATCGCATCCTCTTCGCAGTCAAAGACACGGGCCGGTCCCTCGTGAACCATCATCTCCGGTGCGACCGCGGAACGTTTGACGACTGCGGTGTCCGGAGCCAGATTTCCCTTCAGAACGGCGATTCCGCCGGTCTTCATGTACGGATTGTCAACCGGACGGATCACCTCCGGATCCCGGTTCACTGCGCCCTTGATATTCTCGCCGACGGTTTTTCCGGTCACCGTCATGCAGTCCAGGTGAAGAAGATTCAGGGACGCGAGCTCGTTCATGACGGCGTAGATACCGCCCGCCTCGTTGAGCTCCTCCATGTAGTGCGGACCTGCCGGAGCCAGATGGCAGAGATTCGGGGTCTTCTCGCTCAGCTCATTCGCCAGCTCTGCCTCGAAATCAAACCCAGCCTCATGAGCGATCGCCGGCAGATGCAGCATCGTATTTGTGGAACATCCCAGCGCCATATCGACGGTCAGCGCGTTCAGGAACGCGTCCTTCGTCATCACATCGCGGGGAAGAATGTTTTTCCGGATGCACTCCATGACCTGCATGCCGGCGTGCTTCGCCAGCTTGATCCGCGCGGAGTAGACGGCCGGAATCGTGCCGTTTCCGCGGAGGCCCATGCCCAGCACCTCCGTCAGGCAGTTCATGCTGTTGGCGGTGTACATGCCGGAGCAGGAGCCGCAGGTCGGGCAGACATTTTCTTCATATGTGCGGACATCATCCTCCGTGATCTTTCCTGCGGAGTACGCGCCCACCGCCTCGAACATCGAGGACAGGCTGCGCTTCCGGCCGTTCACGTGTCCGGCGAGCATCGGGCCGCCGCTGACAAAGACGGTGGGGATGTTGATGCGCGCCGCGGCCATCAGAAGACCCGGCACATTCTTGTCGCAGTTCGGGATCATGACGAGTCCGTCAAATTTGTGCGCCATCGCCATGCACTCGGTCGAATCCGCGATCAGATCTCTGGTGACCAGAGAATATTTCATGCCAGAGTGCCCCATGGCGATGCCGTCGCAGACCGCGATCGCCGGGAAGACCACGGGTGTGCCGCCCGCTTCCGCCACACCCATCTTGACCGCCTGGGTGATTTTATCCAGATTCATATGGCCCGGTACAATTTCGTTATAGGAGGAAACGATTCCGATGAGCGGCCGCTCCATCTCCTCTTCTGTCATTCCGAGTGCGTTAAACAGGCTTCTGTGGGGAGCCTGCTGCATTCCCTTTCTTACCACATCACTTCTCATAAGCTTGTTGTCTCCTTTCCCTTCCATTTCCGTATTCTGAACGCGGAAGCCCTTTTCAGACCCGCTCCGCAATCGCGTCGCCCATCTCCGACGTGCTGACCTTGTTGCAGCCGTCCGACATGATGTCAAACGTACGATATCCCTCGGTCATCACCTGCTGAACCGCAGCCTCGACGGCGTCTGCCTCCTTCTCGAGATCCAGCGAGAAGCGCAGCATCATCGCCGCGGAAAGGATCGTCGCGATCGGATTTGCCTTTCCTGTTCCTGCGATATCCGGCGCAGAGCCGCCGCTGGGCTCATAAAGGCCGAATTTCGTCTCATTCAGGCTCGCGGATGAGAGCATTCCGATGGATCCGGTGATCATGCTTGCCTCATCCGACAGAATGTCGCCGAACATATTTTCGGTCAGCACGACATCGAACTGCCCCGGATCTTTTACCAGCTGCATCGCACAGTTGTCGACGAGCATATTCTCCAGCGTCACATCCGGATAATCGTGGGAAACCTCCTCTACGATCTTCCTCCAGAGACGGGAGGAATCGAGAACGTTCGCCTTATCCACGCTCGTGACCTTTTTTCTTCTTTTTTCCGCGATATCGAACGCGCGGATCGCGATCCTGCGGATCTCATCCTCGTTATATTTCAGGGTGTCGATCGCTGTGACCTTTCCGTTTTCCGTGAACGTCTTCCGCTCTCCGAAATACAGGCCGCCTGTCAGTTCGCGGACAATAATCAGATCGAAGCCGTTGGGGATGACGCGGTCATGCAGCGGGCAGGCGTCGCGCAGCTCCATGTAAAGCTTCGCAGGACGCAGGTTTGCGAACAGCCCCAGTGCCTTGCGGATTCCAAGAAGGCCCGCCTCCGGCCGTTTCGACGGCTCAAGCTTGTACCAGGGAGACGTCTTCGCATCCCCTCCGATCGAGCCCATCAGCACTGCGTCGCATGTCTTCGCCGCTTCGATCGTCTCGTCCGTGAGCGGCACTCCGTACGCATCGATCGAAGCGCCGCCCAGCAGCAGCTCCTCATAATGAAAGGTGTGACCGTACTTCGCGCACACCCGGTCGAGTACTTTTTTCGCTTCCGTGACAATTTCCGGTCCGATGCCGTCGCCCCGGATCAATCCGATTTTTGCGTCCATTTTCAACCTTCCTTACTGAACGATTGCCGTTCGTAAACTTTTTTGCCAAATCAGCAAAAATATTTCTTTATAAAACGTTAATACCCATGATACTTCAAGTGTTCTGAGATTTCAATAAAAAACCACAAATCGCCGCCACCCGTAAAACGGGTGGTTCGGTCCGGGCTATAAGCCCGTGTTGCTAGGCCAGCGTCTCAAGGCGCTGGCTTTCAC
>ONLT01000107.1 GCA_900318755.1 uncultured Eubacteriales bacterium
CCGGCCACCATTGCCGCCTATTATATGGAGACAATGCGCCACGAGGAGCAGGAAGTGGTCCGGTGCATGATGCTGAACGTCAAAAACAGGATGCTGGGAGATGTGCTGCTGACGCGCGGGACCGTGAACCTTTCGCTGATCTCGCCGCGGGAGCTGTTTATCAGCGCCCTTTCTTTTCACGCGGTTCACATGATTCTGGTTCACAATCACCCGAGCGGCGACGCGTCGCCGAGTGATGAGGACATCCGCGTCACAAGGCGGATCCGGGATGCAGGGGAGCTTCTCGGAATTGATCTGCTCGATCACATCATCATCGGGGACCGGTGCTATACGAGCCTGCGGGAACAATACATTCTGGATACGAGAGGGGTATGATGAAGGATGCTGCTTCATCACGGATATGGAATTGACATCGGCACCAGTACGGTGAAGATATACGATCAGAAAAGTGACCGCATACAGAAGGAGCGCAATATGATTGCGATCCTGAACAACGAATCCGTTTACGCCGTCGGAAACGAGGCGTATCATCTGTACGGCAAGACGCCGGAAAATATGGACGTGATCACGCCCATGGCAAACGGACGCATCAGCGACGTGGCGCTCATGGAGGCGGTTCTTCACACCCTTCTGGAACGGTGCGACACCCGTATCGGACAGAGCCCCGCGCTCTATTTTTCCGTATTACCAGACATGACCGAAATCGAACGACGGGCGTATCACACGATCGCGCACAGAGGAAATCTGAGCCGGAGCCGCATCTATATGGTGGAGCGGCCGATCGCGGATGCGCTCTCGTTCGGCATCCCCGTCAATCAGACGAACGGCACGATGATCGTGAACATCGGCGCGCAGAGCACGGAGATCTCCGTGATCGCGGACGCGCACGTGGTGATCAGCCATCTGCTGCCGGTCGGCGGCCACAGCATCAACGATGCGATCGTGGCGGCGGTCCGCAGAAGAAACCATTTTCTGATCAGCGACAAGAGCGCGAAGCGGCTGAAGCTTTCGCTGACCGATCTGTCGGGCGGAAAGATGGAGGCGAGGAAGGTGTTCGGCATCGACACGAAGAGCGGTCTGCCGAGGCAGGGAATCGTCACGACCTACACGGTGACATCGGCGGTGCTCACACAGGTTCAGCGGATCACGGACGAGATCGGAAAATTTCTGAAACGGATCCCGCCGCAGATCCGGGACAATGTAAACCGCGAGGGCATCTACATCTGCGGCGGCAGCACACGGATTACCGGGCTTCCGAAATTCCTGAATGACAACCTCGACTGTGCCGTGATTATCTCCGGCCACTACGATCTCTGCACAATTATGGGAATCAAGGAGGTCATTCTCCGACCGGAATACAGCGATTTGGCGGTGCAGCAGTGAGCCGCCGCGGAAATCGGATCAGACGCGATTACTGATGGAAGATTTTTTGGGAAGCATCAATGAATAAGAAGAAAAAATCCGGATTAAAGAACAGACATCTGTACACGCTTTTAGTATTTTTCTGCATCGCGGCGATTATCCTGACCCTGACCGATCTTGTGAATATCGGGCCGGTTCAGAATGCGGCCGGCGTGGTTATCTCGCCGATTCAGAACGGAATCAATCAGATCGGAAGCTGGTTCCGCGACAAGGGAGAGGCCTTCGGTGATGTTAAGAAGCTCACGGAGGAGAATCAGCAGCTGAAGGAGAAGGTCGCCTCGCTGGAGGAGACAAATTCCACCCTCACGATGGATCAGGATGAGCTGAAGCGTCTGCGCTCGCTCTACCAGATGGACCAGAATTATTCCCAGTACGAGAAGGTCGGCGCGAACGTCATCGCGAAGGACCCGGGTAACTGGTACGACAACTTTACCATTAACAAGGGAACGGATGACGGGATCACCGTGGATATGAATGTGGTCAGCGGCGACGGTCTCGTCGGCATTGTCACGCGCGTCGGGAAGAACTGGGCGAATGTCCGCTCCATCATCGACGACGGAAACAGCGTGAGCGGCATGACGGAGAGCTCCCTTGACACCTGCATCGTCTCCGGCGATTTAAGTCTGATGGACCAGAACAAGATGGCGTTCAGCCAGATGCACACGGATAATGAGATCTCCGCCGGGGAGAAGATCGTAACCTCGAACATCAGCGACAAGTATCTTGAGGGAATCCTGATCGGATACGTGGACACGGTGGAGGATGACACGAACCATCTGACAAAAACGGGTTATATCGTTCCGGCTGCGGATTTCGCGCACCTGCAGGAGGTTCTCGTCATCAAGCAGGTGAAGGACACGGGAGGAGATGAGTAAATGCGAAGGCGCATAATTGTGACGGTGATTCTCGTGATCGCCGCGCTGCTGCTTCAGACCGCCGTGATACCGGTGATTTTTCCGTCCTTTATCACGCCGAATCTCCTGCTGATTCTTGTCGTGTCCTTCGGCTTCATGTGCGGCAGCCGCACCGGCATCTGGCTGGGCTTTGTCACCGGTCTTCTGCTGGATCTGCTTTACGGAGATTTTGTCGGCTTCAACGCGCTTTTGTACATGAGCCTTGGCTACATGAACGGCCGGTTCTGCAAGGTGTTCTTCGACGAGGACCTGAAGGTGCCGATGCTGCTGGCCGGCATCAGCGATTTTATTTACGGAACGCTCTATTTTCTGTTTCTCTTCGCGCTGAAGAGAAATCATTCCTACGGAGTTTATTTAAGATACACGATCCTTCCGGAAGTGATCTCGACGATTCTTTTCACGATCCTGATCTACAAGCTCCTGTTTTGGATTAACAGCAGACTTTCTGCCCATGAATTGGAGGAACAGCAATCACCTTGGTTAGGAAGATAATCCGAAAAC
>ONLT01000106.1 GCA_900318755.1 uncultured Eubacteriales bacterium
CGAGAAGCGCGGCATCGCGGTCAACACTCCGGTCTGGAATTCCGAGAACTGCATCCAGTGCAACCGCTGCTCTTATGTCTGCCCGCACGCGGCGATCCGTCCGGTTGCGCTGACAGACGAAGAGGCGAAGGGACTTCCGGAAGGAACTTCCGTGCTGCCGATGACCGGTATGCCGGATTACAAGTTCCGCATCGTCATCTCCTCTCTGGACTGCACGGGCTGCGGTTCCTGCGCGAATGTCTGCCCGGGCAAGAAGGGCGCGAAGGCGCTGGAGATGAAACCGCTCGATCAGACTCTCGGCAATCAGCCGATCTTCGATTACGCGGTAACGCTTCCGGAGAAGGCGGACGTCATCGCGAAATTCAAACAGAACACCGTCAAGGGCAGCCAGTTCAAGAAGCCGCTGCTTGAGTTCTCGGGCGCATGCGCAGGCTGCGGTGAGACACCGTACGCGAAGCTGATCACCCAGATCTGCGGCGACAGAATGTACATCGGCAACGCGACAGGATGCACCTCCATCTGGGGCAACTCCTCACCGTCCACCCCGTACACGAAGGACGACAAGGGTCACGGACCGGCATGGTCGAACTCCCTGTTCGAGGATGCGGCAGAGTTCTCCTATGGTATGCTGCTTGCTCAGAACGCACTGCGCACCCGTCTCGCTTCCGAGATTGAGACCATCAGGGCAAACGCTTCCGCAGATGTCGCGGCTGCATGTGATGAGTACCTGACCACCATGAACGACGGCGCGGCGAATGCTGTCGCTACCGACAAGCTCGTTGCGGCTCTCGCGGACGTAGACAGCGCAGAGGCAAAGGATGTCCTCAACAATAAGGAATTCCTTTCCAAGAAATCTCAGTGGGCGTTCGGAGGAGACGGATGGGGCTACGATATCGGATTCGGCGGCCTTGATCATATCATCGCCAGCGGAAAAGATATCAATGTCATGGTCTTCAACACGGAGGTTTACTCCAACACGGGCGGCCAGTCCTCCAAGGCTACGCCGACCGGTGCCGTCGCACAGTTCGCTGCAGGCGGAAAAGAGACGAAGAAGAAAGATCTCGCTTCCATCGCGATGAGCTACGGCTATGTATACGTCGCGCAGATCGCTATGGGCGCGGATTACAACCAGGCAGTCAAGGCGATCGCCGAGGCTGAGGCTTACCACGGTCCGTCACTGATCATCGCTTATGCTCCGTGCATCAACCACGGCATCAAGAAGGGCATGGCGAAGGTTATGGACGAGGAAGCGCTTGCGGTTAAGTCCGGATACTGGAATCTGTTCCGCTACAACCCGGCTCTGCTTGAGGAAGGAAAGCCGGCGTTCACGCTTGATTCCAAGGCGCCGACCGAGTCTTATCAGGACTTCCTGATGGGCGAGGTTCGTTACAACTCTCTGAAGAGAGCAAATCCGGAGAAGGCGGAGCGGCTGTTCGCGAAGTCCGAGAAGGAAGCGAAGGACTACTACAGCTACCTGAACAAACTGGTCAAACTCTATGGCACAGAGGAATAATTTTTCCTGAGCGCGCATCTTCGGATGGACGACGGAAAATGAGGAGGGGGTCTGCCGCATCTGCGGCAGATCCCCTCGTGCGTCACGGACAGGGGCCGCCGCACCGGCTGCGTGCGGTTTGCGCGGAGGCCCGTATCCGGGAAGGATCCGGGGCGGGAGACGAAAAAGACCGAAAAGAAGGACAGTAACACTTCAGGGAGAGGCAGAAAAATTCTGGCAACGGAGGGAGCATGAAAAAAAAGAAGGGAATAGCGGCGGCCGCGCTGATTCTTGCAGCATCTCTTGCCGCCGGCGGCTGCGGAAACGCCGCGGGAGAGACCGGGAGCGCGGCGGCCGCGTCGTCATCTGCGGACGGGGCGGTCACCCGGGAAGTATTTGCCATGGACACCTATATGTCCCTGACCGCTTACGGCAGCAGCGCCGATCAGGCGGTTCACGACGCCATCGCAAAGATTAAGGAGCTGGATGCGATGCTGACGACCGGCGATGATACGAGCGAGGTGGGAAAGATCAACGCGAACGGATCCGGTACGCTCACGGAGGACGGGAAGGAGCTGATGAAGCGGTCGCTGGAGCTCTATGAAAGTACGGACGGAACGTTTGACATCTCCATCTATCCGGTGATGGAACTCTGGGGATTTCCGACGAAGGAGTACCGGGTTCCGGATGAGCAGGAAATCAGGGAGGCGCTGAAGCTCGTCGATGCGTCGAAGATACGGTTCGACGGGAACACCGGAGAGGTTTCCTTCGCCGAAAGCGGCATGAAAATTGATTTCGGAGGCATCGCGAAGGGTTACACATCGTCAAAGGTGATGGAACTGTTCCGGCAGGAGGGAGTGACGAGCGGGCTCGTAAACCTCGGGGGAAACGTTCAGGCGCTGGGAACGAAGCCGGACGGAAGCGACTGGAGGATCGGCATCCGCGGACCGGGCGAGAGCGACGGGGACGCGGAGGATTACGTGGGAATCCTGACAGCCAGCGACAAGGCTGTGATCACCTCCGGCGGATATGAACGTTATTTCGAGAAGGACGGGAAACGGTATCATCACATCATCGATCCCGCGACCGGGTATCCGGCGGAGTCCGGCGTGGTGTCGTCGACGATTGTCAGTGCGGACGGTACGCTGGCGGACGGCCTCTCCACGACGCTGTTTATTCTCGGACCGGATCGGGCGGCGGAGTACTGGCGGGCCCACGCGGACGAGTTTGACTATGTGCTGATGAAGGATGACGGATCGCTTCTTGTGAGCGAAGGTCTTGAGAACAATTTTACGTCTGATCGGAAGATCACCATCGTCCGGCGCGACGGATAGCGGAAAGTGTGTTAAAATAGTACAGACCTTCCGATTTTGCAGAAGGACCGAATCAATCGAGATGCCGGCAGATGAGCTGAGTGATATGAATGGAGAGCATTATGGCTGTTGACAATTCATTTTTGGCGAAACGGTTCCTGAAAACCGAAACAATTTTTGTTCTGTATTCCACCGCTACGAACATGCCGTTTGTGGAGTGCGATCAGACGACGTTCCTCGATCAGATTTTTGCGTTTACGAAGGAGGAGACGCTTCAGCAGTACGCGAAAATTTTTACAAAGGTGCATTACGGGCTGCGTGCGCTGCAGTTTCCGAACGACAAATTCCAGGTCCTGTTCGACCAGATGTACGCGATGGGCGCGGATACGATTCAGTTCGTTGACGAGGGCGCGCCGGTTGCGCTGAGTCTTGCGGATGTCGCGGAGGAGTCCGCGTATCCGGATCTGCCGAAGGATATTCCGACGACGAATCCCGAATTTCAGCTGACGGCGGCGTACTTCATGCAGGATGCCAGAAGAAAGATGGAGCGGACCGATGAGGAGCAGAGACATCTTCGCGAACTCGAGGAGGAGATGGCCGTGAATCTGGTCCGGTCGAAATTAATTGTCGCTTTTGAGACGAGTCAGGTGAAGGGAAAGTGGAATCCGGCCGATAAAAGCCAGAAGGTGGGGGTTCCGTACATCAGAAACAAGGCGGGCAAGGTGTTTTACCCGGTCTATTCCGACTTTTACGAGTTCCGCAGGTTCAACTCGGGCAGCAGCAATCTGAAGCTTTCGATCACGGCGGTCGATTACGACGCGCTCCCGAAACTCCTGCACAAACCGGCGGAGTCGTTCGTGTTTAATCCTGCGAGCCTCAATCTGCTTCTGAACGCGGATCAGCTCGCCGAGATGAAAAGAAGATATGCGCCGGATGTGCAGTGATGCGCCTTTGCGCGGGGCCGGGACAGCCGGCAGAGGAGGATTATGAAAATACCAGAAACTTATGAACTGATCCGTCACGAGTCGATTCCGGATGTGCATGCGGAGGGATATCTCCTGCGTCATAAAAAGAGCGGCGCGCGTGTGGCGCTGCTCTCGAACGACGATGAGAATAAGGTGTTTAATATTGCGTTTCGAACTCCGCCCGCCGATTCGACGGGCGTCGCGCATATTATCGAGCACACGGTCCTCTGCGGTTCGGAGAAATATCCGCTGAAGGACCCGTTTATTGAGCTTGTGAAGGGATCGCTGAACACATTTCTGAACGCGATGACCTACCCGGATAAGACGATGTACCCGGTCGCGAGCTGCAACGACACAGATTTTAAAAATCTGATGGACGTTTACCTCGACGCGGTCTTTCATCCGAACATTTACCGGGAGGAGAAAATTTTCCGCCAGGAGGGATGGCACTATCATCTGGAGAACCGGGAGGATCCGATCACGTACAACGGCGTTGTCTACAACGAGATGAAGGGCGCATTCTCTTCCAGCGACGAGGTTCTCCAGAGGACGATCATGAACACGCTCTTTCCGGATACCGCTTACGGCGTCGAGTCGGGCGGGGACCCGGAGGTGATTCCGGAGCTGACGTACGAGCAGTTTCTGGCGTTCCATAAAAAGTATTATCATCCTTCGAACAGCTACATTTACCTTTACGGGGATATGGACATGACCGAACGGCTGACGTGGCTGGACGAGGCGTATCTGTCGAACTACAGGGAAGCGCCGGTCGATTCCGTGATCCGGCCGCAGACGCCTTTTTTGCACCCGCGTTTTGTGAAGGGGGATTATCCGGTCCTTGATGACGCGGATACCGTAAACCGCGCGTATCTGACCGAGAGCATGGTGACGGGAGACGCGCTGGATGTGACGGCCAATGTGGCGTTCTCGATTCTCGACTACGTGCTTCTTTCGGCTCCGGGCGCCCCGGTCCGCCAGGCGCTGCTGGACGCGAACATCGGCGAGGATGTGTACGGGTCCTTTGAGGACGGCATCCTTCAGCCGTACTTCACGATCACGGCGAAAAATGCGGACGAGAACCGGAAGGACGAGTTTCTGAAAATCATCCGGGACACACTGCAGGATCAGGCGGAGAACGGAATCGACCGGACGGCGCTGGCGTCCGGGATTAATTATTTTGAGTTCCGCTTCCGCGAGGCGGATTACTCCTCGTACCCGAAGGGGCTGATCTACGGACTGAATCTGTTTGACAGCTGGCTCTACGACGAGAATGAGCCTTTCGCGTATCTCCGTCAGCTCTCGGTGTTCGAGACGCTGAAAAAGAAGGCGGAGGAGGGGTATTTTGAGGATCTGATCCGCAGGTACCTTCTGGACAATCCCTACAGCGCCGTCGTCGTCCTGACGCCGAAGAAGGGGATGGAGCGGGAACGCGGGGAGGCCGCCGCGAAAAAACTGGCGGATCTCAAAGATTCGATGTCGGAGGAAGAGATCGACCGGATGGTGGCGGATACCCGTGCACTCGCCGCGTATCAGGAGGAGAGCGATCCGGAGGAGGCGCTCGCCCGGCTGCCGCATCTGACGCGCGGGGACATCGGCCGCGAGACGCCGGTGAAAATCCGCCGCGAGGAGATCAACTCGGACGGCACGCTGATCCTCCATCACGATTATTTCACGAACGGGATCGGGTATCTGACAATCCTGTTTGATACGGCGGAGGTGCCGGATGATCTGGTTGTGTATCTCGGACTTCTGAAGAGCGTGCTCGGGATGGTGGACACGGAGCGGTATTCGTACGGCAGACTGTTTCATCTGATCAATGCCAACACCGGCGGCATCTCCTGCGGCATCCAGAGCTTTCCGGACCAGACCGGGGTCGGATCGTTCCGGGGATTTTTCGGCGTTCAGGCGAAATATCTCTATCCGAAGCAGAAATTTGTATTCGATATGATCCGCGAGATCCTTCTGACCTCAAAGCTCGATGACAGGAAGCGGCTGCGCGAGATCATCGCCTCGCAGAAGGTTGCGATGCAGAGCGGGATGCCGGCGTCCGGTCATGTGACCGCTGCGCGGCGCGCGCTTTCCTACCTGAATGCGGCGGACGGATGGCAGGAGCGGACGGACGGAATCGATTTTTATCACTGGATCGAGGAGATCGACGCGCATTTTGACGAGCGCGCGGACGAAGTAATTGAGAATCTGAAGAAACTGACCGGAATCCTCTTTCAGCCGGACAATTTTCTTGTCAGCCTGACGGCGGATACGGACGGCCTCGCCGGGGCGGATGATTCCTGCGGCTGCGGCATGGAGGGACTGAAAAAGGAGATCGGAGCCTTCCGCGGGGAGATCGCGGCATGGTCCGGATCGGAGAAAGACCGGACGGAACCGGCGGCTCCGCGAGCGCCGCGGATTCAGACCGGGGAATCGGAGGACGGATCCGCCTTTTCCTGGAAGCACGATTCGAAGAACGAGGGATGGGTGACGTCCGGACAGGTTCAGTACGTCGCCTCCGCGGGAAATTTCCTCCGGGCGGGGTTTGCGTACACCGGCGCGCTGCGGATCCTGAAAACGATCCTTTCGTACGATTACCTCTGGATGAATCTCCGCGTCAAGGGAGGGGCGTACGGCTGCATGGCGATGTTCCAGAGAAACGGGGATTCGGTTCTTGTTTCGTACCGCGATCCTCACCTCTCTGAATCCCTTGATGTTTACCGCGGTCTGCCGGATTATCTCGCCGGTTTTACGGCGGATGAAAATCAGATGACAAAATACATCATCGGGACGATCAGCGAGATCGATGCGCCGATGACCGCCGCAGCGAAGGGCAATGTTTCTCTTGCCTCCTGGTTCACCGGAATCCGTGAGGAGGATTTCCAGAAAGAGCGGGACGAAATTCTTGACGCGGACGAGCGCTCGATCCGGGATCTGGAAGCGCTTTCGCACGTCGTGGCGGACACGGAAAACATCTGCGTAATCGGAAGTGAGGCGGCGGTCAGCCGCGATGCGGACGTGTTTAAAACGGTCGGTCCGCTGATCCGTCCGCAGACCGGACAGGGAGATTAACATTATGAAAGAAAACAGTGTAGTTCCCGGGGACGGCGCGCCCGCGACGAAATCCGGGTTTGTTGCGCTGATCGGACGGCCGAATGTGGGAAAATCGACGCTGATGAACCATCTGATCGGGCAGAAGATCGCGATCACGTCGCGCAAACCGCAGACGACGAGAAACCGGATTCAGACGGTGTACAACTGCGAGCGCGGCCAGATCGTATTTCTCGATACGCCGGGCATTCACAAGGCGAAGAATAAACTCGGGGAATATATGGTTTATACGGCGGAACACACGATCCGCGACGTGGACGCGGTGCTCTGGCTCGTCGAACCGGACGCGTACATCGGCGCCGGAGAGCAGCACATTGCCGCAATGCTGAAGGATTCCAGACTGCCGATTATCCTCGTGGTCAACAAAATCGACCGCGTTAAAAAAACGGAGATTCAGAAGGCGATCGACCGGTACCGGGCGTTCTGCCCGTTCGCGGAGATTCTGCCGGCGTCCGCGAAGATGAGCATCAATCTCGATACGATCATTGACGCGCTGTTCCGGTACCTGCCTTACGGCCCGCGGTTTTTCGATAAGGATACGGTCACAGATCAGCCGATCCGCCAGATTGCCTCGGAGCTGATCCGCGAAAAGGCGCTTCGGAGCCTCGGCGAGGAGGTCCCCCACGGGATCGCGGTTACCATTGAACAGATGAAAACGCGGCCGGACGGCAGGATTACGGATGTGGACGCGACGATCATCTGCGAGCGCGACTCCCATAAGGGGATCATCATCGGAAAGGGCGGAAGCATGCTGAAAAAAATCGGCAGCGAGGCGCGCCCGGAAATGGAAGAGCTGTTGGGGACGAAGGTCAGTCTCAAACTGTGGGTCAAGGTCCGCAGAAACTGGCGGGACAGCGACGTTCTGATCAAAAACTACGGGTATGATAAGAAAAAAATAGATGAATGACGCGATGGAATTCTCCGGCATGGTGCTTTCCGCCATGCCGGTGGGGGAAAACGATAAACGGCTCGTTCTGATGACGCGGGAGGAGGGAAAGATCACCGCGTTCGCCCGCGGCGCGAGAAGACCGAAGAGCACGCTTCTGGCGGCGTCGAATCCGTTTGTGACGGGACGGTTCCGGCTCATCCCGGGGCGGGACGCCTACAGCCTCGTCGGCGCGGAGGTGAAGGATTACTTCACGGAGCTCGCCGCGGACATCCCCGGAATCTACTACGGGTTCTATTTCCTTGAGATGACCGGGTACTACGGCCGCGAGGGCCTCGACGGGACCGGGATGCTGAACCTCACGTACCTCTCGCTGAAGGCGCTGCAGAACGACCGTCTGGACGACCGTCTTGTACGCCGCATATTTGAGCTGCGCCTGATGGCGATCAACGGCGATTATTCACCGGAGACCGCGGACGGCAGGATTCGCTACACGTGTCGGTACATCGCGGCCGCGCCCATCGAAAAGCTGTATACCTTTACGGTGGCGCCGGATATTCTGAATGATCTCGCAAAACACATCGACCGGTGCCTGTCCCGGGTGATCGACCGGAGAATCCGGAGCAGAGAGATTCTATCGAAGTTTGTCGGGGAATGAGGCGCTTGACGGAAGAATTAAACTTTACTATTATTATGGAGATTCGGACTTGGAATCTGCTATAACGGAGGAGACTGATGAGTAAGGAACTCGCGAAACAGTACGATCCGAAGGGGATCGAGGACCGTCTGTACCAGAAGTGGCTGCAGGGCGGTTATTTTCACGCAAAGGTAAATCCAGATAAAAAACCGTTCACGATCGTGATGCCGCCGCCGAATGTGACGGGACAGCTGCACATGGGCCACGCGCTCGACAATACGATGCAGGACATCCTGACCCGGTACAAGAGAATGCAGGGCTACGAGGCGCTCTGGCAGCCGGGAACCGATCACGCGGCG
>ONLT01000143.1 GCA_900318755.1 uncultured Eubacteriales bacterium
ATGATTTTTTCCTGTTCCAAGAGTGAACCTCCCTTGTGTGAAAACATGCAGATACTTTCAGTTCTCAGAGAATTATACAGCACAAAATAGTATCTGTCACGAAATGCTTTCCTGTTCCATATTCTGTGTGTGATGCTTTTTTTCCAAAAAAGCAATATACTTGCCGCCCCACTTTTCAATTTCGGAAAGCACCGGTCCGAATTCCCTGCCGATTGCTGTCAGTGCGTACTCCACACGCGGAGGTACTTCCGGAAAGACTGTCCGCGTAATCAGACCCTCCTGTTCCATTTTTTTCAGCTGGGACGAAAGCGTCGACTGCGTGGCGCCGATGCTGCACTGCAGCTCTCCGAACCTCCGGGGACTGTCTTTCAGCTCATGCATAATGAGAATCGTCCATTTTCCCGAAAGAAGCTGCTGCGCCGTCACATAAGGACAGATTCCGAACTTTCCTGCGTTCTCGCATTGTTCTTTTTTCATAGCTTTTCCTCAATCGTATGATGAAACATACCTGCTAAAGTAAAAAATCCCACTTGCGCAAAAGATTATCTGTAACTATATTAAAAATACAAAATTCATAAAATAAGTGCAAGTAGTATAATTGGAATTTTATAAAATCGAGGTGTGCATATGAATGAAAAGAGGATGCCGGTCATATTCTCCGGACACGGAAGCCCGCTGATTGCCATCACGGACAACGAAATCACCCATGAGATGAAGCGGGTCGGAACGAAGCTGACAGAAAAATACGGAAAACCGAACGCCATTCTTGCCATTTCCAGACACTGGTATGCGGACGGCACGTATGTGCAGAGCGCCGGGAAGCCGAAACAAATCTATGATATGTACGGATTTCCGAAGGAACTCTACGATGTGAAATACCCGGTATCAGGATATGCCGGTCTCACAAAAGCCGTACAGTCAGTATTGGGCAATGCGGTCTCCGTCAATGATGACTGGGGAATCGACCACGGAACATGGACCGTTCTCGTTCACATGTTTCCGGATGCGGATATCCCGGTCGTCCAGCTCTCCGTGAACCGGCACCTGACTGGGGAGCAGAGTTTTGAACTGGGGAAGAAGCTGCAGCGCCTTCGCGACGAAGGATACCTTATTTTCGGAAGCGGCAATGTCGTGCACAATCTCATGCTCGCTGACTGGGACAACGACGGAGGCACAGACGCCACCGTTCGGTTTAATGACTCCATTACGGATGCCGTCGTTTCCGGAAGAAAGGAGCAGGTCATCCGGTACGAAACGCATCCGGATGCTGCATACGCGGTGCCGATGCCGGACCACTACCTTCCTCTTCTCTACTGCCTCGGCGCAGCCGGAGAGGATCATGCGGCGGTATTCAACAACGTCTGCAATCTCGGAACGATGGCGATGACCGGATACATCTGGGGATTCTGATCCTTCTGATTCTTCTCGCTGATCCTTCTCCTGCAAAAATTCCTTCCATTCACCGGGAAACTGTGATAGGATACACAGAGCGATACGACAACGGTATAATTGGAAACGCACACTCCTTTCAGTGATAACGAACAACACGTCATTACGAAAGGAGTTTTTTTATGCCCGAATCTAAATTTGAAAACTTTATTTTTACGATCATCATGGCACTGCTCATGGTCTACGCGATGATCTGCTACAACATCGCCATTAACATCGGCGGTATGACGGATCAGGTGTTACGGATGGCTTTTGGTGAACTCCGGATCATGTGGCCGACGGCTGTTGTCCTGGAAATGTTCGTCATGGAACGCCCGGTCATGGTGCTGACCCGCCGCGTTATCACAGAAGACATGCCGTTCTTTCTCGTCCTGCTGATCCGCTGCTCGCTGACCGTCTGCCTGATGTGCCCGACCATGAGTCTGATTGCGGCCGTTCTGTTCAAAGAATTCCACGAGGCGGGGCTGATCGGTGTCTGGCTCCAGACCGCTGCGCTCAATTTTCCCATGGCGCTCTGCTGGCAGGTCTTTTTTGCCGGCCCAGCCGGAAGATGGATCTTCCGAAAGCTCTTCCGAAAGAAAGCATAAAAACCACACTGTGATCGCGCAAATCTCCATTTTAATTATTAACCTGTCGGTCAATAATGCTATAATCATACCTGTAGTAAGTGAACGAAGGATCTAGGAATAATTCTGCAGGGCTATGAAAAAAGAGGAAAAAACAAAAATCACCCGCGAGAAAATACTGACCGCCGCGATGAATGAATTCGGATCGCGGGGTTATTATGCCGCTTCAATCAATACAATCTGCGGGGCGGGGATCAACAAGGGTCTGATCTATCATAATTTCAAAACGAAGGACGACCTTTATCTCGCCTGCATCAAAAGAACGTTCGACGATCTGACCGCCTCCGTGCGAGAAGAGATCAGTCAGGATTCCTCCCCCGGTTATACAGAAGCGCGTCTGCATTTTTTCCGGACCCACGAGATGGAAGCCCGGCTCTTTATGGAAGCGGTTGTCTGGCCTCCGAAAGAACTTGCGGCAGAGATCCGCGCGCTGCGGTCGGAAATTGACGCTCTGAACCAGGAGGAATTTCGAAAAATACTCAGCACCTGTACACTGCGCAGGGGGGTCTCAGAAGAAGACGCCTTCGAGTGGTTCCGCACGATGCAGTACGCCTATAACGCATCGTTCCAGATGCAGACGACCCCCGGAGAGCCGTATGACAGGCTGATCGAAACCCACGAAAAGGGCGCGGTTCGCTTTCTCGACCGGATGATGTTCGGCATCGCCGAAAAGAAGGCGCATTGAAAGGAGATTTATGAAGTGGTTGTAATCAGGTGGATTGTAACATTGATTCTGGCAGCTCTTCTCGGAAAGCTGCTGACAAAGGTAAAGATGCCTGCGATTCTCGGATGGCTGATTGCAGGCATGATTCTGGGCCCGCACGCGGTCAATCTTCTGCCGCAGAAGGTTCTTGACGCCTCCTGGTACGGCGTCATCCAGATTCTGATGAGCGTCGGCATGGGCCTGATGCTCGGGACGGAACTCGTCTGGAGCCGGATCAAAAGCTACGGAGAAGCGCTGATGATCACGACGCTGACGCAGTCGCTCGGCACCTTCGCTGCGGTATCCGCCGTGTTTGCGATCGTCTTCCGGATCACGGGAATCCCGATGTGGCTCGGTCTTGCCTTCGGAGGCATCGCACTCGCTACCGCTCCGGCACCGGCGCTTTCGATCACCCGGGAGTTTCACACCCACGGGCCGGTAACTGACACGCTGCTTCCGATGGCAGTGCTTGATGATGTGGTGGGAGTCGTTGTATTCTTCACGGTTAACTCCTTCATCGCCAGACAGACCTCTTCCGGCTCGATTCCGCTCTACATGATTCCCGTGATGATCTTCCTGCCCATCGCGATCGGTCTGATCCCGGGATTTATCGCAGGCTTTCTTCTGAAACGGATCAGCGGGCGAGCCGCCACACTTACGGTGATCATGGCGATGGTCTGCCTGACTTCTCTGCTCGGCTGGCTGTTCAACACGCATCTGATGAGCGGAATCGACCTGAACTACATGCTGATGGGCGTTTCTTTTTCAACCGTCTTCTCCAACATGATCGGGGAGAAAAAGCTGGATCAGCTCATTGTGTGGTATGATCCGATCCTCGCGGTCTGCCTTCTCGGTTCGATCGTCAACCTGGGAGCTCCGCTCGATTATCATCTGATCCTCGGCGCCGGCGTGTACACGGTCATCTACATCGGCGCACGCGCATTCGGAAAATATTTCGGAGCGCGGTTCGGTGCGACGGTCACGCATATGCCGGAGACTGTCCGGAAATATCTGGGACTCACGCTGCTGCCGCACTCCGGCGTCTCGCTCGTATTTACCGGAATCATCTGCACAACGCTTGCAGCGGCGCCGGAGCTCTCCCGGGTGGTACAGGGTACCATCGCAGCAGCCGCGGTCATTAACGAGATCATCGCCGTAATCGTGGCGCGCAAAGGCTTCGAACTCGCCGGCGAGATTCCGGCGGATGCAGGAGGCAGCGGGGCGGCGAAAGCTGAACGTCACGGAACGGCAAAAGGCTGAACGTCACGAACAGCGGAAAAATAAAACGCGGTACAAAAACCGCCGCACTTCAATCAGATGAGGCTTCTGCAAAACGCAGAAGCCTCATCTGTTTTTCTTATTCTGTCTGATTCTGTTTTCAGCCGCCGTTTTGAATCTGGCGGATCTGCTTAATATTCTCCTGCTCAGTTGCATTGAGCGGGTTGGTCTTCAGATCCTTCGCGTATCCCAGGCTGTCATTCGCATGATACCAGCTCTGTGAGTTAAAATAATTCTGCACGCCCGAGTCATAGAACTTGTAACCGCGCTTCGCATACATCTCGTTGATCGCCATCTGCAGCTGGGAAGAAGAATAATTTCTCAGCTCATCCAGACTGTAGACCCGCGATCCGCTGTCCGGCAGAATATAGGTTCCGCCCGATGCGGCTGCCGCCTGCGTCGGTGCGGGTGTTGCCGTCACCCGTGCAGATGCGGTCGGTGCCGGTGTTGCCGTTGCAGTCGGTGCCGGCGTTGCCGTTACGGCCGGCGTCGGTGTTTCCGTCACCGCCGGTGTCGGCGTTTCCGACGGGGTCGGTGTCGCGGACGGTGTGGACGTCACCTTTGTATCCGGCTCATCTTTCCCAGAAGAGGAACTGACAACCGCTGTCTGCGTATCTGATCCGCTGTTCTTTCCTCCGAAGATCGGGAGGAAAGACGGCTGAACAATCACCAGCACAAGGACCACTGCAAGAACCGCGATCACCGCGATGATCGCTCCCATCAGCACCCGCTGATTTCTCTGACGCCTGCGGGTTTCCGCACGCGCCGCCATGGTGCGGCGGTACTCGTCCTCATTTTCGATCGCATACGGAGAACGATATCCGGATCCGGATTCATCCGCATCATAATAATTCTCAGCCTCGTACTCCTCGCGCTCGTCGCTAAATCCGTTCACCTGACCGCGGCTGAGGTTCGGATGGGGATTCCGGTAGTCCGCAGCGCCACTCTGATCGCCGCCGTTTGAACCGGTCTCCATATTCTCATCGCCGCCGTTTGAACCGGGCTCCATGCTTTCACCGCTGCCGTCCGTCGGGTTCGTACCTTCCTCCGACGCTGAAGCTGAAGCCGTCTCGTCGAAATTCTGAAGTTCCGAACCGGTCTCATCCCGGGCCGGCGTCGAAGCCGCCTCATCAAAATTCTGAGGTTCCGAACCGGTCTCATCCCGGGCCGGCGTCGAAACCGCCTCACCTTGATTCTGCGTCTCCGGACCGGTCGGGTCTCCGGCGAAATCCGGCGCCTCCGCTCCGGCGGTGTTCTGCGTGTCTCCCTCCTGAATCAGACGGTGCCCGCAGTGCGCGCAGAACACAGCGCCGTCTTCATTTTCTGTTCCGCAATTTGGACAAAACATAGGCGCTCCCTTCACGGATTATGAATCATCAGCCTCTTGCCTGTTTCGCGACTTCTTCCGCGAAATTCTCTTCCTTCTTCTCAAGGCCTTCTCCGGTCTCATACCGGACAAACCCTTTGATTGCGATCTTCGCGCCGTTCTCCTTTGCCACCTGCTCCACGTATTTCGCGATGGACTGCTTTCCGTCCTCCGCTTTTACATAGACCTGATCAAGAAGAACGATGTCCTTCAGCTCTTTATTGATACGGCCCATAACAATACCGTTGATCACTTTCTCCGGCTTCTGAGACTCTTTCGGATCATTCTTGATGGCTGCGAGAAGGATCTCCTTCTCATGTGCGATATAATCGCCCGGAACCTCATCGTTGGAGGTGTACTGCGGTCTCATCGCAGCGACCTGCATCGCGACGTTCTTTCCCATCTCCTCGATCGCGTCATTGACGACATCGGTCTCAACATCAACAAGGACGCCGATCTTGCCGTCCATATGCGTGTAAGCAGCGACGAAGCCGTTTTGCTCCTCGACCTGCTGGAACCGTCTGATATGCATGTTCTCGCTGATGATCGCGATCTCATCATCCAGAGCATCCTTAACTGTCTTGGTCGTGTCGCCCTTCCACGGCTCAGCGAGGAATGCGTCGATGTCCGCTGCCTTTGTGTCGAGCGCCTGATCGCAGACCTCCGCGACGTATCCGCGGAATTTTGCGTTCTGTGCGACAAAGTCGGTCTCGGAGTTCACCTCGACAGCGACGCCTTTTTTCTTGTCGTCGGTTGTCTTCAGCATAACGATACCTTCTGCGGCAATCCGTCCCGCTTTTTTCTGAGCGGAAGCTTTTCCGTTCTCACGAAGATACTCAACCGCCTTGTCCATATCACCGTTCGTCTCGGTCAGCGCTTTTTTGCAGTCCATCATGCCTGCCCCGGTGATCTCCCGTAACTCTTTTACCTGTGCAGCTGTAATCGCCATAGTCTTATTCTCCCTTTTGATGAATGCTGTTTTCCGTAGTAAAATTACTGCTCTGCAGACTCAGCCGCGACCGCAGCATCCTCTTCCGCCTGCTCATCCTGAACGTCGGCGGCCATGCCCTGCTTCGCCTCGATGACGGCATCCGCCATTCTGGATACCAGCAGTTTGACGGCGCGGATCGCGTCATCATTGCCCGGAATGACATAATCAAGCTCTTCCGGATCGCAGTTTGTATCGCAGATTCCGATCAGTGTGATTCCGAGGGCATGCACTTCCTGAACACAGATGTGCTCCTTCTTCGGATCAACGACGAAGATCGCATCCGGCAGTCTCTTCATATCTTTGATACCGCCGAG
>ONLT01000104.1 GCA_900318755.1 uncultured Eubacteriales bacterium
ATGGCGGTAGCCCAGCAGGTTCTGCCCGCGCAGCAGCATCTGCAGGCGCGTGTTGGGCATGGCCTTGCGCAGGGCGCGCAGCCGATCCCACGGGTCCTCGTCCAGGAAGCGCATGCAGGCGTCGAACGTCGCGCCGCCCCAGCACTCCACGGCATGATAACCGATTTTATCCATCTTATCTACGATCGGAAGCATCTCCTCCGTCGGCATTCTCGTCGCAATCAGCGACTGATGCGCGTCACGAAGAACCGTTTCCATGATTTTTACAGGTTTTTTCTCTGCTTTGGCCATTGAAAGATCCTCCTCGAAATAGCGAATTAAACGCCAAAGATTGCCATGAACGTACCGGCTGCCACAGCCGTACCGATTACACCAGCTACGTTCGGTCCCATCGCGTGCATCAGCAGGAAGTTGGTCGGATCCGCCTCCGCACCGACCTTCTGCGATACGCGGGCGGCCATAGGCACGGCCGAAACGCCCGCCGAACCGATCAGCGGATTAATCCTGCCATGCGTCATCTTGCACAGCAATTTGCCGAGCCACACGCCTCCGGCTGTTCCGAACGCGAACGCGATCAGTCCGAGCAGAACGATTTTCAGGGTCGTGACGTTCAGGAAGTTCTCCGCACTCGTCGTCGCTCCGACGGATGTACCGAGAAGGATAACGACGATGTACATCATCGCGTTCGATGCGGTCTCCTGCAGCTGATGAACCACGCCGCTCTCGCGGAACAGGTTGCCCAGCATCAGCATTCCGACAAGCGGTGCCGTCGTCGGAAGGATCAGGCAAACAACGAGGGTGATGATGATCGGGAACAGGATTTTCTCAAGCTTTGATACCGGACGGAGCTGCTCCATCTTGATCTTCCGCTCCTCCTCCGTTGTGAAGAGCTTCATGATCGGCGGCTGGATGATCGGGACGAGCGACATATAAGAGTACGCCGCGACCGCGATCGGCCCCATCAGTGAAGTCTGTCCCAGCTTTCCGCAGAGGAAAATGGAAGTCGGGCCGTCCGCGCCGCCGATGATGGAAATCGCGGCCGCAGCCTTTCCGTTGAATCCGAGCAGAATCGCAAGGAAGTAAGCGACGTAAATACCGAGCTGAGCAGCGGCGCCCATCGTAAAGCTGATGGGGTTCGCGATCAGCGGACCGAAGTCCGTCATCGCGCCGACGCCCATGAAGATCAGCGACGGCAGGATGCTCCACTCATCCAGCTGGAAGAAATAGTAAAGAAGTCCGCCTGCGTGGCTGATGCCGGCTGCATCGGTGTACGGCGCCGCGATGATATCCGGATAGATATTGACCAGCAGCATACCGAACGCGATCGGAATCAGCAGCAGGGGTTCGAAATCATGTTTGATCGCGAGGTAGAGAAGAACAAAGGCAACGATAATCATGAGGTAGTTGCCCCAGTTCAGGTTGTAAAACGCGGTCTGATGAAACAGATTTGTCAATGTTTCTGAAATACCTGACATGTTTTACCTCCGTAGGTGATCAGTCCATTGTTGCGAGGACATCTCCTGCTTCGATCGTGTCACCTGCGCTTACATTGATAGACGCAACGGTTCCATCCTGCGGTGCGACGACCGGAATCTCCATCTTCATCGCCTCAAGCGTGACGACCGCGTCGCCTGCTTTTACAGCGGTTCCCGCTGCAGCGTCAATCTTGACGACCTTGCCCGGAACAGATGCCGTGATATCGACGGACCCTGCGTTCCCCGCCGGAGCCGCTTTCTTTGCCGGAGCCGGAGCCGCCTTCGGAGCAGCCGCCCTGGCCGCGCCCGCCGCCGGAGCTGCGGATACGCCGCCTTCTTCGACTGTTACATCGTAGACATTGCCATTTACGGTAATTTTATAGGTTTTCATGGAAGTTCCTCCTATGCTCTTTTCCATTTTCTGCCTGAATTGTTTCTGTGGATGGAACGGACGTAATATCCGTCCGCGGACGGCTGCTCTTCCTCTGCCGCGGCAATTGCCGCCGCGATCGCCGCCGCGATTTCCTCTTCCTGACTGCTCCCCGCAGTTTCAGCTGCCGGCTCTGCCGCAGGAGCTTCCGGAGCGGCGGCCGGGGCCGGTTTTCCGGTATCTTTCTTCTGCGTTTTGCCGATGTGCTTGAAGAGTGAGATGACGAACGCGAGGAAGATCAGCACCACGAAGACGATGATGAATTCGGCCAGAACGTTCTCTCCGGCCTGCGCCATCTTCATGCTGAGGGGATATTCCGTGTTAACCACGAAATTGACCGGCGTCAGCTGATCGCCCTGGTTGTAATAGATCTCGATCTCCGCGTTGTAATGTTCAAATGATGTTTCCGTTTTGGTGACAATCTGATCATCGGATTTCGAGATCGTTGTCGTTCCGACTTTCTGAAACGTACCGAGCTCGCTCTTCGTGTCCTTCACAGCATCAACAGCGACCTGGGCGAAATCCCCCTGTGTGCTGTAGCTGTCAAGGGTTGCATCGTCCGCGCCGTACAGCTGCTCAATCAGCGAGCCGGCGTATTCCTCGACCGCGGTCTTCATATCATCCGAAAGTCCCGTATTGTCGACGGCGAAGACCTGAACGGATCCCGCCAGCATCATGACCGTGCAAAGAGCAAGTATGAAGAGCGCTCTGGTTCTTTTGATAATGGTTTTCATTGCGCCTCCTGATTAAATCGTTCCGTGCTTTTTCTCCGGGCGGAATTCTCTCTTTGTGAAAAGCATCTCGACCGCGCCGATCAGATACTTTCTCGTCTCTTCCGGCTCGATGACCGTATCGACGTAGCCTCTTGCAGCCGCGGATTCCACGCTGTTCTGCAGTGCGTCGTACTCCTTCGCCTTCTCTTTCAGAACGGACGCGTCCGCCGTATCGTACATGATTCTGGCCGCCTGCTTCGCGTCCATCATGCCGACCTTCGCGCCGGTCCAGGCGTAGACAAGATCCGCTCCCGTCGAGCGGCTGTTCATGATCAGTCCCGCCGTGCCGAATGCTCTGCCTGTGATCACATTGATCTTCGGCGCCGTCGCGTTCGTGAAGGTGTAAGCAAGATCCGCCGCCGCCTTCGCGATGTGGGTCTCGGAGCATTTCGTCGCGCGGAATCCTTCGACGTTTGTAAATGTGACGACCGGAATGGAAAACGCGTCGCAGAACTTCACGAAGGAAGCCGCTTTTTTCGCGCCCTTCGTGCTCATCGTTCCGTCAAAGGACTCGCCGGCCGTTCCATCCTCGTTGAAGCGCACCGTGCGGTTCGCGACCGCGCCCACCGTCGTTCCGCCGAGGCAGATAAACGCCGTTACCATATCCTCACCGTAATCCGGCCGGATCTCGACGTATCTTCCGCCGTCGGTAATTCTCTGGAGCAGAAGCGCCGGATCATCCTTGCAGTTCTCCGCATCCGGAATCAGACGGTTCAGATCGTCCTGCGCTTCCATGTAATACATATCATCCTGGTTGTTTTTCGGAAGAATTGTGACGAGCTCACGGATTTCCGCGAGGATGTCCTCCTCCGTTCCGGTCATGTCGGCCATGCCGCTGCTCTCCGCCGCAAATTTTGCGGACGAAGTGTCGCACTTCGACTCGTGGTTGCCCGCCAGCGCGTTCGGAGAATTGACAAAGAGTTTTCCTTTCTCCGTCTCCATAAACGTAAAGTCGGAAAGCGCAGGAATCAGCGCCATTCCTCCGCCGCATGTTCCGAATACAGCAGTGATCATCGGTACAACGCCCGAAGCATCGCTCATCGCTTTGTAGATCATTCCGAACGCGTTGAGGGCGTCGGTCGCTTCCTCGAGTCTCATGCCCGCGCAGTCGGCAAACCCGATCACGGGCGCGCCCATCTTTACGGCCATCTCAAAGAGGCGGACGATCTTCTTCGCGTGCATCTCACCGATCGTGCCGTTCATCACCGAATAATCCTGGCTGTAAACATAAACCAGATTATCGTTGATGAGGCCGTAACCCGTGATGACACCGTCGGAAGGCTGCTTCTTCTCAGACAGATTGAAATCCGTCCCGCGCGCCGTTACACGTGCGCCGATTTCAACGAAGCTGCCCGGATCCAGAAGCGATGTGATCCTCGCTCCGGCCGGACTTTCCATCGTGCTGTTCATGTGTAGTACCTCCGTTAATTAATTATGCAATATTAATAAACATATTGGTTAAAAATTCATCATTATTTTAGCGTGTTTTCTTAATGTTTTCAATCGCTTTTTTGCCTTGAAACCGAAACCGGAGGCCGGATCAGACACGAATCTTTTCGGAATCTGCTGTGAGCGTTCCGCTGTCCGCTTCCGCCTCCGCTTCTTCGCGGAAATCCTCGAGTCTGACCGAGGAGATCTCCGGCAGACCGTCCGTCGAGGTCAGCCCGAAATTCCGGAGAAACCGTTCCGTCGTCCCGAACAGGACCGGGCGTCCCGGCGCATCGAGCCTTCCGATCTCCTCGACCAGCTCATACTCGATCAGGCGGTTCACCGCGTGATCCGATTTCACGCCGCGGATCCGTTCGATTTCCGCCTTGGTGACCGGCTGCCGGTATGCGATGATCGACAGCGTCTCCATCAGGACATCGGTCAGCCGCGGCTTCTGAGGATGACTCGCGACGCGGATCAGTAAATCGTAATACTGCTTTTTTGTCACAAACTGCCACGCGCCGTCGAGCTCAATCAGACGGATTCCATGGGCGTCGGACTGATACTCCATCTCCATCCTGTGAAGAATCCGCTCCGCTTCATCCGCGGAAATCCCGACCGCGCCCGCCAGAACCGAAGTCGGAACCGGATCGCCCATCGTGAACAGGACCGCTTCCAGCGCCCCGGTCTGATTGATCTCCTCCGTCTCATTTTCCCCCTCAAAATCGACTGAATTTTCCGATTTCTCCAGGGATGTCTGCTCATAATGCATCTCTCTCATCTCCCATGTACGTCAGCCTGCTTTTCTGCCGTCATCCTTCACCGATTCGATCTCGATCTCTCCGAAGGTCTCTTCCTGCGAGATCCGGATGTCGCCGGTTTTCATCAGCTCCAGAACCGCGAGAAAGGTGACGATCGTCTGCATTTTAGAATGCTGCTTCTCCAGAAGTTTCCGGAAGGAGAACCGGCGGTTCCTCTTCGCGTATTTCCGTACATACGTCAGCGTCTCCGGCAGGGTGACGTCCTCCTTCTCGATCTCGCCGAACCGGCTCCGGATCGGATCGATTTTATCCTGCCGGCGCTTCATCACGAATTCAAACACCTTCTGAAGTTTTTCCAGCGTCACATCCGAAAGCAGCGCCTCCGTGTCGACCGGAGGCCGATAGGCTTTCACCTCATCCGGGACCGACGGCCGGCGCGCAATGAGTTCTCCGGTCCGGTCCATCCGGTCCCGGAGCAGTCCCGCCATGTACTTGTACTGCTTATACTCCAGCAGTGCGCGGACCAGCTCCGCGCGCGGATCCTCCTGTTCTTCCTCCTCCCCTTCCTCCTTCGGGAGAAGCATACGGCATTTCATGTCGATCAGCGTCGCGGCCATTACCATAAACTCACTCGTCGTATCCATGTCCTCCGTATCCATGGCGGCGACGTATTCCAGATACTGATCGGTGATTTCGGCGATCGGTATGTCGTAAATATCGATTTTGTTTTTATCGATCAGGTGCAGCAGAAGGTCCAGCGGGCCCTCGAAGACCTGAAGCTTCACATCAATTTCTGCCATCGTCCCTCACATCGCTTTCGTGTGAACATCAAACACCGCGAGTTCCCGCGGATTGAACACCCGAAACGGGATCGTGTGCTCGCCGAGGCCCGCGCCCACAAACACCCGCGCCCCGTTCCGTCCGGTCTTCTGCAGCATTCCGTGGGCGTTTTCCGGAAAAATCCGGAAATCCGGCGAGATCAGGCCGTGATTTTTTCCGATCTGCATCACGCCGCCGTGATAATGGCCGCAGAGGGTCAGATCCGCTCCGTATTCCAGATACGTCCGGTAATAAAACGGATTATGCGCCAGAAGCACGGTGACCTCGTCCTCCCGGACTGTTCCGAACCGGCCCGAAAGCTCCTGCGTCCGCATATCCGGATGATCAAACCGGCGGTAATATTTCCGCGGAGCCGCGTATCCGATCACCCGAAGCGGCACGCCGCCCGGATTCAGCCGGACCTCCGAATTATCCAGGAAGAGGACGCCCGCCTCCCTCAGAGGCCCGGTATAGTCGGCATACAGCGTCCCGTAGATCTCCGGATAGAGAAACGCGCGGTATTCGTGGTTGCCGGGCGCCGCGAGCACCTGATAATGTTCCGCGAGCCTCAGCATAAACGTCCGCGCCCGGTCCGCACTCTCCCCCGGATGCGCGATCAGCATGTCGCCTCCGCACAGAACAAGATCCGGAGACAGCGCGAAAAGCGCCTGCATGATGCGCCGCGTCTCATCGGGCCCGCACGCGTTGTGCAGGTCGGTCAGAAAGGCGGCGCGGAAGGATCCCTTCGGCAGGGCCGGTCTCCGGATCACGATGCTCTGCCTGTTGATGATCATTTTCTTCATAGATATCGCATTCTGATCTGTATACATACAAAGAGCCCTGACGATGTGTCAGAGCTCTTTTATTCATTGATTAATTGTATTTGCGCTTTCTGGCTGCTTCGGATTTTTTCTTACGACGAACGCTTGGCTTCTCGTAATGCTCTCTCTTACGGATCTCCTGCTGAATCCCCGCTTTTGCACAGCTACGCTTGAATCTGCGTAAAGCGCTGTCCAATGTCTCGTTTTCTTTTACGATTACATTAGCCATAACCCCAAACCTGACCTCCCTCCGGTTACGGATTGTGCTAAATACAACTGTTTGGGTATTTTTGCACTTAACTCAATATACCAGTTTTTCTGCGAAACGTCAACCGTTTTTATTTCAGCTGCTCCGCAAGAAGTTCAGGCGCCTGTTTGATCAGCTCCGGGATGGCGTCCGGATTCTTGCCTCCGGCCTGCGCCATATTCGGACGGCCGCCTCCGCCGCCTCCGACGATTTTTGCCGCGGCGCGGACCAGATTGCCCGCGTGTGCGCCCTTTTTCTGCGCCTCACCGGTCACCATCGCCACCAGGGAGACTTTCCCGTTTTTCGCGGAAGCCAGCAGCACGACTCCCTCTCCGATCTTTTCTTTCATCTGATCGCCGAGGTTTCTGAGCTCACCGCCGTCCACATCCGGGATCGCCGCTGCCAGCAGCTTCACGCCGCCGATCTCCTGCACGCGGTCAGCCACGTCGCCCAGGGATTCGTTCGCCAGTTTGTTCTTGAGCTTTTCGTTCTCGCTGTGAAGGTCCCTGACCTCCTGCAGCAGGTGACTGATCCGCACGGAAACTTCAGAGGGTTCCGTCTTCAGCTCGCGGGCCGCATCCCGCAGCATCTTCGACTGATCCTCGTAATAGCGGATCAGGTTGCTGCCGGTCAGCGCCTCGATTCTCCGGACGCCCGCGGAAATTCCCGAATCCGAAAGAATCTTGAAGAACTGAATCTCCGAGGTGTTGGACACGTGCGTTCCTCCGCAGAGCTCCTTCGAGAAGTCGCCCATGGAGACGACCCGCACGATATCGCCGTATTTTTCATCGAACAGAGCCATCGCTCCGGTCGCCCTCGCCTCGGCGATCGGCATCAGATCCGTTCTGACCGGAAGGGACGCTTCGATCTCCTGATTGACCAGATCCTCGACCTTTCGGATCTCGTCGGGCGTCATCGCCTGGAAATGCGCAAAGTCGAAGCGTAGTCTCGTCGGCGACACGTAGGAACCCTTCTGCTCCACATGGGAGCCCAGAACGGTCTTCAGAGCCTTCTGCAGCAGATGGGTCGCGCTGTGGTTGCGCGCCGTCGCCATTCTCGCCTCTTTATCGACAGAGAGCGTTACCTCGTCGCCGGTGTTCAGCACGCCGGACGTCATCTTTCCGATGTGGCCGATTCTGCCGCCGCGAAGATGAATGGTGTCCTCCACCTCAAATGTTCCGTGATCGGACCGGATCACGCCGATGTCGCCGGCCTGTCCTCCCATCGTGCCGTAAAACGGGGTCCGGTCGACGATGACCGTTCCGCTCTCACCCTCGCAAAGCGAGTCCTTCAGCTCTTTTTCACCTGCGATCACGCTGATCTTCGATGTCTCCTCGAGATGATCGAAGTAGCCCACAAATTCGGAGGTGATCGACGGATCGATCAGATCGTAGACGGTCGCGTCCGCGCCCATGTAATTGGTCGTCGCCCTCGCGGACCGGGCGGTTTCCTGCTGCACCTTCATGCATGCGGCGAAGCCTTCCTCATCGTAGGTGAAGCCCTTCTCCGCCAGGATCTCCCGGGTCAGATCGGAGGGGAATCCGAAGGTATCGTACAGCTTGAATGCATCTGCTCCGGAAAGAACCGTCTCGCCGGATTCTGCCAGCTTCTGCTCCATCTCGCGCAGGATGCCGAGTCCCTGATCGATCGTCCGGTTGAACTGCTCTTCCTCGTTTGTGAGGACCTTCACGATGAAATCCCTGCGGTTTTCCAGCTCCGGATACGCGCTCTTGCTGTCCTCCATCACCTTGACTGCCAGCTCCGAAAGGAACAGACGGTCGATGCCCAGCAGTCTTCCGTGGCGCGCCGCGCGGCGGATCAGACGGCGCAGAACGTACCCGCGTCCCTCATTGGTGGGCATAATTCCGTCCGAAATCATAAACGTAGCGGACCGGATATGGTCGGTGATGACACGGACCGAAACATCGGTCTCATGCTTCTTTCCGTACTCGACGCCCGCGATGCGGCACACCTCGTCGCGGAGAGAACGGATCGTATCGACGTCAAAAATCGAATCCACGTCCTGAACCACCACCGCCAGGCGCTCCAGTCCCATCCCGGTGTCGATGTTTTTATGCTCGAGTTCGGTGTAATGACCCTTTCCGTCATTGTTGAACTGGCTGAACACGACGTTCCAGACCTCGATGTAGCGGTCGCATTCACATCCCACCGTACAGTCCGGTTTGCCGCAGCCGTATTTTTCCCCGCGGTCGTAGTAGATCTCGGAACACGGACCGCACGGGCCGCTGCCGTGCTCCCAGAAGTTGTCCTCTTTTCCGAACTTGAAAATCCGCTCCGGAGCGATTCCGATCTCATCGCGCCAGATCGCGAAGGCTTCGTCGTCATCGACGTAAACCGACGGATACAGACGGTCCGGATCCAGTCCCACGACCTCCGTCAGAAACTCCCAGGCCCACGGAATCGCCTCGTGTTTGAAATAATCGCCGAACGAGAAATTTCCCAGCATCTCAAAGAATGTGCCGTGACGGGACGTTTTTCCCACATTTTCGATATCGCCGGTACGGATGCACTTCTGGCACGTCGTGACACGCGTTCTCGGCGGGATCTCCGCGCCCGTGAAATACGGCTTCAGCGGAGCCATGCCGGAATTGATCAGCAGCAGGCTGTTGTCATTGTGCGGAATGAGCGAAAAGCTGGGGAGCCTTAAATGTCCCTTGCTCTCGAAAAATTTCAGGAACATTTCCCTCAGCTCATTCAAGCCATACTTTTCCATAAATGATCTACTCCTTCTAAATGACGGGCAGCGCCCGTATCATTTCAGTCAAACAAATTTTATCTTAGCACACGTGACCCTGTCAGGCAAATTTTTTTCAGCTGCGCGCTGCCTCATTTCAGGCAGATCTTTTTGAAGTTTTTCTTGCCCTTCTTCAGAAGGAGACCGTCGCTGCCGATGGAGTCCTTTTCCACCTCATATTTGAAGTCGGTAATTTTCTCTCCTCCGACGGATACGCCGCCCTGCTGAATCGCGCGCCGTCCCTCGGAACGGGTCTTCACCAGCTCCGCCTTGATCAGAAGGGAGATCAGATCGATCGTTCCGTCCGTGAAATCCTCATCAGAGAGCTCCGTCGTCGGCATATCGGCGGAATCCGCCGCGCCGCCTGCAAAGAGCGCCTTTGCTCCCGCTTCTGCCTTCTTCGCCTCGTCCTCGCCGTGTACAAGCTCCGTCAGCTGGTACGCCAGAATCTCCTTCGCCTCGTTCAGGCGGCTTCCCTCCCAGCTGTCCATCTCATCGATCTGCTCAAGGGGAAGGAACGTCAGCATGCGCAGGCATTTCAGGACATCCGCGTCGGAGACGTTTCTCCAGTACTGGTAGAAATCGTAGGGCGACGTCTTGTCCGGATCGAGCCAGACCGCGCCGGACTGGGTCTTGCCCATCTTCTTACCCTCCGAGTTGAGGAGAAGCGTGATCGTCATCGCGTACGCGTCCTTGTGAAGAATGCGGCGGATCAGCTCCGTCCCGCCGAGCATGTTCGACCACTGGTCGTCCCCGCCGAACTGCATGTTGCAGCCGTAATTCTTGTACAGCATGTAGAAATCGTAGCTCTGCATCGGCATGTAGTTGAACTCCAGGAAGGAAAGTCCCCGCTCCATGCGCTGCTCGTAGCATTTCGCCCGGAGCATGTTATTGACGGAAAAATGCGGTCCGACCTCGCGGATAAAATCGATGTAGTTCAGGTTCATCAGCCAGTCCGCGTTGTTGACCATCAGCGCCTTCCCGTCGGAAAAATCGATGAAGCGGCTCATCTGCACCTTGAAGCAGTCGATGTTGTGCTGAATCGTCTCCGGCGTCATCATCTTTCTCATGTCAGTCCGGCCGGACGGATCGCCGATCATCCCGGTGCCGCCGCCGAGAAGCGCGATCGGCTTGTTTCCGGCCATCTGCAGACGCTTCATCAGACACAGCGCCATAAAATGACCGACGTGCAGGCTGTCCGCGGTCGGGTCGAATCCGATGTAAAAGGTTGCCTTGCCGTTGTTGACCATCTCACGGATCTGGTCCTCGTCGGTTACCTGGGCTATA
>ONLT01000144.1 GCA_900318755.1 uncultured Eubacteriales bacterium
TATCATGTATTGTTATCATCGATTAGAAACATGTGATCCGGAAAATCCGTATCGACCGGCTTTTTCCGGCACGTTTGAAATACCGGTCATGGTCGGCCAAAAAGAGCGCAGAATGCTCGCGTATGCGCCGGACGATATTCGCGAATCGACAGCCGGCCTGATTGTTCTCGGAGCAAACGGGCAGACGGCTGACGAACTCCTGAAAATAAGCGGCTGGTGCAATGCGGCGGATCAGGAAGAATGTCAGGAAAAGATGATTGTCTTTTTCCTGGAACCGGAAAATGGCGTGTGGAATACGGATGAGCCTTATGGCATGGCCGGCGGGGATGTGGATTACATCAATCAGGCCGCGCTGAAGGCGACCGAGCGGTGGTTTTTTTGCGTCCATGAATCGAAGGTATATCTGACCGGGGTGCGTGAGGGAGGCGTTATGGCGCATATGGCAGCTGCCGCAAATCCCGCGTTTTATGCCGGAGTGGCTACGGTCGGAGGATCTGCTGTGTCTGAAACGTATCTCTCAAAAGCCGGAGAGGATTTTTGCACCATGCTGGACGGTTTTGAGGATCCGGAGCATAAAAGAGATATTCGCAAAAAGGATATTCCGATGCCAGTCTATGTGATTGATGATCCGGAATATCCGACCGGAAAAGATCAGGGGGTTGTTCGATACTGGTGTGAGGCCGACGGGACCGATCCGGAGCCGGTCAGGCTGGCGCCGGACCGGATTGAATACAGAAGGAGCCGGCCTGCTCCGATGGCACCAAATCAGCAGAAAGAAGCGTATAAGGTTGATTACAGCGTAATTTCCGGATCCTCATCCGGCTGTGCGATGAAGCTGCAAAGAAGGATCTGGAAAGATTTCCTGTATCGCCAGAGAAGGTGGATGAGCTGTCCCGGAGGAGATCTGAGAATTACAAGGGATCCGGTTCGGGATCTTCATATGGAATATCATTATGAAAAATTCGACGGCTGGATGCGGGAGTGGTATATCTATATTCCGGAATCTGTGCGGGAAAATCCGGATGTCCGGGTTCCGCTGGTTTTCGCAATGCACGGTTATACCTGTACCGGTGAAATTTATGCCGGCAACAGCGGGTGGAGTGATGTCGCTGATCGGTACGGGCTGATTGTGATCTTTCCGTCCGCCCTTCACGGTAAAGTTGACATGAAGCCGGAGGGACTCGATCCGGACTGGGCTCCGCTTCCCGCATGGAATCTGTTTGGCGAGGATGATCGGCCGGATGAACTCCGGTTTTTTAATCATTTGCTGGACCGGGCTCTTGACGAACTTCCGGCAGATCCGGAACGCATCTACGCGACCGGTCATTCGTGGGGGTCGCTTATGACTTATATGCTTGCGATTGGCATGGGAGACAGGCTGACGGCTGCGGCTCCGTGTTCCGGTATCATGTTCGGCGATTCCTATGAGCGGTTCATGAAGCAGACGTGGATTAAGAACGCCGCCGGGGCGGTCCCGCTATGGATGTTCTGGGGAATGGAAGAAGGGTGGCTGATTCCCTCCGTACCAACCCACGAGAACCAGACGGGGAAAACCCTGGATTATTGGATGCGGCGTAGTGGGAAGGAGAGCATGATTCCGGAAAACTGGACGTCCGTGCCGTATGTAAAGAATGGCCGTTTTCTGGACCATAGGATAGAAAAAGATGGAACGGCGCCGATGTGGTATACACAGGTTGAATACATGCCGCACGCGACGATGCCGGAAATGAGTTTCCGGATATGGGAAGAATTTTTCAGCCGGTTCAGAAGAAATAACAGCGGTGAAATTATGGAAATCCGATGAACAATTGAGAAAGATGTGCCGGAGCACGGGAAAACCGCGCTCCGGCGTTTGTTTGTTCCGGAGGATTGTTCTGCAGATTGCATGGAATCGCTGCTTCGACTGCCAGTCCGCGGAATGACCGGGACGTAATGGGATGGCGAATTGAAATCATCGTGCGTTTACGGTATACTTACCTTGGTTTTGTATGCATAATTCAGGGCGTTTTCTTTTGGCCGGGACGGCTGTTCCGTCCGGGTGGAGACGACCGGTTACAATCGACGGGAGGGCCTATGAGTGGAACAATTCTGATTCGCGGCGGCCGGGTGATTGATCCCGGCACAGGCCGTGACGGCGTATATAATCTTCTGATCCGGGACGAAAAAATCGCAGGCTGCAGCCGGAGTGTTCCGTACACCGCGAACCGGGTGATCGACGCGGCCGGCTGTTACGTCATGCCGGGACTGATCGACCTGCACGTTCACCTGAGGGATCCGGGTCAGACGGAAAAGGAAGACATCAGCAGCGGCACGAGAGCGGCCGCGCGGGGCGGAATCACGACGGTTGTCGCCATGCCGAACACGAAGCCGGTTATCGACCGGCCGGACCGCGTCGATTACGTCGTGAACAAGGCGGCGCACGCGGCGCTCGTCCATGTGCTTCAGGCAGGTGCGGCCACGAAGGATCAGAAAGGGCTGGAGCTGGCCGATATCGCGGGCATGGCGAAGCGGGGAATTCCCGCCGTCAGCGAGGACGGAAAATCCGTCATGAACTCCTATCTTTGCCGCGAGGCCTTCCGTGTCTGTGCGCAGCTGAACATCCCGTTCCTTGATCACTGCGAGGATAAGGATCTTGTGCACGGCGGCTGCGTCAATGAGGATGAGTATTCCCGGGCGGAGGGGCTTCCCGGAATCGGGAACGATACGGAGGACGCGATTATCGCGCGGGATATCATGCTCGCTCACGAGACGGGCGCGCACCTTCATCTGTGCCACTGCTCGACGGCGGGAAGCTACCGCATGCTCCGCGCGGCGAAACGCGAGGGGTACGATGTGTCCGGCGAGGTCTGCCCGCATCATTTCACGCTCTGCAGCAGGGACCGCGTTCCGGGGGACACAAATTATAAGATGAATCCGCCGCTGAGGACAGAGATCGACCGGGACGCGCTTCTGGAGGGACTCGCGACGGATGTGTTCGAGGTGATCTCAACCGATCACGCGCCGCACACGGCGGAGGACAAAAACAAATCCATGAAGGACGCGGCGTTCGGCATCACCGGACTTGAGACGTCGGTTCCCCTCGTGATCAGCGAGCTGGTGCGGCCGGGCGTGATCACGCCGTCGCAGATGGCGGAAAAGATGAGTCTGAACCCGGCGAGAATTCTGCACCTGAAGGACCGGGGATCCTTCGCGGAGGGAAATATAGCGGACGTCACGGTCATCGATCCCAATCTCCGGTACCGGATCGATGTGCGCACGTTTCGGTCGAAGGGAAGAAATACGCCGTTTAACGGCCGCGAGGTGTATGGAAAGGTTCTGTACACGATCTGCGGGGGAGCGGTCGTCTATGAGGAAAGATAAGGAGAACGCGCATGATCAGCGAACTGATTGAGAAAATTGAAAAAACAGAGGCTCCGATTGTGGTCGGGCTCGACCCGAAGCTTGAGTTTATTCCGAGATACATTCAGGAGAAGGCCTTTGAGGAGTACGGGGAAACGCTCGAGGGAGCGGCGGCGGCGATCATCGGGTTCAACCGGAAGATCGTGGATGCGGTGGCGGATCTTGTCCCGGCGGTCAAACCGCAGATCGCGATGTACGAGCAGTACGGGGTGCCCGGGCTGATCGCCTATGAACGTACGGTTTCCTACTGTCAGGAAAAGGGTCTCCTCGTGATCGGGGACGTAAAGCGCGGCGATATCGGATCCACGTCCGCGTCCTACGCGCTCGCGCATCTCGGGAGCGTGCAGGTCGGAAGCCGGACGTACGCCCCGTTCCACGAGGATTTCGCGACGGTCAATCCGTATCTCGGAAGCGACGGCGTCCGGCCGTTTATCGATGTCTGCAGGAAAGAAAACAAGGGAATTTTCGTCCTCGTCAAGACGTCCAATCCGTCGAGCGGCGAGTTTCAGGACCGGGAGATCGACGGCCGCCCGCTCTACGAACACGTAGGCGAAAAGGTCCGCGAATGGGGAGAGGACGTGATGGACGGCGATTACAGCGAGGTCGGCGCCGTTGTGGGAGCGACGTATCCGGAGATGGGACGCGCGCTGCGGGCGATCATGCCGAAGAGCTACATCCTCGTTCCGGGCTACGGGGCGCAGGGCGGCAAAGGAA
>ONLT01000101.1 GCA_900318755.1 uncultured Eubacteriales bacterium
CCAGCAGCATCGTCAGAATTTCTCTCATATTGCCTGAGCTCCCGCCGATAAACGCATGGGTGGGAGCGGGAAGAGAAGCACAGGCTTCCGGCGCTCCGCCGCCTACCACAGAGAGGTTCTCAAGAGAGAACTTTTCTTTATTCTGCCGGATGAGATCAACCGCCGCGCTTTTGCGCTCGATGGCATAAACCTGACCTTTTCCGGCCTGCAGTGCCATTTCGACGGCCACAGATCCTGTCCCGGCTCCTACATCCCAGCAGATTGAGCGTTCCGTCAGCCGGAGTTTGGAAAGGCATACCGAGCGAACCTCGCTCTTTGTCATCGGAACGGTTCCGTCCTCCCCCGCGCCGCGCAGGAACGCGGAATCCGGAAGGCCGTGCGTGACAACGGCATCCGGGTGATCATTCTGAATCAGCACGGCGCAAAGCGGACCAAAGCTTCCATCGGACAGACCCTCTGCTGTTCCCTCCGTGATCTTTTCATCCGGATAGCTCAACCGTTCGCCTGCGCTGACTCTCACATCGCCAAGTCCCGCCGCGGTCAGCGAGCGGCACAGCGCGGATACCCCATTCTCTCCGCCTGTCAGAACGAATACCCGACTGTGGGAACGGACATCCGGCACAATATTATGCGGACGGCCGTGCACACTGGTAACAAAAACATCCTCATAAGACGTCTGCACGCGGGCGCAGAGATACGCCAGCGAACTGAGACCGGGAAGAACGTTCACCTCGCAGAAGTCCAGCAGCGGAAGCAGTTTTTTTGCGCCGCTGAAAAAGCCGGTATCCCCCGACAGAACCACGGCAAACCGCCGGTATTCACGATGGGTCCGGATAAAATCCGCGATGTCGGCAGGCGCGATGGCATCGTGCAGCCCTTTTCCGGCGGCAGCGCATGCTTCCAGCATGCGCTTTGCGCCGATCAGGCAGTCCGCCCGGTCAAGCGCAAGACGAACCTCTTCCGTCATCGCTTCGCGGCTGCCGGGACCGATGCCGAGAACATCTACGTGCGGCCTGCAGACGAAGCCGAATTTCCCGCAAAGAAGATCGATCGCTTCCGCAAGCGAGACGCCCTCCTTCTGGACGGGCCGGCCGATCACCACAAGCTGCGCATCCGCCTTCTCCGATGCGGAAACCTTCGCGTCAAATCCGCCCGGTTCCCCTCCGTCCTTTGTCACAAGCCAGGCGGCGGAGACGGCGTGAAGCATCGCGAGGTTCATCTCTTCAGAGAACGGGCCCTGCATCGCCAGAATGTGGGACGGCTTTAAACCGGCTTCACGGCAGGCGTCAAGAGACCGGTCCATCGGCAGGACGCGGGCGTAGACGCGCTCCGAAAACCCGTCCAGTCTGCAAAAGGTCGGGAGATCCTTGCTTCCGGTTGTCAGAAGGATGCTGCCTGTTGTCCCCTTTAGAAATTCAACGGCCGCTTCCGCATCGGATACATATACCGCATCTCCGGACCGCTCCGACGCGCCCCGCAGCAGGCGGAGATATTCCGTCCCCGTCTCCCGGCAGGCGGCAGAAAGACTTTCCGTCACAGAAGCCGCGTACGGATGCGTCGCATCGATCACCAGATCAAAGGCCGTTTCCGACAGCAGCCGAACCATCTCATCCATCGAAAGACGGCCGGCCGAAACCGTCAGATTATCCGCCTCCGGAAGCAGCGTTTCACCATATTCCGTCGCAACGCAGGCGGTTATTTCAACCGGCTGATTGATCAGAAAGCCGATCAGCCCGCGGCCTTCGGTTGTTCCTGCAAAGATACAGATTTTATACATTGCGGTATCCCCTCGGCGTAACCATATTCTGAAGAATTTTCTTTGTCATCGCATTGCCGATGAATACGGTGCAGAACATATCCACCGACGCGGTTCTGAGCTCTCTGAGGTTCATCAGACTTTTGCTTTCCCCGTCTCTGCCGATATTTCTGACCACACCGCAGAGCCGGTCCTCCGGAAGATGCCGCAGAAGGATATCACAGGCTCTGCGAAGATGATCGGGGCGGCTGTGGCTCGCGGGATTGTAAAGGACGATGGACAGATCCGCCTCCGCCGCCGATTCCAGACGTTTTTCGATCGTCTCCCAGCTTGTAAGCCGGTCGCTGAGCGAGATGACGGCAAAATCATGGGTCAGCGGCGCGCCGAGAACCGCGGCGCCGCTGCAGGCGGCGGTCAGCCCCGGAATGACCTCGATTTCCGGAACCGCACATTCTCCCCGGAGCTCATAGATCAGGGCCGCCATCCCATAGATCCCGCTGTCGCCGGAACAGACCACCGCCGCTGTTTTTCCCTGCTCTGCGAAGTCCAGCGCCATCTGACAGCGCTTCGCCTCCTGCGTCATCGGTGTCGTATAATACTCTTTTCCGGGATACTGTTCCTGCACCAGATCCACGTAGACCGAATATCCGATGATCACGTCACAGGACTGCAATGCACGGTCAGCCCTGATTGTCATATTTTCATAATTGCCGGGGCCGATGCCCACAACGATCACTTTACCCAAAACGCACCTCCAGTTTTTCCGCCGCGACCGCCACCGTCACACCATGCAGGGCCGTTTTCTTTACGATCAGTTCATCCGCGCCCGCCAGCGCCGCCCGCTCGCACACATTGTCCACACCGGTCACGCTCTGCACAAACGCAGAGGACGTGAAGTTTCCCGGCACTTCCGACAGCTCCGCGGCGGAGTAGAACACCGGAGACAGGCCGGCTTTTTCACAGTAGCTTAATAGTCCTTTTTCATCCGCCTTCAGATCAATGGAAGCCACGCATCGGACGGCCTTCTCCTCCAGAGTGTTCTGATCCAGCACCGTTTTCACCGCCTCCTGTATAGCATCGTCAGCGGTTCCTCTTCTGCAGCCGATCCCGATATGAAGGATCCTCGGGATCAGTTTCAGCGTCTGATCAAAGGGCTTCCTCTTTCGAAAAGAAAGGCATATGCCCAGTTCTCCGCTCTCGCCTCGAACAATTCCCTCCGGAAGACCGGTTTTGATCTCGAAATCACATGAAAACGGAACGGCACTGTGCGAAGCGGCGACGGTCACCATTTCTGCGCAGGGAACGCTGTCAATCACGAACCCGTTCTTTCCTGCCCATGTAAGAATCTCTTCCGTCTTCATTCCGAGGACTCCCGAAACCCCGTCGTAAATCCGGGATGATAGAGTCTGGATCGCTGATACTGCTCTCCCATACAGTTTCCCACAATAATCAGCGCGGTTTTTGTCAGTCTGTTCTCTGTCACCGTTTTATGAAGCGTTTCCACCGTACACCGGAAAATTTCCTCCTCCGGCCAGGTGGCCTTGTAGACGACCGCCACAGGCGTGCTGCCGGAATACCCGCCGGCCATCAGATCCTCCTGAAGCTGCTCCGTCAGGGAAGTACTCAGAAACAGCACCATGGTGGACCGGTGGGAAGCCAGCGCGCGGATCGATTCACGCTCAGGCACCGGGGTCCGGCCGGCCGTCCGTGTGATAATGACGGTCTGGCTGACGTCCGGCAGTGTGTACTCTGTTTTCAGCGAGGCCGCCGCGCCGCAGAAGGAGCTGACTCCCGGACAGACGTCATAGTCGATGCCGAGCTCCTCCAGACAGTCAAACTGTTCCCGTACCGCTCCGTAAATGCTGGAATCGCCGGTATGAAGACGTACCGTCGTTTTTCCTTCCTTCTCGGCTTTTTTGATGACTTCAATCACCTGTTCCAGCGTCATCCTGGCGCTGTCATGAATCTCGCAGCCTTCCTTTGTATACGAAAGCAGCGCGGGGTTCACCAGAGAGCCTGCATAAATGACGACATCCGCCTCTTTCAGCAGGCGGGCGCCCCGCACTGTGATCAGGTCAACTGCGCCGCTTCCCGCGCCAACAAAATGCACCATATGCTTATTCCTCCGTAATCTGTTTTAGTAGTGAACGGGCATTTTTTGTCTCACTCAGAAATCCGTATTCCTTTGAGAACAGAATGGCTCCTGTTTCCATCGCTCCTGCTGCCCTGTGGTCCATAATGAACGAAATCCGGTCTGAGATGCGCTCCAGCGTCTGTTCGCAAAGACTGTTCTCTTTCAAAATCCGAATCGCGTCGTCACAGGTTGCGCAGTCCAGCATCTGTGCGATCTTCCCGGCGGGAAGGCCGCAGGCGCCGGCATGCGCCGCCAGAATTTCCATCCGGCAGTCGCCGTATTTGGAATGGGTATTCAGCATGCCTCCCGCGATTTTTACAAGCTTTCCGATGTGTCCGATGAGCAGCGCCCCGCGGAATCCCAGTTCTCTGCATAGATCCAGGGAATCTCCGATGTAATTGGAGGTCAGAACCGCGATTTCCGGGTCAATTTCAATGCCCTCCCGGATATAATCCGCGCCGTAATTACCGGGGGTCAGCAGGATATAATCCGCGCCGTTCTCCCTCCTCTGGCGGAGTTCTACCCGTATCGTATCAACCAGCGCCTGTTCACTCATCGGCTCTACGATTCCGGTCGTGCCGAGGATTGAGATGCCCCCGACAATCCCGAGTCTCGGGTTAAAGGTCTTCTCCGCAAGGCGTTCTCCGTCCGGCACGGAGATCACCGCGGACAGTCCGCCCCGATAATCCGTCAGGCCGCACACTTCCTCAAGGTTTTCACGGATCATCCGCCGCGGAACGGAATTGATGGCGGCGGCACCGACCGGCTGATCGAGCCCCGGCTTTGTCACGCGTCCGACCCCTTTGCCCCCGTCAATGACGATTCCCGGTGTTTCTGTGCGGGTGACCCGCGCAAAGACAAGGGCTCCTCTGGTGGCATCCGGATCATCGCCGCTGTCTTTCCTGATGGCGCAGGATACGGAATTCTCTCCCATCCGGATCTCAAGCACATCGAGGTTCAGCGCGATTCCCTTCGGCGTGTCAATCCGGATCTTCTCCTTCCGGCGGCCGGTCAGAAGCATAAAGGCCGCCGCCTTCGCAGCGGCAGCCGCGCAGGATCCCGTCGTATACCCCATGCGGAGCTTTTTTCCATCCTTTACGATATAATTTTCCACATGGATCACCGCATAATCTGATAGAGCATCGCGTTGCAGATCGCTGCCGCCACATTGCTCCCGCCTTTCCGTCCCCGCGCGACAATGTGCGGCGTCCCGGAACGGATGATCAGCTCCTTGCTCTCCACCACATTGACGAAGCCGACCGGAACGCCGACGATCAGGACCGGAGACAGCTTTCCCTCTTCGATCAGATGGTTCAGCGCAAACAGCGCGGTCGGCGCATTACCGATCGCAAAGATGCAGGGTTTTGAAAGCCCTGCCGCGTGCTCCATGGATACGATCGCCCGTGTAACCCCGCGCCGCTTCGCCTCCGCCGCCACATCCGGATCCGACATGAAGCAATGCACGGTTCCGCCCAGCTTCCCCAGGATTCTTTTATTAATTCCGGCCTTCGCCATCTCTGTATCGGTCACGATGTCGCAGCCGGAGCGAAGCGCTTCGATCCCCTTTGCCACCGCGTTCTCAGAGAACACAAGATGGTCCGCATAATCAAAATCGGCGGTTGTGTGGATGACCCGTTTGATCACCGGCTCGTTTTGAGGCTCGAACGTCCTGTCGCCGAGCATTTCCGTAATGATTTCAAAGCTTCGTTTTTCGATGTCCATAGGCTTGATTGTCTCAATCATTCCGATGTTTCTCCTTTCGGCAGGTTTCGTAGAAACGAACCGCAAAATCAGGGTTTGAATAAAAATGAAAATGGGGAAATCCCGCGTAAAGCCTCTCTGTGGCGTGAACGCAGCGCCAGCTCCTCCCCGACGCCTTTGATGCCGTGAAGGAACTTCCGTTGTCTTCCGTATCCCAGTGGTGGAATTCATGCCCGCAGATTTCTTCCCCGGCTTTACAGAGCATTGTATCATGATTCGCCCTCAGACGAACATAGCCGAATCGCGTAAGTTTTCCGGCATCATAGCTTTTTCCCGGCAGAAAACCGACCATGGGAAATCCGCCGATCGATTCCGTCAGATACATAAAGCCGCCGCATTCCGCGATGCAGGGGACCCCGGCCTTCAGCGCGCCTCTGACCGAATCGCACATCCCGGTGTTCCTGCCAAGCTCCTCCGCGTGCAGCTCCGGATATCCGCCCCCGAGATAGATTCCCTGGATATTCCGTGGCAGTTCCCGGTCAGTCAGGGGGCTGAAAGGGATCAGCTCCGCCCCCATCTCCCGCAGGGCATCCATACTGTCCTCATAATAGAAGCAGAACGCATTGTCGCGGGCGACGGCGATGCGGACCGTTTCCGGCTGCTTCGGCATCCTGACCTCCCTGCAGAAAACCGGAGCCGCGTTTTCCGCAAGCGCCGTCAGCCCGTCAAGATCAATGGTCTGCTCCGCCTGCGCCGCGAGAATCTGCATCTTTTCCCGCAGCCCCTGTACCTCTGACGCAGTCACCAGTCCGAGATGGCGGCTCTCCAGAGCGCACTCCGGAATCGCGGGCAGAAATCCCAGCGCCCGGACCCGGCCGCCGAAATACCGTTCGATCTCCTTTTGGAGTGCGGAATAAGCCATGGCGGTACACCGGTTTAATATCACACCGCAGATATGATTGTCCGGACGGAACTCCAGAAAGCCCTGAATCGCGGCCAGGACCGACAGCGATGCGCCCCTGGCCTCAACGACCAGAACGACGGGGCTTTTCGTGACCCGGGCGATCTCATAGGTGCTTGCGTCGGTTGTCGTCAGGCTCATCCCGTCATAATAACCCATGACACCTTCGATCACACTGATCTCCCGGTCTGCCGCCTTCCTGGCGAGCAGGTAGTTCAGCGTATTTTCCCGAAAGAAAAACAGATCAAGATTGGAACTGTCCGCTCCGATGATCCTGCTGTGAAACATCGGATCAATATAATCCGGTCCGCACTTGAACGCTCCCGTCTTCACATGCCGGTTGACCAGCGCCTGCAGAACGGCGCAGGTGACGGTTGTTTTCCCGCATCCGCTGTTCGTCCCGGCAAGGACGACTCTCGGAACTCTGTATTCCATGCCTGCTCCTCCTGAATCGACAGAAGCCCCGCATCCACAGTCCCTCCGGTATTTCGCGGCCGAAGGAAGCCGTGTCTGCGGGGCTTCAAAAACTGTTTCTGAAATTTATGAAACTTCTGCTGCAGCCGGATTGGATACTTTCACCTTATGATCGTACCACTTTCCCTTCGTGCCGAGAAGTGCGAGATCAAATTCCTGATCCAGCGCCGGAACCGGAACGTCAAATCCGTAAACCTCTTCCGTCGTTCCGTCGTCGTATGTGACGGTATCCGTCGTAGGCTGGATCAGTTCCGCCCCCTCTTTCTGCGCGTCCGCCGCGGTACCTTCAAACAGGTTGACGATATTCTCAGACACCAGGCTGATGTGAATCGTCATCTTCCCGTCTTTGACCGTGAGCTTTCCCTTTCCGTTGCAGGCGTCATTTACGCGGAACATTTTGCTGTCCGTCGTGAAATCCGCATCGTACGTTCCGTCTTTCAGGGACGACGCCCCCTGAACTTCCGCCGAAGCGGATGACGCCGCCGCTTCTGATGAAACGGATGACGCTGCGGGGGCAGCCGATCCGCATGCAGCGATGCCGAAACTCATCGCCGCCGCGCAGAGCGCCGCGGCAAGCGGTTTAATCCATCTGCTTTTCCTCATTTTTTCGTTCTCCTGTTCAAACAATCTCCAGCCGGCCTCAGCTGTTTATCGCTGCTTTGGTGTGGCTGACGTAGATATTCTGCACATCATTAAGCTCACCGAGACCCGCGATCTGGCAGTCTACACTGTCAAAATTACCGGATGCCGTAAACTGGCTGTACCAGGACTCCGGATCATCCTTTCCTGCCATATCATTGTTGGCATGATCACCCGCAACAACCATCAGCGGACGGAGGATTACTTTCTTATAACCGGCTTCCTTTACCTTCTCGATGACAGCGGTGCAGGCGGTATCTTCCGGCTTGCCCTCAACCGTACCGATGAACACATTGGAATATCCGAGATTCTCCATCTGCGTCTGCATCTGATCATACGTAACCGCAGCCTGATGAGAGGTTCCATGCCCCATGAAGACAAATGCGGTACCGTCGTCTGCGGCCGCCTCCCGGGAATCATAACCTGCTTCCTTATATGCAGCGGTCGTGATCGCCTCAGCGACTGCCTTCTTATCATCGTTGACCGCACTTGCATCGTTTCCGACATCACCGAGCAGCGGCTCCGCGATCTTGACTGACTCAAACTTATCCTGGTACTTGTTGACCGCCTCGGTCAGCTCGTCATACTCCGCGCCGTGCATCAGATGCGTCGGCTGGACGGCCAGGTTCTTTACGCCGTTGTCTGCCGCACGCTGAAGCGCCTGATCCATGTTGTCGATCTTCTCGCCGTCCCGCGCCTGAATATGGTTGATGATAATCTGCGCTGTAAATGCTCTCCTGACCGACCAGTCCGGATACGCCGTCTGCAGCGCTTTCTCGATTCCGCCGATATCCTTCACACGGCTGTCATTGAATGACGTTCCGAAACTGACCACCAGAAGTTCATTCTCTCCGATCCCGTCGCTGTTCAGCGGATCATCCGCCGATGCGTCGCCGGTATCTCTTCCGAAATAATCCGGATCTGCATATTCTCCGGACACCAGTTCTTTCTGTGCATCTGTCAACGCGTCCCACGCTTTCTTTGCTTCCTCACACTGGGCGTCCGTGTTGTCAGTCCGCTCCTGTACATAAATCGCGTCAATCAGGTCGGCTACATGATCGGCCGCCGCCTGATCGGCGCTGACCGAGCCGGACGATACGGAAGCGGCCGACACCGAAGCGGATTTCGCGGATTCCGATCCGGATCCGGACACCGCCGCGGATGAAGAGCCGGACGAACTGCTCCCGCACCCTGTGAGCATTCCGAGCACTAACGCTGTGCATACTACGACTGCTGCTGGTTTTTTCATCTGATATCCTCCTTCGAAAACGGTACAGATAAACTCCCCACGGGAAACCAACAGCGCAAAAAAATTCAAGCCTGTCACGCAAGAAAAAAGCCTGTCTCCAAAATCAGAGACAGGCAGCACTTTTTCGACGCAACTAATCCATCGCATTCATACTGCCAGTTACTCGTGGCCTGAACGGATCTCTCCGCTCTGTATACAGCCCGGCAGGTCTCCTGGCTTCCGGTCTTCTGTCATGTACGCTCCGCCTTCCCGCTTCCGCAGTGGCACAATGGAGCATACGACCGGTTCACAGTGACGAGTTCGCACAGGAATTTCACCTGTTTCCCTATTCTCCGGAGATAAAATCCGGCACCCGGCTGTTGAACTAATTGTCAAAAAGGAGTATAGCACAGCAAAATCAGCGCGTCAATTCGATGAAGGAAGCCCTGAAAGGAGCCTGAAAGGAGCTGAACGCAGCGCAGAAACCATCCCGTACCATCGTGCGGAACTCATCCAAGAACATCGCGATATTCCGGTTTCCTGGCAAACTCTTTCCTCGCGAACGAGCAGATCGGAACCACCCGGATTCCTCTTTTTCTCGCCTGATTGACGACTTCCTCCACCAGCTTTCCGGCAATCCCCTGACCGCCGTATCCCTCCTGAACGAACGTATGGTCAATGGTCCACATGGACCCGGACGGAGAAAATTCGCACCCGCCGATTTCCTTTCCGTCGTCATACGCTGCCGTTCTGTTCTTTTCCGGTTCAAATCTGACTCTGATCACAGGCCTGTTCCTCACTTTCTATGATTCGTTATCGACAGTTTAATTCCCGCTCCGGCGTCTGTATGTTGTACAAACAACGGACCAGTTCTCAGATGACATTGTGAAATTTCCTTACGAAAAGGGCAGATCCAGGGTCATCTGTCCGGTGCGCCAGCGCTCCTGACGGACGTCATGAACCTCATCCCCCGGAAGCGCGCGTCCGATCAAAAACGGCGAATCCGGATCGTGCAGCTTCATGCGCGCAGCCACCGTCCCCCGGTCCTGATTCGCATAGCAGTAGAGACATCCGTGCCCGCATGAATGATAGGCGCCGATATCATTTCCGATCAGACAGCTGCAGCCGGGCCGCGCTTCTGTCCTGGATGCCGGAACCTTCAGCTCCTCTCCGACTGCCCGCTCCAGAACTTCCTTCGTCATACATCCGGAGCAGCAGAAACCGTACGGCTCCAGATCCCGTCCCTCAAGGCATGTGTAGGGGCGCAGATGATGCGCAGCGGCAATCCTGCCGAATTCCCGGCCGATTTTTTTCCGTTCCTCCGGCGAAACCTCCCGGACCGCCGGAAAATTCCGTTTCGTCTTCTCATACAAGTCAATGAAGCTGATCGTCACCATCTCCGTATAACCTTCCAGCTCCTCACACAGATGCGAAAACGCTTCGACGTGACGTTCGATCGGGTACTCCTCCGAGATGAAAACCGGGTCGTACCGGACCGCGGCGCACCGCGGCGAGACAAGTTCAGACAGCCTGCGGAAGCTCCGGATCACATCATCCGCGTCCGGTACGTTCGGCTCGATCTCCTTCCCGTACGGCGTGATCGTGACAAACCAGAACTGTCGGAACGCGAAGATCTCATCCAGGCGGTCCAGCATCGGAGCGGGATTCTTCGTGCAGAACGCGATCAGATCCACAACCTCCGGATCCAGACGATACCGCAGGACCTGCTGCGGATAATATGGGTTCCGGACCAGAACCGTTCCTTCACGGATGCGATTAAAAAACCAGCAGCTGTAAAATGCCGGGATGTCCGTCCTCTGACCTGTGTTGATGATCATCATTCATCCCTCCTGTCCCTTATTGTATCACTGCCGCCGGACCGGTCCTGATCTTTTCGCAGGGTTTGATCGAGAAAGTGTTCCGATACGCGGTGATCACTGCAGCCGCAATTTCAGCACTGTTTTACTTCATTACGTTCCGCTTTCCGGGACAACTGACCGCTGTTTTTAACAGCGAACAGAACAACCGTCTGGCACAGCTGGCCGCCGCAGGCTTTTCTCTGTACTTTATTCAGTGCCTGCCTCTGGGATTGAATATCCTGTTCATTATGTATTTTATCTCGGTGGAGAGGGCGGGTTTGCCCAGGTGCTTTCTCTTCTGAGAGGAATCGGCATAGTGATTCCTCTGGCGGTAATTTTGTCCGGCGCCATGGGCATGGCGGGCATATGGCTGACCATGCAGGTGACCGAGTGCATCGTGCTTGTCATTGCGCTGGCCGGACTGCGGAGAAAAGGGCGTTAGTTCATTCCCCAGTCCGGATTTTTCCAGAGCGCGCGGCCTACGCCGACCAGATCCGCTTTTCCGTCCGCGATGAGCTGATCTGCCTGCTCCGGGGTCCTTATTCCGCCGGTCACCATTACCGGAAGATCGGTGCACTGTTTTACCGCGGCGCTCATATCGGAAAAGTAACCGGGCGCCTGATTGTCTTCGCGCGTATAACGGCACATGCCTCCGGACAGATCGATCAGGTCGATGTCTTCACGGGACAGAATTTTCGCTGCGGCTGCCGCGTCCTCCACCGTACTGCCGCCCTGCATGTAATCCGCTCCGCCGAGCCGCACCGAAATCGGATACGCGGATCCCACCGCGCCGCGCACCAGACGGATTGTTTCGATCAGAAAGCGGAGCCGGTTTTCCAGGGACTGCGGGCCGTATTCATCGGTTCTGCGGTTTACAAGCGGGGAATAAAACTGGTTCAGAAGATATCCGTGCGCACAGTGGATTTCAACCCCGTCATAACCGGACTGTTTCACCCGGACTGCCGCCTGCATGAATGCCCGCTCCAGATTCAGGATTTCATCAATGGACAGGGCGCGGGCCGTTTCCTCTTTCAGATGCACAGGGCTTGCCGATACGAGCGGCATTCCGGTCGCCTCCCGGGAAGTGAAGGCGCCTGCATGGTTGATCTGAGCGAACAGCCGAAGCGACGGGTTTGCGCGGTGAATGGCCGCAGTCATGGCGCTCTGGGCGGCGATCACGTCGTCCGCAGCGAAGGAAGCCTGATTCGGATCAGCTTTTCCCTGCAGAGCGACATAGCTGTGCTCGGTGATCATCAGTCCGAGAAGCGGATTTTTCGCGATTTCTTCGTAATGCCTGACGGTCTCGGCGCGCGGGATGCCGTCGTCCGAGGTGCGTGTCGCCATCGGAGGGAAAACGAGCCGGTGCTCAAGGTGAATTCGTTTCTGAATCAGCGGTTCTTTTATTATGTTCATGGGCGCTCTCC
>ONLT01000137.1 GCA_900318755.1 uncultured Eubacteriales bacterium
GTAATACCTACATGACAAAATGATTGAAAAGGCTTATCTTCCAAATCAACGAGTGTCTCAATAAAGTAAGTATTTCTGCAATGAGTCTTGCATATCTCGCAGAGTTTCTGCGTGTTCGAGCTGTGCCTTCCACCGATTACCAGCATAGCATCAACCGCTTTGGAGATCTGCAGCGCCTCAGTTTGTCGCTCTGCCGTAGCATTACAGACAGTATTTACAACACGTCCATAATAACGCTTTTTCTTAAAAATTTCAACCAATTCTTGGAACTTTTGAAGATTAAATGTGGTCTGTGCGACGAGAATCGCGTGCATTCCCTCCGGAAGTTCCATCGCTTCCAGCTCCTCTTTCGACTGCACGGCGTAGGTTGGGCCCTGCGTCCATCCCTGAATTCCGCGGACCTCCGGGTGATCCGGGTTGCCCGCGATGATGACCGCAAACCCGTTCCGGCTCTCTTCGTCCACAATCTGGTGAATTTTTTTCACAAACGGACAGGTGGCGTCGACGATACGGCAACCGGTCCCGCGGAGCTTTTCCTCCAGCCCTCTGCCGATGCCGTGGGCCCGGATGATGATCGTGCCGCCGCGGATATCCTTCAGCTCCGCTTCGTTCCGGATAACGCGCACGCCCTTCTCCTCAAGCTCATCCATCACCTGCTCGTTGTGGATCACCGGCCCGTACGTATAGACCGGCTTCTCGCCTGTTTCGATCTGGCGGTATACCTCGTCGACCGCCCGCTTCACTCCGAAACAGAATCCCGCTGTCTTTGCCACTGTTACGTCCAAATGATTCTCCCTCCGCAGATTACCGGCATACTTTTTGATACTCCTTCAGAATCGCGGCGCAAACCTCGTCGATCGAGAGATCGGAGGAATCCACAAGCACCGCGTCCTCCGCCTTTCGCAGCGGCGAGTTTTTCCGCTCCATATCCTGGCGGTCGCGGGCGCGGATCTCCGCCTCGATTTCATCGGGAGAAAGCCCGGCCGTTCCTTTTGCCGCAAGCTGATCGTATCTCCGCTTCGCACGCACGGACGCGTCCGCGGTCAGATAGATCTTCAGCTGCGCATCCGGCAGCACCGTCGTGCCGATGTCCCTGCCGTCCATCACCACGTTCTCCTTCTCCGCAATCTCCCGCTGCAGACCGGTCAGCTTTTCCCTGACCGCGCGGTAGCGGCTCGAAAGCGACGCGGCGGCGCCGACCTCCTGTGTGCGGATCTGCCCGGTCACGTCTTCTCCGTTCAGGAGAATTTTCTGATTCCCGTTCTCGTTGACGAGGCGGATATCGGCCCCCGCGACCGCAGCTGCCGACGCCCTTTCATCCGCGGGATCGATGTTCCCGCGGAGGAGATACAGCGCCGCGGCACGGTACATCGCACCCGTATCAATATAGATAAAACCCAGACGGTCCGCGACCATGCGGGCAATTGTACTTTTTCCCGCTCCGGCCGGCCCGTCGATTGCAATCTGCTTTGTACTCATATTTTCTCCTGTCACAGGTCCTCTCCGGACCGCCCTGCATATCCGGCCGCGCCATCCGCCGCGGCATGTCCTGTCGTCCATGCGATCTGCAGGTTAAATCCGCCCGTCACGCCGTCGACGTCGATCACCTCGCCCGCAAAAAACAGTCCTTCCGCCTTTTTCGATTCCATCGTTCCCGGCTTCAGACCGCGGACGTCGACGCCTCCCTGCGTGATGATCGCCTCATTAAAACTTCCGCACCCGATGATCGTAAACGGGAACCGGCGGATGCACCCGATCAATGACTCGCGCTCCTGCCTCGTGATCTCACGCACGGGCTTTTCTCCCGGAACGCGGGCGAGCTCCGTCAGAACCGGCCGCATCTTCGCAGGCAAAAGCGACGCGATTACATTTTTCAATTCCCGGTTTTTTGCGGCGTCAAACTCCCGGATCAGCCGCGCGTTCAGCTGTTCGTCGGAAAGAGCCGGCTTCAGATCGATCCACGCGGGGCACTCCCCGTCCGCAAGCGCGCGTCCCACGCAGGAGCTGGCAGACAGCACAAGGGGGCCGCTCACTCCACGGTGCGTAAACAGCATCTCGCCGAATTCCCGGAACTCCTTTTTCCCGCTGTAACGGATGTGGAGCGTGACATTTCGGAGGGAGAGTCCGGCCATCTCCCGGATGTAGTCTTCCTTCGTGATCAGAGGAACCAGCGCCGGCCTCCTTTCGGTCACATTCATCCCCGCCTCTTCCGCAAACCGGTATCCGTCGCCCGTCGATCCCGTGGAGGGGTAGGAAAGACCTCCTGTCGCCACAATCACCGCGCCGCCACGGACGACCGTTCCGTCTTCCAGCAGAATGCCGGCTGCGCGTCTTTCCGCCTGAACCTTCTTTTTTTTTTCTTATCGATCGGTTCTCCGCGGTCCTCCGGCCGGATCTCTTCATAAAGAATCTTTTTCACGCCGGTGTTCAGATTGACTTCGACGCCCAGCTCCCTCATCCGCCGCTCCAGCGCCCGCGTCACATCGGACGCGTGATCCGAAGCGGGAAACATCCGCGCGCCCCGTTCCTCTTTGATCCTCATCCCGGCACGCTCAAAAAACGCCGCGGCGTCGCGGTTGCTGAATTTTCCGAATGAACTGTACAAAAATCTCGGGTTTGTGACGATGTGGGACAGAAAATCTTCCGGCGGACATCCGTTCGTAAAATTACACCGGCCCTTGCCCGTGATGTAGATCTTTTTCCCGAGCTTCTCGTTCTTTTCAAACAGCCGGACGGAGCATCCCTTTTCAGCCGAAAAGACGGCTGCGGCCATTCCGGCCGCGCCGCCTCCTATAATCAGGATATCATTACTGCTTCTGCACAATGTTGATGATTTTTCCGGGGACATAAATTTCCTTTACAATGGTTCCGGTGATCCGGTTCGAGACTGCCTCCTTCGCCTTTGCGAGCGCCTCATCTCTGCTGATATCAGATGGCACCTCGATGACCGTTCGTGTCTTTCCGTTGATCTGAACCGGAAGTTTGACAATGTCTTCCTTCATCGCGTCTTCACTGAACTTCGGCCACTCGCTGTGGAACACGCTGTCGCTGTGGCCGCATCTCTGCCAGATCTCTTCCGCCACGTGCGGCGCGAACGGAGCGAGCAGCTGCGTGAACGTCTCAATCGTCCCGATATCAACGCCGCCCTCTTTTTTCGCGATGGCGATCAGGCGGTTGTTGTACTCCATAAATGCAGCCACGGCGGTATTCAGACTGAAGCTCTCGATACGCTCCGTCACATCGTGCGTCAGCTGATGGCGGATCTTGATCATCTCAGGAGTCGCCTTTACCTTCGCGTCGATGCTGTCAAGCGCCAGCGTCCAGAATCTGCGCAGGAACCGGTTGACTCCCTCGATCCCGCGGTCATCCCATTCCGCGTCGAGTTCCGGCGGTCCGACAAACATCTCATAGAGGCGAAGCGAATCACAGCCGTAGTCATTGACGAGTTCGTCCGGAGAAACGACGTTGCCCTTCGACTTGCTCATCTTGATGCCGTTCTTTCCGGTGATCATGCCCTGGTTGAACAGCCTCGTGAACGGCTCGTCGAAATCGATCACGCCGATGTCGTACAAGAACTTCGTCCAGAATCTGGAATAGAGCAGGTGAAGCACCGCGTGCTCCACGCCGCCGATGTACATATCGACCGGCAGATACTTATCCGCCTTCTCTCTCGAAACGAGTTCCCTGTCATTTTTATTGTCGACGTAGCGGAGGAAATACCAGCTCGACCCCGCCCACTGCGGCATCGTGTTTGTCTCGCGCTTTGCGTCGGCGCCGCAGACCGGGCATTTGCAGTTGACCCAGGAATCGATCGCGGCCAGCGGCGACTCGCCCGTTCCGGTCGGCTCATACTTCTCGACGTCCGGCAGGCGCAGCGGCAGTTCATCCTCCGGCACCGGCACGTTTCCGCAGTGCGGGCAGTGAATGATCGGGATCGGCTCGCCCCAGTAGCGCTGGCGGGAGAAGACCCAGTCGCGCAGCTTGTAGTTGACGGTCTTCTTTCCGAAGCCCATCTCCTCGATGTACTCCGGCGCCGTCTTCTTCAGCTCGGAGGACTCCATCCCGTTCCATTTTCCGGAGTTGATCATTGTTCCGGAAGCCTCCGTGTACGCTTCCTCCATATCCGGAATTTCCTTTCCGTCCTTCGCGATGACCTGGATGATCGGAAGACCGAACTTTTTCGCGAAGGCGAAATCACGGTCGTCGTGAGCCGGAACGCACATGATCGCTCCCGTTCCGTAATCCGCAAGCACGTAGTCGGAAAGCCAGATCGGGATCTTCTTCCCGTTCAGCGGGTTCACGGCATAGCTCCCGGTGAAGACGCCCGTCTTTTCCTTCGACTGCATCCGGTCGATGTTCGACTTCATGCTCGCGTCGTAGATGTACTGTTCTACCGCTTCCCTGTGATCCTCCGTCGCGAGGCTCTTCGCAAGTGCGTGCTCCGGAGAAAGAACAAGGAAGGTCGCGCCGTACAGGGTGTCCGGGCGGGTCGTGTAGACCGTGATCTTCTCCCCGCTCCCGTCCACCGGGAACTGAACCTCGGCGCCGTAAGACTTGCCGATCCAGTCGGTCTGCATCTTTTTAACCTTCTCCGGCCAGTCGAGCTTGTCGAGATCCTTCAGCAGACGATCCGCGTAATCCGTGATCTTCAGCATCCACTGACGCATATTTTTCTTCGTAACTTCCGTGCCGCAGCGCTCGCAGCGGCCGTTGACGACCTCTTCGTTGGCAAGTCCGGTCTTGCAGGAAGGGCACCAGTTGATCGGGAACTCCTTCTCATATGCGAGTCCCTTCTTAAACATCTGAATAAAGATCCACTGCGTCCATTTGTAGAAATTCGGATCGGTCGTATTTACCTCGCGGTCCCAGTCGTAGATCGCACCGATCTGCTTGATCTGTTTCTTGATGTTTTTGATGTTCTGAGCAGTGGAAATCGCCGGATGGATTCCCATCTTGATCGCGTAATTCTCCGCCGGCAGACCGAACGCGTCCCACCCCATCGGATGGATAAGATAATATCCGTGCATCATCTTGTAACGGCTCCACACATCGGAGATGACGTATCCTCTCCAGTGTCCGACGTGCAGTCCGTTTCCCGACGGATACGGGAACATATCCAGACAGTAATATTTCGGCTTTTTGCCGTCCTCGACATTAATCGGATTCTTTTCCCATTGATCACGCCATTTCTGTTCAATGGCTTTATGATTAAAAGGTTCTGCCATAGCTGCCTCCAAAATTGTGATCGAATCAACCACATTCAGTAATAATTCTTCTGACTCAACGATTATCATACAATCATTGAGGTGACTGCGTCAAGGTTAACCTGCGAAGAAGCGCCAGGGAGGACTGCTGCGCCTTCGATTGTGTCCTCCTGCATGATACTTTGCTGATTGAATTCGGCTGATTAATAGGGGCAGTACAAAACTGATCATGAAAAGCAAAGCAAGCAGCACAAAGAAAACATGATAAGGAAAAACAAATTCAAAATATAAAATTCCCTTCTGTACCAATTTTCCGATGGCAAAGTCCAGATAAATCCCCGCTGTACTTAACAGGGAAGCTAAGGCTGCAAAGTATATCAAGCCTTCCATCACGAAGGCTTTTGTCATTTCTTTTTTTGTAACTCCAAGATACCGCAAAAGAATATGTTCCTGTCGGTCCCTTACATATTCCGTCAATAACGTATTGAGAAAGACGATTAATCCCACAAGAAAAAACAGCATGCTCACTCCGTTCATTGTGATCCGGCTAAACGTGATATAATCTTGATTTTCAGCGATCAGTTCTGTCTTTGATGTACATTCCAGAAGATTGATATTGGATAACCCCTTTTCAATCTCATAGTAATAATTTTCATCCCTGACCCACTCACTAAGCCGCTGTTTCACACTGCTTTCCGAGTGACCAGCCACATTAAAACTGACAGACAGGATTTGTTCCTGCATAAAAGAGCCCAGCCAGTTATAGGTATCGGGTGTCACCGCTATGACAACAGCATTCTCGCCATCCCACGCAAGGGAAATATTTGGGAAATTCTTTTCCCCTGCTTCGGCATAACCGCAAACAGACAGCTGTTCGGATGGATATTGGTCCGTCTCAGAACCATATGGCAATGTATCATATATGGTAAATATTCTTCCCATGTTTGATTTTATGGCTGAATCCGAATTGCTATAAAGCATGTTTTTACTGATGATGACGGCCCCATGATGCTGCAGCAACTCATGCTCGTTTATTTTTCTACCCATGCGCTTTTCCCAGGCACACAATTGGTTTAATGTTTTCTTTTCCAGAGGCTGGATAACAAACTCCGTGTCATTCTTTAAATGTTCTGGTCCAAACACGCTATCCGGGTCTGTGTCCAAAGTTGGAAAATATCCTTTAACAAAACGGAGGTCCTTGATTGAATCATGTAGCTTTTCACTCAAATCATGAACCATGCCTGCAGTTAGCATCTGGTTTTTACTGCTCTCGGACAGATTTTCTCTCATATTTGTGCATGCATCCTGCGTGACACATACCTGGAAATCCGGAATTGATGAAAAGGCTTTTTCATAATCTGCACCGGCAGCTAAAGTAAATGAACCAAGGACCATTTCGCATCCCAGAAAGAGAATAATGACAGTTGTTATAAATACCTTTTTTCTTTTTGACAAAAAAATCAGAGATAGCTGAAATGGTATATTTTTTCCTGTAAATTTTAACATTTTGACTGTTCTGCACCTCTTACCGGCCTTTTCATGAAATTCTCCGTAATAAGAAGCCGAAGCCAGCGGCGGTATAGAATTAACTTTATTACGAACCGTCAAAGTCGGAATGATAACGGATGCCAGAACAATCAAAAAAGCAAAGCCACAGATTGACGCATCAGATTTCAGATCTGAAATAAACAGAGCAGCATGATCATGATAGACAGATATCTGGTTACTCACAAACATGATAAGATAAGCCGATAATTCACTAAGCAAATACGGCCAAAGACAGGTTTTAAATTCATCTTTCTTTATGATAGAATCAATTTGTTTGCTGGTAACTCCCAATACTTTCATCAGACCCCAAAATTGCACACTTTCTTTGTAGGTGGCAAGGATCATCCGGCTGATAAAAAATACCATAACGCAGCAAATAATAATGAATGAAAAAAATGCCAGAACGACGTTTCCGGATAAGTTCACCAGAGACGTATAAAGCGCGGATTCTTCATATTCAACCTGAACTTTTTTATCAGACACCAGTCGTGAAAGGATGTTCTGACTGTCAGCTTTACTTAAAACAGGATTTGTAAACTCAACCAGAAGTGTGCATGGAAAATCATTGAATCCGCTTTTCTTTTTCGCATCTCTGGACATATACGCCGTCGAGGTATCAGACAAGCCATTGTAATAGCCGGTTAACGTAAACGTCTGTTCCCCGGTATTTTGCAGTCGAAAGAGATCATTCCAATAAAAATCGGCAGAAATAATCATACCGACTTTCGGATGATCGATCCCCAGATATTTTAATGTTTCATCGGAAAGCACGATGTCATTATCCTTTTCGGGATATGTGCCGATAAAAGAGGTAAACGCGGGCTTGATCATAGTCTGAAACGTTTCCGGGTCACAGAAAACACATGACGCATAAACCTGTTCATTATCTATGAGCTTTCCTAAATCATGAATTCTTCCAATTTTCTTTATATGAAGTGACCCCGAAAGGGATGAAAAAACCTCTTCATCTGCATTTTCTATCTTTGCCTCTGCAGTATTTCCATGCTCCTGAATACTTCTGATCGCAGAATTCATGACTTTCGACGCAGATAGTTTTAGCAGAACGGTCAGCAAACAAGCGCCGATTATTATTGTTCCCATAAGAAACCGACGGTATATTGTGTTTTTATTCTTATATGCAAGATCTATTAAATCCTCATCTTTTACTCTCTTCTGCAATGATTTTACCATCCTCTATATGCAAAATCCGATCCGTAAGTGAAGCAAACTCTTCATTATGTGTTGCCATAAGAACTGACATTTTATTTCGGACTACAGCATTTCTGAGTAATTGAATAAGAGATCTGCCATTGATCGAATCAAGGCTTCCCGTAGGTTCATCCGCAAGTAATAAAACCGGCTTTGCAAGCATGGCGCGCGCAATCGCAACTCTTTGCTGCTGGCCTCCTGATAATTCAGCTGGCATTTCAGTTAATTTGTCCTCTATGCCAAGCTGTTTTGCAATTTTTTGCACCTCCGCTGCTGTAATATTTTCTTTTGAAAGCTGCGCGGAAAAACATATATTTTGAAATACATTTAACGAGGGGATAAGATTAAAATTTTGAAATATGAGTCCGATATTTTCTCTTCTGAAGATCGTTCGTTCTTCATCGCTCATGGAATCAAACCGAATGTTGTTAAATAGAATAGAACCGGAAGTTGGCGTAATCAACCCGCCAATCGCATTTAAAAGCGTGGTTTTCCCGCTCCCGGAAACACCTGCTAAAGACACAAATTCACCCCTTTGAATCGTCAGATCGATATGATTTAAAGCCCTTAAACAGGTAGTCCCACACAGAAAGTCCACCGTCAATGATCTGGTTTCTACGAGAATATTATTACCCATACAATGTCTCACTCAAAATTCCACACAGTGTCGAAGGATATAATGTCAACGTTTGTTTGGGGTGAATAATGAAACGTTCAATCAATCGAAGGGCCGACTCTCACAGGTTTTATGAACAAAAAAGCCGGGGCCCCGCCGGGAAAGCGCGCTCCCCTCTTTGTGAGCCACCTTCCGGCGGGTACTCCCGGCCTGTGTGCAGAAATTATTCTTCGGATCCCTTCGTGAGTTCCGCTCGCGCCGCGATTTCCTTTGCCTGAATTTCCGCAGGCGCCTGCTCGTAGCGGGCGAACTCGTACTCGAACGTTCCCGCGCCGCCGGTCATGGACCGCAGCGAATTGGAATATCCGTACAGCTCGAGCTCCGGAACCTCAGCTTCCACAACCGTGTTGCCGTCCTTATCCGGATTCATCCCCAGAACTCTGCCGCGGCGCTTGTTGAGATCGCCCATGACATCGCCTGTGAACTGATCCGGCGTCGTAACCTTCATATTGACAATCGGCTCCAGAAGAACCGGTCCTGCCTCCATGAATCCCTTCTTGAAGGCGAGACTCGTCGCCGCCTTGAATGCCATCTCGGAGGAGTCCACCGGATGATACGATCCGTCGTAAAGGATCGCGCGCACGCCGACGACCGGATAAGCCGCAAGCGGGCCGGCCTTCGTGCACTCCGCAAGTCCTTTGTCGACCGCCGGGAAGTAGTTTTTCGGAACGGATCCGCCCACTACCTCTTCCTCGAAGATATACGGGGTATCGAGGTCGCCGGAGGGCTCGAAGCGCATCCTGACGTCACCGTACTGGCCGTGCCCGCCGGACTGTTTCTTATACTTGCCCTGAACATCGGACTTCTTGCGGATCGTCTCGCGGAACGCGACCTTCGGGCGCTCCAGTTCGATCTCGACATTGTAGCGGTCCGCAAGTTTGCTCGCGATGACATCCAGATGCTGATCTCCGATGCCGTACAGCAGCGTCTGCGAATTTGCGGAATCGACGACGACCTTCATCGTCAGATCCTCGGTCGCGATGCGGGCGAGGCCCTGCGAAACCTTGTCTACCTCTTTCTTGTTCTTCGGGACGAACCGCTTCACCGTGTACGGTTTGGAAAGCAGCAGCGTTCCGTAATTAATCGGATGCTCCTTCGTCGCAAGGGAATCCCCCGTCTTTGACACGGCGAGCTTCGCGACCGCTCCGATGTCGCCCGCGTGAAGCTCCGCGATCTCGGATGTCTTGTTTCCGCAGAGAATGTAAATCTTGCCGAGCTTTTCATCCTGATCCTGCGTCACATTATAGAGCGTGTCGTTCGGTTTGATGACGCCGGAGCAGACCTTGATCAGAGAATACTTGCCGAGGAACGGATCCGCGATCGTCTTGAAGATGACCGCCGATTTCGATTTCTGGAAATCGTAATCCGAATCGACGACGTTGTTGCTCTCGTCGAATCCGGCTTTCTTCCGCGCAGACGGCGCCGGGAAGAAGTCGACGATGTCGTTCATCAGAATGCGGATGCCCTGAAGATTGACCGGCGCGCCCATGCAGACCGGATAGATGCTCCCGTCCGCGACGTTTGCCGCCACCGCAGCGGCGATCTCTTCCGTGGAGAACTCCTCGCCGTTGAAGTAGCGTTCCATGTACTCCTCACTCGTCTCGGCGACGGACTCGATCAGGGAGCTGCGGTACTGCTCCAGATACTCCTTCGAGTATTCCGGAATCTCACACTCGACTCTCTTGTCGCGGTCGGTATATCTTCTGGCCGCCTGACGGATGATGTTGATATAACCCACGTATTTTCCGTTCTCACGGATCGGCATGTGAAGCGGTGCGACGCGTTTTCCGAACGCCTCCGACAGCTCCTCGAGAACCTTCCGGTAGGATACGTCATCGATATCCATGTCTGTGACAAAGAAATATCTCGGAAGATTGTACCGCTCGCAGAGGTCCCACGCCTTTTTCGTGCCGACCTCGACGCCGCTCTTGCCGGAGACCACGATGACCGCGGCGTCCGCCGCGGAAGCCGCCTCCTCGGCTTCACCGACAAAATCGAAAAATCCCGGCGTATCCAGAATATTAATCTTGCAGTCATTCCATTCAACAGGGATCACGGATGTCGAAATTGAAAATTTACGCTTGATCTCTTCTTTATCGTAATCGCTGACTGTGTTCCCGTCGGCCACCTTGCCCACACGGTTCGTAATTCCGGAAAGATATGCCATACCTTCCGCCAGAGTTGTCTTACCGGAGCCGCCGTGACCGAGCAGAACAACGTTGCGTATTTTGTCTGTTCTGTAAACTTTCATAATTCAGGTACCTCCCAATGTTTGAGTCATGTGCAGCAGAGCCCGCGCACTTATGGGTATAGTTTACTAATTTTCAAATCATTTTTCAAGCTTTTTATCTATTTTATACGAATGCACAAAATTATCTCTCTCTTTTTTGCCCTGTTTGCGGGGCGCGTTTTTGACTTTTTTTCGTTCTGATGCACAGATCACGGATGGACGCGCCGGATTTTTCCCCATCCGTTCTCCGCCGGCGGCCCGCTTATGTTAAAATAGATGAGTCACAGTAAACCATACAAATCGAAATGGCGGCTTCTTATGAAACGAATCGGATTTATCGGGCTCGGACTGATCGGCGGATCGATCGCGAAGGCCCTCAGAAAATTCAGCGGCGAGACGGAACTCGTCGCTTACTCCCGGACCCGCGCGACGCTGGACGAGGCGCTGAAGGAGGGCGTGATCGACCGCGCCTGCGAGAAGGAGGATCCTCTCTTCGGGGACTGCGACGTGATCTTCCTCTGCGCTCCCGTGCGCTCCAACATCCGCTATCTGCCGTTTCTGGCCGGGACGATCCGGAAGGACTGCATCGTAACCGACGTCGGTTCGGTCAAGCAGATCATGGTTGATGCAGCGGATCAATGCGGCCTCTCGTCCAATTTTATCGGCGGCCACCCGATGGCGGGCTCCGAGCGGACCGGGCTTGCCAACGCGGCGGATTATCTTCTGGAAAACGCGTATTATTTTCTGACGCCCTGCGCGGATGTCGAAAGCGGACAGGTTCAGAAGATGAACGATCTCGTCCGTCTCATTCACGCAATCCCGATCACGGTTACCGGCAAGACCCACGACTACGTCGTCGCCAGCGTGAGCCACGTCCCGCACATCGTCGCCTCCTCCCTGGTCAATCTTGTGAAAGACCGCGACACGGACTCCCAGCTGATGAAGCTGGTCGCCGCCGGGGGCTTCCGCGACATCACGCGGATCGCTTCCTCCTCCCCTGAGATGTGGGAGAACATCTGTCTGTCGAACCGCCGTCCGATCTCGGATGCCCTGGACGGGTACATCCGCCTTCTGGAAGATGCGAAGAAAATCATCGACGAGGGCGACGGAGAGGCGATCAACTCCATGTTCCGCTCCTCAAAGGACTACCGGGATTCCTTAAGCGACACGGCGAACGGCGCCGTACCGCGCCACTACCTCATTTATGTGGATATCTACGACGAAGCCGGCGGAATCGCGACCATCACGACTCTTCTGGCCATGAACGGCCTGAATATCCAGAACATCGGCATTCTGCACAACCGGGAATTCGAGGAGGGCGTTCTCCGCATCGAGTTCTACGACGAAAAGACGCAGACGGAAGCGGTCCGGATTCTGGAACAGCGAAATTACATCGTCCGGAAACGGACCTGATCACCGGATCGTCCGCTCTTTTGCGGACAGAAAAAGGAGTATCGTATGAAGTTTGAACCGATCAGCGGTCCGCTTAAGGGAACGCTCCAGGTGCCCGGCGACAAATCCATCTCGCACAGGAGCGTGATGTTCGGATCCCTCGCCAGGGGGATCACGGAGGTCTCCGGATTTTTAAACAGCGCCGACTGCCTGTCCACCATCGACTGTTTCCGGAAGATGGGAATTGAGATCGAAACCGATCCGTCCGCCGCGAGGGTCCGCGTACACGGGAAGGGGATCCTGGGACTCTCCGCGCCGGCCTCGACGCTCGACTGCGGAAACAGCGGCACGACGACGCGCCTGATCTCCGGCATCCTCGCGGGACAGCCGTTCCACAGCCGTCTGACCGGCGACGATTCCATAAAGAAACGGCCGATGAAGCGTGTGATCGACCCTCTCACCGCGATGGGCGCCTCGATCCGCAGCGAAAAGGGGAACGGCTGCGCGCCGCTTCTGATCGCCCCCGCGCATCTGCACGGGATTGAGTACCATTCCCCGGTCGCTTCCGCTCAGGTAAAATCCTGCGTCCTTCTCGCGGGGCTCTACGCCGACAGAATGACGACGGTTGTCGAACCGTCTCTCTCGCGCAATCACACCGAGCTGATGCTGAAGGGGTTCGGGGCCGACGTCCGTTCGGACGGATGCCGGGCGTCGATTCTTCCGAATCCGGATCTGCACGGAATCCGCGTATCCGTCCCCGGTGATATCTCCTCCGCCGCCTACTTTATCGCGGCGGCGCTCCTGGTGCCCGGATCCGAGGTACTTCTTCCCAATGTGGGAATCAATCCGACCCGGGACGGCATCCTTGAAGTCATAAAGAACATGGGCGGCTCCATCGAAGTTCTGAACGAGAAGGAATCCGGCGGCGAGCGGTCGGCCGATCTTCTCGTCCGCGCGCAGAAGCTGCACGGCTGCCGGATCGGCGGCGCTCTCATCCCGCGGCTGATCGATGAGCTTCCGATCATCGCCGTTCTCGCGGCAAATGCCGGGGGCACAACCGTGATCACCGACGCCGGAGAACTCCGCGTAAAAGAATCGGACCGGCTCGAGGCGATCGTCACCTCCCTTCGGGCGATGGGCGCGGACGTGACCGGCACCGAAGACGGCATGATCATCCGCGGCGGCAGACCTCTGACGGGAGCCCTCATCGACAGCCGGATGGATCACCGGATCGCCATGTCCTTCGCGGTCGCATCCCTCATTGCAGACGGTCCGACGACGATCCGCGACGCCGGATGCGTAACCATCTCCTATCCGGAATTTTACCGCGACCTCGCTTCCCTTATCCGCGCTTAAAAGAGCAGCCGCCGGATTGATCCGTGATCGAAACGATCCCGCTTCGGATCAATCCTGCGGCTGTTTTTCAGCTGCGGCGTGCGTCAAGGAAATTCCGCATCTCCTCCGTCGCGTTCCTGAGCGCGGCGAGATCCCCGTCGTTCATTTTATCCGGTTTCACCCGCGAGAGCCGCTCCAGATCGGCGATTTTCTGCTTAATTTCTTTCCTGGTCTCGCGGTCTGCGCTCTTCCTGTTTTCCGTCAGGTACTGACGCGCCGCCGAGATCTGCCCGCGCGCGTCGGAAAGCGCGTCAAAGCGCTCCTTCCTCGACGAATCCGCCGCCGCGTTGATCTCGGCGTCCCGGACTGCCCGGTCAATGTCCCCGTCGGACATTTTCGATCCGGAGGTAATGGTAATGGAGTTCTGCTTCCCGGTCGTCAGATCCCTCGCGGAGACGTGCACGATTCCGTTAGCGTCGATGTCGAAGCTCACCTCGATCTGGGGAACTCCGGCCGGCGCTCTCTGAATCCCGCTCAGGCGGAATGTGCCGAGCACCGTGTTGTCTCTCGAGAACTGCCGTTCGCCCTGAAGCACACGGATCTCAACCGAGGTCTGGTACGGCGCGGCCGTGGAGAAGATCTGCGTCCGGCGCGTCGGAATCGTCGTGTTGCGGTCGATAATCTTCGTCGCAATTCCGCCGACGGTTTCAACCGAAAGCGAGAGCGGCGTCACATCCATCAGAATCACGTCCGTCCCTCCTCCCGGAATCACTTCACCCGAGAGCGTCGAACCCTGAATTGCCGCTCCGAGCGCGACGCATTCATCCGGGTTCAGATTGTTGGAGGGTTCCATTCCGGTCAGCGCCTTCACCTTGTCCCGGACAGCGGGCATTCTCGTCGATCCGCCCACGAGAAGCACCATGCCGAGGTCCGCGGGCGACATGCCCGCATCCGCCAGAACCCGGCGGACCGGCTCCTCGGTGCGGGCCAGAAGTCCGGCGGTCAGCTCCTCAAACTTCGAACGGGCGATGTCCATATAGAGATGGATCGGCTCGCCGTGAATTGTCGCGATAAACGGAAGATTGATCGTCGCGACGGTCGCCGCGGAGAGTTCTTTTTTGGCGGTCTCGCACGCCTCGCGGATCCGCTGGACCGCAGTCGGATCCTTCGCGAGATTGATCCGCTTTTCTTTCCGGTATGTATCGATGACGTAATCCGCCAGACACGCGTCAAAATCATCTCCGCCCAGATGATTATCCCCCGCGGTCGCAAGCACCTCGATCAGACCGTCCCCGATCTCGATCAGGGACACGTCGAATGTGCCGCCTCCGAGATCATACACGAGAATTTTCTGCGCGCGCCCGTGATCAAGCCCGTACGCCAGCGCCGCGGAAGTCGGCTCATTGATGATACGCAGCACATCAAGTCCGGCGATTCTTCCCGCGTCCTTCGTCGCCTGCCGCTGCGCGTCGCCGAAATACGCCGGGACAGTGATGACCGCCTGTGTCACCTCGTCCCCGAGATACGCCTCGGCGTCCTTTTTCAGCTTCGACAGGATCATCGCGGAGATCTCCTGCGGCGAATAAGAATGACCGTCGATGCGGAACCGGTAGTCCGTACCCATCTCGCGCTTGATCGACTGCACGGTCCTTTTTGCGTTCGCCGCCGCCTGACGCTTCGCCGCCGCTCCCACCAGCTGCTCGCCGTCCTTTGTAAAAGCGACGACCGAAGGCGTCGTCCGGTTTCCCTCCGCGTTCGGAATCACAACCGGCTTTCCGAATTCCATCACCGCAACGCAGCTGTTTGTTGTTCCCAGATCAATCCCGATTACTTTTCCCATTCAAATTTCTCCGTTCTTAATGTTCTGCGGTCCGGCCGTAATTTTTTGCTGCCCGGCCGTAAAAAAAGAGACCTCCGCCAGACCCGGCAGAAGCCGGGTGCCGAAAGCCCCCTCACTGGATTTACTTCTCTTCTCCGTCGTCCACATTTTCCTCCGACAGAATCTCGCCCTCGATCTCATCGCGGCGTCCCGCGGCGGTTCTGCGGACCTGATCCGCAGCCTTCCGGTACTTCCGCGATGTGTCCGTCAGGCGGATCATCTGGACGATGCCCGACACGCCGCAGATGATCATCGAGATCCCTGCGAAAATCATGATATACTGGGCGATCTGAAACGGCTGGGCGATGATCATGAACGCGAGAACAAATTTGATCACGGACATGATCACGCTGAGATACCAGCTCGGACTGCCGAGGTTTCTCAGCACGGTAGCCGCAGCGATTTCGTAAACGGCGTGAACCATAATCACAACCGCGAACAGAACCGTCACAAAGCTGACGACCGCCTCCGGATTCAGCCAGATAAAGATACCGAGCGCCGCCAGAATTGCTCCGATGATCCCGTAGAACGGACTGGCTCCGAATCCTTCCGCCCCGCTTCCGCGGTTCACAAGCAGCGTGACGATCATCGCAAGGCCGCCGGCCAGCAGCGCAATTCCGATAAAAATGCAGACCGCAATACTTACTTCTCCTGGGTTACGTACCAGCAAGATTCCTAAGATAATCATGAGAAGAGCCCATAACCATCCCATCATCCTCGTACGTTTTAAGAATTCTTTCATCTTTCTTCTCTTCTTTCACCGCAGGCTCTGTCTTCGGCTCGACGTACGCGATCTTGCCGCGCAGCTCCTGCATCCGGAAATCGACGGATGTAATAATATCCGCGCACTCCTTCAATTCCCTTGTGATCTGTTCCGTATTTTTCAGATTTTTATTATATTTGAGCTGATGCTCCACACTCGCCCAGAAATCCATGGCGATGGTCCGGCACTGAATCTCCACCTTCCGCATCTTCTTGCCGGTCGACAGGAAGATCGGAACTTCCACGATCAGATGAAGGCTGCGGTAGCCCGATTCCTTCGGGTGCTTGATGTAGTCCTTGATCTCGATCATCCTGATGTCGTCCTGATGGAGCAGCAGATCGGCGATCGCGTAGATGTCCTCGGGGAAACTGCAGATAATCCGCACCCCGGCGATGTCGGAAATGTTTTCCTCGATGTCCTTCATCGTCACATTCAGGTGCTTTCTCTTCAGCTTCGCCAGAAGGCTCTTCGGCTGCTTCAGTCTCGATTTGATCGTCTGAATCGGGTTGCGGTTGTGGGACATCGCAAATTCGCTGTTCAGTACATTCAGTTTTGTTTCAACCTCCATGATGGCACAGCGATACTCCATCATGAGTGTTTCATACTCTGCACGGAAATCATTGAACTCTTCAACCTGATCGATATTCAGCGCCTGGATCTGAGATAAAATTTCACGTTCGTTCATCATCATCGTATTCAACTCCCCAATACACATTCAGCTGCGTTCACGCTCATCTCCGTCTCAGAACCCCCACATTCTGAGTATTCTGTACACGATATGGACGGGAAGCCCCACAACGTTCGCGTAACTTCCGTCGATTTTTTCGATGTATCTTGAAAACAGCCCCTGAATTCCGTACGCGCCCGCCTTGTCCATCGGCTCTCCCGTGGATACGTAGGAGCGGATCTCATCCTCCGTCATCGGAACAACTGTTACATCTGTCTTTGCCGCCTCCGTCACAGAACGGATCACGGAGCCATCGCGCTTCTGCGCCATCGTCACGCCCGTCCAGACCCGGTGGCCGGTCCCCTGAAGCATCTTCAGCATGCGGACCGCGTCCTCCTCGTCCGCCGGTTTCCCGAGAACCCGGCACGGATCCTTGCAGGCGACGACCGTGTCCGCGCCGAGGTAAACACCGTCCTCTCCGTCCGCTGCCGCCCGGAGACATTTCCTGCCGGACAGCTCCCGGACGATGCTCTCCGGATCCTCCAGATCCGTCGTCTCGTCGACACTGCCTGCCCTTACCGAAAACGGAATTCCGGCTGCCAGAAGAAGTTCTTTTCTCCTCGGTGAACCGGACGCCAGTATGATCTCTCTCATCGTTTTTTGTCACCTTCAGTATAATAAGATACGCTCTGTTTTTCAACGATTACGAATGAAAAAACGGGCGCAGGGCCCGTTTGTAAAGACCGGCGAGCAGAGCTGTAAGCCGGGTTATGTCGTGTATGATCATCTGTCTAAGCGACCCACCTGAGGGCGCGGCGGGCAGCCGCACAGCCCTCTGTTCGGTCTTGCTTCGGATGGGGTTTACAGAGCCCGCCATGTTACCATGACGGCGGTAGTCTCTTA
>ONLT01000100.1 GCA_900318755.1 uncultured Eubacteriales bacterium
CTGCGGCAGTGCTTAAAGATGTGATTGAGAAGGCCGCGATCTGATCCGGATCATATTTTTGCGGCACACCGGAATCGCTTTTTACCGGCTTTTTTGCCGCCCACCGGCTGACATCGGGCACGGACCCGGCTATAATGAAGGAAACGAAACGGGTTTATGTGTTCCGGGTCCGATATGGACGGGAGGCAGCGATGACAGAAAAGCAGAAGGAATATGCGGAGAAACTGAACAGAGCGGCGGAGTGTGCAAAGAAAACGCCGGAGGAGCTGCTCGATATCGCGTGCGGCGAGGCGATGCGCGAGGAGACGGCGGAGCATCCGTGTCCGGAAGCGCTGAAGCAGTACGGATGGGATGACGAGCTGTTCGAACTCTGGATCGAAAACGCTCCGCTGACGGGGCATCTGTTCGGATTTAAGGGACCGTGCTGAGGAGCGGAAGAAAGGCGGATCATACACAGTGAAGGTTACAATGCTGGGCACGGGAAACGCGATGGTGACGAAATTGTACAACACCTGCTACGTGCTCTCTGAGGACGGCCGCTGCCTGCTCGTGGATGCGGGCGGCGGAAATACGGTGCTTGCGCGGCTTGAGCGCGCCGGGATCGACTGGCGCGCTCTTCGTGATATCATCGTCACCCACAAGCACGTCGATCATATTATGGGGATCATCTGGATGATGCGGATGATCGGGCAGCATATGTCGGAAGGAAGTTATGAGGGAGAGGCGCGCGTATACGGCCACGACGAGGTGATCGCGCTGATCCGGAAAATTTCCGCTCTGCTTCTTCCGGAAAAGGTGACGAAGCACTTTGATGAGCGGATTCATCTGATTGAAGTGCAGGACGGCGAGACGAAAAATATCATCGGCCATGATGTGACGTTTTTCGATCTGCATTCCACAAAGGCGAAGCAGTTCGGCTACCGGATGGAGCTTGCGGACGGCCGCACCCTCGCCTGCTGCGGGGATGAGACGTACAATGAGAGCGAACGGACGTACTGTGAGAACGCCGACTGGCTGTTCCACGAGGCGTTCTGCCTGTACGGGGACCGGGAACAGTTCCGCCCGTACAAGAAGCATCACAGCACGGCGCGGGACGCGGGACGGATCGCGGAAAGCCTTCACGTAAAGAATCTTCTGATCTATCACACGGAGGACCGCACCCTCGAAACCCGCCGGCAGCGCTACGGGGCGGAGGCGGCGGAAGAGTACCGCGGCCGCGTTTTTGTGCCGGATGATCTCGAGACACTGGAACTGGGATGAAAGAAACGGTGCGGACCGGCCGCCGAGTGTTCTGCGGAAAAATAAAAGGTTGAGCCCAGACACTGGCGATACCATCCGAAGATAGTACTCCTCCGAAGAACCGGTCACGCACACTTCTATTATATAGCACCTGCCCGAAAAGAAAACAAGAACCGTCTGTCGGAAAGGGTTACACGAGGTCCTCTCCATTCATGATGGCCGCGTACCGCAGAAGCTGTTTCATGGAATTGATTCCGAGCTTGCTGTAGATATTGCGGTTGTGGTAGCGCAGGGTGCTCTCTTTAATATTTTCTTCTTCCATGATTTCCTTTGTGCCTTTGCCCGACAGATACAGTCGGAAGATTTTCGTCTCGGTCTTCGTCAGGGTTTTCAGCCCTGAGAGAAATTGCCGGTAATTATCCGGATCCACTTCTTTTTTGCGTGAGTAGACGAGACGGGAGAGCTCCCGCTTCGCGTCGTCGTATTCCCTGTTGATGCGGGAAAGCTCGCTGTGCGCCTGCTCGATCTCCTGCTCCAGCGCGGATGTCCGGGCTTCCCGGTCCCTCTCGAGTTCAGAGAAGAGCGTGAACAGCCCGTCAATTTCCGGGATGGGTTCCTCCGGCTCCGCTTTCTTCCTGTTTTTCAGCTGCTCCAGACTGTTCAGAACCGGTGTCAGAAAACGGCGGCTGAAATACCGGCAGCAGTAAACGGAAAAACACAATAGAATAGCCAGAATCAGCAGGATCCGGATTGTTTCCTGAAAACGGATCCGCCGGTAATCAACGAGGGGGATCAGCACATATGCGCGAAAACGTCCGCCCGGATCCGTCAGGCCCAGTCTTTTTGCGACGCCGAGGTAGGAGTTCACGCGATCTGAGCAGCGGATGCGGCCGTCCGGATATTTCTTCGTGACGGTCAGCGTCCCGGCCGGGGCGAGATAATAACCGTCGGTGCTGCCGCAGGCCATGGAGTGTTCAGGATCGATCGGGCCGCCTGCGGCCGCTTTGCTGTCCGCAAGGATGCATGTCAGATGGCGCAGCGTGGTCGGCTGAGCCATTTTCTGCCGGAAGAAACTGTCATTTATCTCGAAACCGCAGACGCCCCAGAATATCCCGTCAGACGAAAACAGAGGGAACATCATAAGCAGCGCTTTGTCGGAAGTGCCGGGAAGGACAAAGATATCGCTGAAGCTGCAGGAACCGGAAACAGCGTCCTTTTTCCATGCATCATATCCCGGCAGCAGATCGGTCTGAAATTCCAGCCGCCATTTCCTGTGGGGCATTGCGCCGTGTTCCTTTCCGATGTCCGGGACGCCGTGGTAGAGAAGCAGATCGGATTCGGAATCCGAAGGTGAATTTTTTCGGATATAGATACCGGAGCGGGACCGGTCCGCATCCGGCAGGGCGGTGTTGACGGTCGCGTCAAGCATCAGAAATACACCGGAACTGTCTGTCTGAAGAAGTTTTTCCCTTAACGGGTCAAATAATGCGTCCTGCAGGGATGCAAGTGCGGACTGTGAATCATTGAGTTCCGAAAAAGACATGCGGTGACCGTTCAGGTACTGCCGCATCGTATCCGTCACAGAGTCGGACATCTGCAGCCCCCATACCGCCAGGGTATCGGAGATAGAGGACAGATTCTCGGAGAATACCGTCATCTGCATCCGCAGCGCGGAGCGGAATCCGTTCCGCTGTGCCGCCGCGGCGTTGATTACAGAGAATCCGATCAGAAAAGCTGCCAGCAGAATTGCAGCGAGCGCGAACATATAGCGGAACAGCTTGTAGCGCAGGCTGTTCCTTTTTTTATTGATTGCTCTGCCGTCCTTTGCGGCGCTTTCTGCCGCGGAGCGGATGAACCGGATGATTTTTTCCATAGCAGCTCCTTTTTTCAGCCCTCCGGCCGGCCCAGGCAGGAGCAGAACTGCTCCCAGGTTTCAGACTCCAGAGCGTCCGGATCCGCGCCCGCAAGGTACGACGCGGTCAGTGAGGACTGTTCTGAACGGAGAATGTCATAGAGCTGATTTGTTTTCTCGATGTAACCGCTCTCCGAGGGAAGCGGCACAAACCGGCTCGATTTTTTTACCGTCAGGATAGCGTCATAGACCGTCCGGTAGGAAGTATCCTGAAAATGATAACGGTCGATCGCGTCAAATGCTTTGTCGGTTACAGGAATATAGCCCGTTTTCGCTGCAAATTCCAGATTCCGCTCACTGTTTGTGAGCCAGTGCAGGAAGATGGAGGCGGCTTCTCCCCGGACGCGGTCGGTTTTTAAAGCACAGACGCCGCAGCCGGTCTGCGGAGCCAGAGGAGCGGCGGATTCCGGAGTATCCGACGCCGGAAGAGGAAAGACCCGCAGATTCATCGGTTCCCTCGTGTTGTCGGGGCGGGTGACGGTATCATTGAAATAAAGGATTGCCGCGCTCGATCCGGCTCCCGCGGGGACTTCGCCGGTCATCATCTGCGTGTTGGCGTACAGGTCGGATACAATGATATCGCCGTGCACCAGTGCGTCGGCGAACTGCTTCCACGTGTCCCGCAGCACGGAACTGGCGCAGTCGTACGATCCGTTTTCGATGAGGCCTGTTTCGCCGCGCTCCCGCGCGCAGAGATCCACATTCTGAACCAGATAATCAAACGCGCAGAACGGCCTGCCGCCCGACCACTCCCGGTAGCGCTTCGCGGTGTCAAAAAAGCCGTCCCAGGTCCGCAGTGCATCGCCGTTAACGCCGGTTCCGGCGGAAAAACGGTCAAATTCAGTCCCGTTCACATAAAGAAGCCGTGTGGATTTACAGAGCGGAAATACGCAGAAACGTCCCTGAACCTTCCCTTCCTCAACAAATGCGTCTACGAAGGAATCCAGTTCATCTATCGGAAAGTATTCCGACCAGTCCGTCAGGGTCTCCGGTCCCAGAAGGGACGCGGTTCCCGGATAGCAGAGAAACAGATCCGGAAGATCGCCCGCGCCCGGCTCCCCGGAGCGGGCGGCCAGCAGTTGCTCTCCGATATCCGATGCGTTTGACATCCGGGTCACATTGATGATAATCCCCTTCTTTTTGCCGACCGTCTCATTGAATTCCTGAACCAGAAGATTCATCGGAGAATCGACCTGTTCGCCGTAGACGTGCCAGAATGTCAGGGTCACCGGATCCGACGGATTCAGACCGCTATTCCCGGAACAGGAGGATAAAATCTGTGATGCAAGAAGCAGAAAAATGAGATAAAATATTTGCAAAGAGTGTCTTTTCATGCGGATTTACCTGTAAAAAACAGAATAATTTCAGGTTTCCCGTCAAAACGGGGGAAATTGACGGGGACAATTTACAAAACGAGCGGTATCTTAAATGCTGTAACGACCCGATGTGCATGCGATTAAGATAAGATTCTGAAATGATTATACATGAGATTATACATGAAGTGAAGGACGAATTTTCCATCGGGCTGAAGGAGGACGGCGTCTGCGAGGTCCATCTCGACGGTGAGTCGGAAAGCGGAATGCGGGAAGAATCGGAAAACGGTATGACGATCCGGGATTCCACCGACACGCTTACGGTCAATGAGAGGGACGGCAATTTTTCCATCGAATATGAAGGAGCCGGTTTCCAGTTTGAAAAAGAGTGAAACGGTCCCGGAAAAGAATCCGGGCATGCAAAAAGAAGAACGGGTTCATCCGGAGTTCATTCTGCTCAGTGTGACGATTGCCGTGATCGTCGTCTGCTTTCTCTTCGGAACAAGCGGGTCTGTGATGGTGCCGTCCCAGTGCAGGTTGCTTGTGAAAGGCTGGCACTACGAGGATACGTACGGCAGGGTCAGGGAGATCGATCTTCCGCTTTCGGAAGGCGCTGCGCCGGATCTTGAAGCGGTGACGATCTCCCGCAGACTTCCGGAGACGATCGATTCGGACCAGGTTCTCGGCGTCTATTCGTCTTTTCAGGAGATTGAAGTGCGCATCGGCGGAAAGGCTGTCGAACGGTATGATCACAACCGCAGTCTGCTGGCGACGAATATTCCCGCCAACCAGATGCGTATGATAAAGCTGTCGCCGGAGGACGGCGGGCACCTGCTGGAGATTCGCTGCAGCTCAAAGCTGACCGGATACAAGCTGCAGCTGAATCCGGTTCTCATCGGGAACCGGGCCGGCATCATCGGTTATCAGCTGAAGAGAAAACAGGTGGTGGCAACGGAAGGGCTGATCGTCATTCTTACGGGAATTGTGATGCTTCTTCTGGGAATCGCGTATCCGAAACGGTACCGGGACGGAGGAATGCGGCTGTACGGAGCGCTCCTTGTGCTGTTTATCGGGATCTGGCTTCTGCTGCAGGCGGGCATCGGGCAGCTGTTCTGCGAGGATCAGGAGGCGTCCCACTTCGTTGAGCTCATGATGCTGTTCCTGATTCCGATTCCGGCGGTGCGCTTTGAAGAGGCGGTTTTAAACCACCGCTTCTGGAAAGCGGCGGATTTTATCTGCGTCGTTGATCTGATGGCCCTGATTTTTGCGCTTTTTTACGCGCTGATTCTTCACCGGGATCTGATGGAGATTCTGACGTTAAGCCATCTGATCATCGCGGCAAATGTTCTCTTCAGCACGGTGATCTTTCTGGTAATCGTTGCACGGCACAGAGAGGAAGTGCCGGGTCTTCGCTGGATCATCGCGGCGCTCCGCTGCCTTTTTGCGGGGGCCGTGGCGGAGGCGCTGATGTTTTATCTGATGCCGCGGAAGGAAAACGGCCAGATTTTCGGCGCGTTCGTGGTCGTATTCGCGTTTTTCGCGCTGTACTGGCTCATTCAGAGAGGAAGAAACGAGGCGGCGGCGCGGGAAAACACAATGCGCCAGACCCGCGCGAATGAAATGTTCCTCTCGAACATGTCCCACGAGGTCCGGACCCCGATCCATACGGTGACCGGGCTGACCGAACTGATCCTGAAGGACGCGGAAGAAGCGGTCATAAAGGATGCGGAGGCGATGAAAGGCTCCGGAAACCGTCTTCTGGCGCTGGTCAATCAGATCCTGCTCCTGTCCAGAATCCGGGCGGGCAGCATCCGCATTGAGCACGAACCCTTTGAGATGATCGATCTGCTCGTCCGGTTTTATGAATACGCGGAAGGACGCAGGGAACCGGACAGAATCCGGGTCGCATTTTTGAATGATCCGGACCTGCCGTCGCGTGTGCTGGGAGACGAGGAGCAGATCCTGAATCTTCTGCGGAACATTGCGGACCATGCTTTCAGTCATATGGAAGAGGGAGAGGTGCGCCTTACGGTCGGAAAATATGAGAAAAAAGGGAAGCTCTGTCTGCACGTCCGCGTGGAGGCGGATTCCGATCAGATTGTACCGGAAGACCCGTCCGCGCTGTTTGATCTCTCATCGACGATAGCCGGCGGCAGGCCGGCTCTGGCCCTTCCGCTGGCGAAGCAGCTTGCGGATCTTCTCGGCGGAAGGATTGAACTTTGCAATCCGCAGCCGGGGACGCTTTCCGTGACGGCAGCTCTGCCGGTCGAACCGCTGAGAGGAGAGACGGTCGGCGCCATTTCCATGAGCCCGGAGAGCAAATCCTTCGCGGATTTGCCGTACATCCCGGGCGCGCGGGTTCTGCTGGCGGACGACGAACCGATGAGCCGGAACGTGATGAAGGGCGTTTTCCGGAACACGGGGGTCGTTCTCGATACCTGCTCCGGGGGAGAAGAGGCGCTTCTGCAGCTGCGCCGTCAGAAATATGATCTCATTATCCTTGATTATCTGATGCCGGGGATGGACGGATTCGAGGTGATGAGCCACATCCGCTGCGATGAGGGGCTGCCGGGGGATACGGTTCCGGTCATCCTGATGACGGCGGACGATTCGCCGGGCGTCCGGGAGCGGATGAAACAGGCCGGGTTTGCGGACGGTCTTCCGAAGCCCGTAACCGGCAGCGAGATCAATCACGTCCTTCTTCGGTATCTGGCGAATCGGAAGGGAGGCAGAGAATGAGACGGGAAATGGCGATCCGCATTATTTACTCCGGCATTCTTGTGCTGATCGTCGCGGTTCTTGCCGCGGCGGCGATTCTGCCCCATGACCGCGACGGATGGTGGGGCGGAACGTACCGGGTGATTCGTGAGGCGGAGGTGACGGAGCCGGGGAAAGAGGCAGAGAACCGGTCGTTCCCGATCATGGGCAGCGGGGACGAGACGATCACGGTGCGCTGGAAACTGCCGTCGAAGATTGAGAGCGGGGACGTCATGGCGATCAACAGCGCCTGGAAGAAACTCTCGCTTACCTGGAACGGAAAATCGGAGATATTTGACTGGAGTGGCAGCGGGATCCGGGATGTCCGGTGGACGGTCGTAGAACTTTCCGGGGAAGATGCCGGCAGCACGGTGACGGCCTCGATCATTCCGGGGAAGAGTCTGTCCGCGGGTTACATGAGCGAGGTGCTTGCCGGCGATCAGACGGCGCTCTGCTATCGCCTGTTCCGGATGAGTCTGCCCCATATCGGAGCGGGCATCTGCGGTCTGGTCTCCGGCGCGCTGATTATGGTTCTGTCTCTGCGCATGAACCGGAACAGGAAAACGCTGCGGTACCGTTATATTGCGATCGGGCTGATGCTCGCGGGAATCCTGCTGGTCTGCGAAAACCGCTTCGGGCGGGCGGTCCGTATTACGAGAGATTTTGCTGCGGCGTTTAACGCGCCCGGAATCTGGCTGATGATTGCGGCGTATCTGCTGTATGTACGGGAGATGCTGGAGGGAGATTCTAAAACAGCCTTCACGGCGCTCTGCGGCGGATATGCAGCGGCGGCGGTTTCGGGCACCATCCAGCAGGCCGCGGGGATCCCGGGACTGAACGTATCCTGCCAGTCGGTGATGACGCCGGTGATTCTGATTCCGATCCTTCTGGTACCTGCGGTGCTGATGACGCGCCGGCTGAAGCGTGCGGCGGGGCAGAGCGTGGTGTGGCGGTCTGACCGCGGCGAGATGATACGAACCGGGCGGAATCTGTCCAGAGAAACCGCGGCGGATCTGCGCGTCGCACTCGTTGGAACCGCGGTGTGCGCTTTCGCGATTCTGATGGATCTGACGGCGTTTCTGAGGACGGGTGTGCAGGATTACATGGGCGGAGAGTGCATCGCGCTCCTGTTTCTGAGCGTCGTCGCCGCACTGCGTTTTGTCCGGTATATGATCCTGGATGAGATGGAAAGGGAGGAGGCCGGCCGGCGCTTTGAGGAGAGCGGACGCTTCATCGAGACGATGTCGGACGCGATCCGGGAGCCGGTCGACGAGATCCTTATGCACAATGAGAAGATTTATGCGTTGTCGCGCGCCGGCGGGGTGAAAAATTATACGCGGCAGATTCAGTCCGCATGCGATGTTCTTCTTTCCGTGATCGGAAATATCCGGAGTTTTTCCGAACTGGAATCCGGTCAGGCGGCGCCGCGTCCGGAACCGTACGATCTGTTTGAACTGATCGGCGAATGCGCGTCGCTCGTCGGGGTGATGGCGGAAAATAAGGGGCTGCATCTGAAAGCCATATGCGCTCCGGAGCTTCCGGCGGTCATGACCGGTGATCGCGAATGGATCCGCATGATTCTGACGAATCTGCTGACAAACGCGGTAAAATATACGATCGTCGGATCAGTCCAGCTGGAGGTGACCGCCGCATCAAAAGAGGAGAATGGCCGGGTTCTCGTGCGGTTTGCCGTGGAGGATACCGGAATCGGAATCAGCCGGGAGGATCAGGAGCGGATCTTCGAGACGTTCCGGAGAACGAGAGATACGAACCGTCCGGGTCTGGAAGGCGCCGGCCTCGGACTGGCGCTGACAAGGCGCCTGATTGAGCTTCAGAACGGTTCGCTCTGGCTCGACAGCGCACCGGGAAAGGGATCCCGTTTTGAGGTGGAACTGGAGCAGGGAGTACAGCCGGGAGAAAAACGGATCGGGAAGAACGGAGTGTGGCATCCCGCGGACGCGCCAAAGAAGAATGATGAAATCATCCGGTCCCTCGCTCCGTTTGTCAACACCCGCGAGGGACTCGGGTACTGCATGGATGATCCGGACCTCTATCTTGAAATGATCCGGGATTATGCGGATTCGGACCGGTGCACGCTGCTGCAGGAGGCGTATAATAAGGAGGAGTGGAAGAGCTACCGGGTGAGCGTCCACGCGCTGAAGAGTACCTCGCGCATGATCGGTGCGGACGGGATCGCCCAGCTGGCGCGGGCCCTCGAGAAAGCTGCGGAAAACGGCGACGCGGAGACGATCTGCGACGGTCACGGCGTGCTGATGGAAAAGACGGAGGCGCTGCGGGCGCACCTTGCGGCGGCGCTTTCGGAAAATATGACAGCGGAGGAAACGAACCATGAAGATAGCGATCTGTGATGACGAGAAGATGGACCGGAGGCTGATCCGTTATATGCTGGACGCGTATCTGAAGGAATACCGCATCGACTGTACGATTGAAGAGTACGATTCCGGTGCCGGCCTGCTGGATGCCGTTTCAAAAGAGGCGGAAAAGCCGGAACTGCTCTTTCTGGATATCCTGATGGACCACATGGACGGCATGGATCTTGCGAGAAAAATCCGCGGCGCCGGAGTCCGGAGCGAGATCGTGTTTATCACCAGCAGCAACGGGTATGCGGCTGACGCGTTCGAGGTGCAGGCATTTTCCTATCTGAGGAAGCCCCTTGAGAAGGAGAGGCTCAGGGAGGTCATGAACCGGGCGATGGCAAGAATCGGCTTTACTGGATCCATTGAGATTCTCTGCAGCCGCGTGCCGGAGACGATTTATTTCAGCGAAATCCGGTGGATCGAGACCAGCGGACGCCAGCTCGTGTTTCACACGGAGAGAGGAGAATACAGAACCTACATGACCCTTGCGGGACTGACGGAGAAGCTTCCGGCGGGAAACTTTGCCCAGATCTCGCGGTTTGAGGTCGTTCCGCTTGCCCGCATCCGGCGAATCGGCGAGAAGGAAGCGGAGATGGACTGGGGCGGGATTCTTATGATTTCCAGAAGATATCTCGCGGATCTGCAGAACGCGTACGACTCCTGGCGGAGAAATCAATTCTGAACGCCTGTCGAAATGACGGAACGATTCAATCACGCTATGGCAAAAATGTCTGTCAGAAATGATCTGACAGATATTTTTTTGTGCACGATCACGCAAAATTTCATGACAGTACGGAGACGTTTCGCACAAGGTCGGTAGTTTTTGAAATTCGTCTGTAGATGGTGAAATCAATCAAAAGGGGGCACGGTCAAAGAGGACGGAGTTGAAAGGCCATTGAACAGAACAGGAGAGATGGAATGCCCATTGTTTACTGGCTCCTGGATCAGAACGGGGAACTGACCGGCGACTGCACGCTGTATCCGGAAAAAGGGATGACCTATTTTGTGGGTTCTGTGCTGAAATATGGAGGCATGAGTCACAGGGTGAACGGGATCGTGATCACGTTCGGCGGGTCCGGAGAAGACATCCGTTCCGACACAGACAGGAAGCGGGAAGAAAACCGGGAGCCGGTCCGGCCGGACGGAAGAGACGAACAGAAAAATCGAGACAGGGTGGTGAAGAAATGAGAAGAGACAAAGGAACAAGTCGAAAGAAAGGAAGATGGAGAGTGAAACAGATCCGGCCTTTATCGATCGTGCTCGTGATCATCATGGTCGTATCGATTCTCTGCGGAAACATCCTGCCGGATACGGCTTACGCGGACAGTTCAGATCCTGCGCAGGAAGAACTTTCCGCGGCGGAATCTGAGGGCGCCGGCCGGACGGAAGCGGCGGTATTCGAAGCGGCGGCCGAAGCTGCGGAGGCGGATCCGTCGGCAGAAGACGCGTCAGCAGACGCGGCGGCGCAGAATCCGCCGGCAGAACGCGCGGCGGCACAGACGCCGGCAGGAGAAGCGGCAGCTGTGACGGCTGCGGGAGATGCGGAAGCGTCCGCACCGGACGCAGAAGCCGGCGCAGCGCAGGAGACCGGCGCGCAAGGCGGAAATGGCGCGGAGGTTCCGGCCCAGGAGTACTTCGAGGGTACGCTGACGGCTGAGAGCAGCGGATACGTCGTAACCGTCACAGTCGGAAAGGAAGCGATGATCCCGCAGGGGGCGGCCGTACAGGTCACCGAGCTCTCCGCGGAAACCGGAGGCTACAGCGATTATCTCGCCGGCGCAGAAAACGCGGTCGAGCAGCAGAATGAAGGCATCCGCGCGGATACGGCGAACGCGAGACTGTTCGACCTTTCGATCGTGACGGCGGACGGCCGGAAGATCGAACCGAACGAATGCGTAAGCGTCAGCATCTCCTACAGAAATGCGATGACCGTATCGGACGGGGCAAGTATGAAGGCGGTTCATTTCGGAACCGGCGGAACAGAAGTACTGAACGCGTCGGAGAACTCCTCCGGAGCAGGGGAGGGAGAAAAGGCGGTCAGCGGCGTGAGCTTCGAGACAGGCGGATTCTCCGTATACGTGATCATCCCGGTCAACCCGGATGCAGGCGGGGAAGCGGTTGTCCGGCGAACCTATACATTCAAAAATGCGGACGGAAGCGATTACAGCTTCACGCTCAGCAGGAATCCGGACGGAACAGACCCGTCGGGAAGCGCGGTCACGACGAATACCGAGATTCTCAAAAACGGCGATGCGCTGATCGATCCGGGTGTGCCGGGCGATCCGCTGGGATCGGGCAGGCAGTTCCTGGGATGGCAGGTCACACAGTCCTCGACGGACGCGGTTCCGGTGGGCACGATGATCCGCTTCGGCGCCGTCAGTGATATCGCGGAGGATGCAAAGGCGGACGAGACGGTGACGGTTCAGGCTGTTTTCGATGAATCCTGCCGGGTGATCTATCACGACGAGGACGGCAACACGATCCGGACGGATCTGGTGGAGGAAGGAACCGTGATCGCGACGGACGCGGAATCCGGCGTGAGCTACAGCCCGTATGTGAGCACCTATGCATTCGTCGGCTGGAGCACAGCGGCGTACAGCGGCCTGGACGACCCGGCGCGGCCGTCCGCCGTTTCGGGGACGGTCACGGCGGAAAAGAACGGGGAGATCGGTCTTTATCCGGTGCTGATGAGCTGCTGGTGGGTGCGTTTTGAGACCGAAACCGGCGCTTCGCATATCGATTCGCAGGCAGTCCCGCACGGAGGGAAGGCGGCAGAACCGTCGGATCCGACGCGGACAGGATACAGCTTCAGCGGATGGTATACGGCGGACGCGGGCGGCGATCCGTACGATTTCGACACGGTTGTGACGGGGGACCTCACGCTGTATGCGCGCTGGAGTCCGAAGACGGTCAATTACACCGTCGTCTACCTGCTGCAGAACGCGAATGATGACGGGTATGCAGTCGCGAAGGGCGGAATCGTACAAAAAACGGGTCTTACCGGCGAGAAGACGAGCGTAAGCCCCAGCGCAGACGATTTGGAAAATGCGTCCGTGCTGAGCGGATTCCATCTTAAGGGCGAACCGGATCAGCAGGTGATCCGATCGGACGGAAGCACCGTCGTGAACGTGTACTACGACCGGAATCTCTATCAGATTGATTTCTACGAAAATGACGCGTCGAATGCATACACAAAGGATCCGGACGGCGAATACTACTACTTTCCGGGCGGAAGGGCTGCGAACAACTTCCTGGCTGCAGTGTATGACGAAGGGTATTACCTGAATAACGAAGGACCATGGGCAAACAAAGAAGGGCAGCAGAAATACTACACAGGTCGATATCGTCTGGTTGAAAATACAGCCTGGGTGACCCATTACAGAAAAACGGACGGCCTGATTGCAGAACTTACGATTACGGCGAGATATGAGGCGGAGATCGGATATCTCTGGCCGAGCGAGCGGACCGGACTCAGTAAAACGTACAGTTCCATCTGGAGAGTGGAACGGGATTCCAGAACGTTCCAGAGCAACATTTCGACAATGCCGCTGGGAGGGGAGGATTTTTACAGCTACAATCCGTCCTCGAACGGAGAACATATCGACTACTATCTGGAGGATCTGGACGGCAGATACGTCCTGGATCATACCGATGTGGTGGGGACAGGCATGGTTACGACCAAGGAGGATTATTATCCGATCGCCGGCTTCACATGCGACAAAGCGCGTTCTCCGGAAATCGGCACAAGTATCGGCACGAGCGGACTGAAGTTTTACTACACGAGAAACAGCTACACCATCACGTTCATGAACGGCAGCGACAATCTCGGGACGGAGACCTTCAAATATCAGGCGGATATCTCGGGAGCGGGAAGCACATTTGCCGAACAGATGAAGCAGCTGGAGACGGATGATCAGGAGTTCGGAGGATGGTTCGACAACGCGGAAGGATACGGCGAGCCCTATGATTTTACCGGAAAGACGATGCCGTATTCCAACATGATTCTGCATGCGCACTTCGCGCCGAGAACCCACATCGCCGAGGCGGATTATAACGGAGGCGAATCGGCGGGACCGACCTACATCCGGTTTGAGCGGGGAAATGGCGATCATTATCCCGAACTCGGCACGACGAGAAATTACATCGAGGATCCGGACGGCGATTACTATTACGTGCAGATTCCGTACACGGGCAGCGGAACAGATGCATCCGGCGGTTATGCGAAATACGTGAAGAAGAGTGAAATCACGGCGGATGAGCTCATGTACTGCGACATATCCGTGACCTACAGCTATCAGGAAGGCGCTTACGTTTTTGTCGGATGGTACTGGAAGGGCGGAGCGAAGGACGGACAGACCGTTGACTTCGGCGAAAAGCTGACGGCTGACTGCAGGATCGCCGCAAAGTGGCGCAGATCCGGCAACTATTATCTGGCTTACGACAACGACGGCGACGGAACGATCGATTCGGTCGGGAGCAGGGCTTACCTTGACGGCGCGGCAGCGGCGGTCGGAGAACTGCAGGAGACGGCGCCCGGAGTAAACGGGTTCGTCGTGACCGGAAAAAAGACCTTCATCGGGTGGAAGATGGGGGAACAGCTTTTGAAGCCGGGAGAGATCTGCACGATCGACAGCGCGAAGACAGAATCACACGAAGGAAAGCAGGTGATAAGACTCACCGCGGCGTTCACTTCGCTGGATTCGACCTACATTCAGTATCAGTACAACGCGGAGGAGACCGGCGGCGGAACCTTTGTCCTCACCGACATCGGAGAGGGAGTCACGGACAATATCCAGCGGAACCTTCAGATGAACGCGAATGTCACTCTGAGCAGCGGAGCGGGATTTACACGGGTCGGATACGAGCTGGTCGGATGGAACGATCAGAAGGACGGAACGGGAACGCTCTACACACCCGGAGGCACCTACGCGGCAGATGGCGCCGACGGAAATGTGCTCTATGCGATCTGGAAGAGGACGAACAAGACGCTCACCATATCGAAACAGCTTTCCGGAAATATGGCGGACGCAGATGAAACGTTTGAATTCACGCTTTCCGTGCCGGCGGATGCGGACGGCGCAGAGCTGGAAAATCTGCCGGAGGGCGCCGCGAAAAATAACGACGGAACCTATACGTTCCATCTCAAAGGCGGCGAGAGCATCGCATTCACGATCCCGTACGGCCGCACCTACACCGTGACCGAGAAAAATGGAACAGGCCGCGCGTACACGACAGCCGTCTCCGTCAACGGCGGAGATGCCCTGCAGACGATGACGGCGGAGGGGACGATCACCGGTGATACGACCGTCGTATTCACAAACGCTTTTAATGTAAACGTCAACACCGGCGTCAGCAGAAACCGGGTGCCGTTTGTACTGATGATGCTTCTGGCATTTGCCGCAGCGGCAGGATTCATCCGGACCCGCAGAAAAAGATGACAGGCAGAGTGACAGACAGAGTGACAGGAAGAGACAGAAAACCGGATAAAAAGTCAATGACCAGGGAGCAGGCGGCCGGAGAGCTGAAAACATTTTTTCTCCGGCTCGCCATCCTGGCGGGGCTGATCTTCGTAATCTTCGGAGTCGTCTTCGGAGCGGCGGTGATGCCGGATCAATCCATGAAACCTGGCATCGGAGCGGGCGATCTGCTGTTCCTCTACCGGATGGAAAATCATTACAAAAGCGGCGATGTGATTGTCTACCGGACGGATGAGGGAAAACGCGCCGGAAGAATCGTCGCGAAGGGCGGAGACACCGTTGCGATTACGGAAGATCAGGAGTTGGAGGTAAATGGCAGTGTTGTCATAGAGAATGATATTTACTTTCAGACGCCGATGTACGAATCGGATGTGACGTATCCGGTGACATTGGCGGAGAACGAGTTCTTTGTACTCGGCGATCACAGAGAAGACGCTGAGGACAGCAGGTGGTCAGGTCCCGTGGCCGGGGATGCGATCATCGGGAAAGTAATCACTGTAATAAGAAGAAACAACATTTGATCAACCGGAGGAGACAGGAAAAACTGTCAGTAATTCAAGGAGAGGAGTAATTATGAGACACACATTCTTCAGAACAATGGGAATCGCGGCGGTCAGTGCAGCTATGATCATGGGAACGGCGATGCCGGCATTTGCGGTGGACGCCCCGACCACAAGCACACGTCTTACGGTAAAGAAAGCCCTCAATAAGGATGCGGACGACTACGTTCCGAACGAGACTTACACATTTCAGATTGCAGAAGGTGCCGCAGATGCTGCGAAAGCGGTCATCGCGGGGCCGGTGAACGCGGTGCGCGTCAACGACGCGGAACTTGGAGAGAACGGAACATTCGCGATTCAGGCGGCGCCGGATTCTGCAGATATCGGGAAAACGAGCGTAGCCATCGGATCGGCGGCGGTCACATTCGATACCCGGATGTTTACGAAACCCGGAATCTACCGGTACACAATTGATGAGCTCGGAACCGACAACCAGGATGAAGATTATGACGACAGCGTCTACACGATGGATGTGTACTTCACAAACGACGGCGCGATTTCAAATGTTGTCGCGTATACGGAGACTTCGGAAAAAGCCGCTGAGATCACCTTCACGAACAGCATCGCGGGAGACGGCGAAAAAGCGCACGATGATCTGACGGTTCTAAAGAGGGTCGAAGGAAACATGGGAGAAAAAGACCGCGCCTTCAACTTCACGGTCGCCCTGAAGGAAGGAAACGGAAGCTACCGGCTGACGGTCGGCAACAGCAGCCATACGCTGAGCAAAGAAGCTCCGTCTGTGAATCTTACTCTCAAAGACGGCGAGTCCTTTACCGTTTACGGCCTCGATTCCGCGGCGAGAATTTCCGCGGTAGAGGAAAATCTGGCGGGAGAAGGCTACAAGACGGTCTACTACAGCAACTATGAGCAGAAGACGCAGGAAACCGGGCTTACGAGCGATAACGGCAAGGCGATCACCGCTAAGACGACGATCACCGTTGAGAACGAGAAGGAGACCGATATCACCACCGGAATCGTCCGCGAATATACGCCGTTCATCCTCATGGTTGTGCTCGCGGGTGCCGTTGCAGTCGTATTCTTCCGCAGAAAGAAAGCATGACCGGAGGAGGCATGATCGGAGAACGATGACGGAACGGACAGAGACCGGGGCGGATCAGAAAACGCCCGGCTGACAGAGGAAAGGAGGAGTGAAGCGGAATGATCCTGGCGGGACGGCTTGCGAAAATCGGGAATCGGATCCTTGCGGTGACGGCGGCGCTGCTGGTGATCGTGATGCTGCTCTACGGCGGATACTCCCTCTGGGACACCTGGAGACTGTATCGTTCCGCTTATATCTCCTCCGACCTTCTGAAATACAAGCCGGAACCGGACGGAACCGGAGACGGGCCGACGCTCTCTGATCTGGCGGCGATCAACGGAGATGTGGCCGGGTGGATCACCATCGACGGCACGCACATCGATTACCCGCTGGTTCAGGGAGAGGAGCCCCTCGAATACATCAACAGGGATGTGTACGGGAATTTCTCTCTGGCGGGGGCGATCTTCCTCGATCCCCGGAATTCAAGAACATTTACGGATTCCTACAGCCTGCTGTACGGCCACCACATGGACAACGGAGCGATGTTCGGCGACGTCGTCGAATTTGAGGAAGCGGAGTATTTCAACCGTCACACGACGGGTACCCTGTATCTCACCGACGGAACGCAGTATCGGATCACCCTGTTCGCCTGCCTGAAGACCGATTCAGGGGACGGCACGGTGTTCAATCCGACCGCCAGCCCGGAAGATAACAGCCTGCTGCTCTCGTACATCCGGGAAAAGAGCGTGCAGGAGAGAGACATCGGAATCAGCGGGGCAGACCGCGTCATCGGATTATCCACATGCGAGGACGCGCAGACAAACGGAAGAACGATTTTATACGGACGATTGGAAAAAAAACAATGAGAAAGGAGGCGCCGAAGGTAATGAGTGGAATACGAACGAAAATTCAACGCGGATCCAGAATGCTGACGGCAGCCGTGCTGGCCCTTATTCTGGTTCTTTCTGTGACAGGCATCGGGGCCGGGGCAGCGATTCTGCATCAGGCGGATCTTGCGATCCGGGGGACGGTTCAGTTCGGCGGCGCATCCAACACTGAGGCGGTGCGCGCGGAATTCCAGCTGACCGGAACCGATGACGCGCCGATGCCGGAAGCGGACCGCACGGCCGTCGACCTGACCGGAAGCGCGGAACAGGCATTTTCATTCGCTGCGGTCACCTACACGTCACCCGGGAAGTACCACTATCAGGTAAAGCAGACGGTGATCAGTCCCGGATACCGGATGGATGCGACTGTCTATGACGTGACGGTGGCGGTGGCGTACGAGGATGGAACTCTCGCGGCAGTGATGTACGCGAACCGGGAAGGAGATGCGGGAAGCAAGGCGGAACTGCGGTTTATTAATGAGAAGGAAGGCAAAGAGGAGAAACCGGAGCCGACCGCCAAGCCGGCGAAGACACCGGCTGTCCCCACTGCAGTCCGGAAAACAGCCGTGCCGTCCGCCGTGAAAAGAATTTCCGCCGCGGTTAAGACAGGAGATTCTTCGATGATCGCTCTCTGGTCGGTCATCGCCGCGGCAGCGGTCCTCGGAACGATCGTGATCGCAGGAAAAAGAAAAAAGCGGAACAGGAAATAACCGGTCCGATCGGTCCGGAGCGCGGAACAATAAGGCCCTGACTGGGCAAATGTTAAGAAACCCTGACCGGGCAAATATTAAGAAATTTGACAAATATATTTCAAAATGTTAATATTTTGCCATATCGTTCAGGGAGGAAATCGTGTTGGGGGTGAAAAAAATTGCAGGAATTCTGCTTTGTTCCGCGCTCTTTGTGATGTCTTTTCCCGTGAGCAGTGTGAAGGTTCAGGCATACACCGCGCATACCGCGGACGAGGCGATCGCGTGGGCAGAAAGCAAGGTCGGGACGGCCATCGATTATGACGGCGCCTACGGCGCCCAGTGCGTGGATCTCGCGAAAGCATATTATCATTACCTCGGCGTCACACCATCTCTGGGAAACGGCGCCGATTACCGGACGAACACGCTGCCGGCCGGCTGGCAGCGCATCCGGGGCGCGCAGCCGGAAAAGGGCGATCTTTTGATTTACACCGGAGGAACCCGAGGACTCGGCCATGTGGCGATCTACGACTCGGATACATTCGCGTACCATCAGCATCTGCAAAAGAACAGCCAGGTGGAGCATGTGACGGGTTCCTCCTACAAAGCGTTCAGCAACATTCGTTACTGGGGCGTGATTCGGCCCGATTTTGCAAAGCCGGAAGAAGAGGAGGACGACGGCGGAGACGGTACGGTGACGATGTACCGCCTGTACAATCCCAACAGCGGCGAACATTTCTACACGAAAACCAGGTCGGAAGCAAAGAATCTGGTCAGGCTCGGGTGGAACAGCGAGGGTGTCGGCTGGATCGCCCCGGAATCCTCCGGGACTCCGGTGTACCGCCTGTACAACCCGAACGCCGGCGAGCACCATTACACGAAGGATTCGGACGAAAAGAACATGCTGATCGCGGCCGGATGGCGGGATGAAGGCATCGGATGGTACTCGGATGATCAGCAGAGTGTGCCGGTCCACCGCCATTACAATCCGAACGCCTTAAGCAACAATCATAATTACACCACCAGCGAGGAGGAAAAGAGCAGCCTGGACGCGGTCGGATGGAATTATGAGGGCATCGCGTGGTACGCGGTTTCCGGAGAGTAATCGATTCACAGTTTGTAAAAAAAAATAAAGGAGCGGTCATATTTATACGGGAGTTTCCTTCGGGATCCGGTAAGTCTGGCCGCTCTTTTTACCGCGCTCCCCGGGATCCCCTGATGATGCGGCAAGTCGGGGACGGATGAATGACAGAACAGAAAGAAGGAATGGGTTCGCTATGGATCGATCCGGACGGAAAAGAAAAGATGAATATTTGATCACAGACCCGCCGCTAAAAGCGCTCCTGATCTTCTCGCTTCCGATGATTCTGGGGAGCCTGTTCCAGCAGATTTACAGCATGGCCGACTCGATCATAGTCGGTCATTTTGTCGGTCAGAACGCACTCGCTGCGGTTGGGGCTTCTTCCGCACTGACGAATGTCTTTATCTGCGTCGCAATCGGTGCGGGCGCCGGCGCGTCGGTGATCGTAAGTCAGCGGTTCGGCGCCCGCGATTACAGGGAGATGAAGCAGTCGATCCGCACTTCGATGATCTTTTTTCTTCTGCTGGCTGCTGCGCTCGGCGCACTGGGCTTCGTACTCAGCGGACCGATCATGCGCACTCTTCGCACGCCGGAGGAAGTGATCGGTATGGCGGTTCTTTATCTTCGCGTATATTTCGCCGGTTTCCCATTCCTTTTCATGTACAACATCATTTCGAGCATGTTCAATGCGCTGGGAGAATCGAGAATTCCGCTGTACTTCCTGATTTTCTCTTCGGTTTTGAACGTCTTCATGGATTTCTTTATGGTTGCACGGCTCGGGATGGGCGTTTTCGGAGCTGCGCTTGCCACGCTGATCGCGCAGGGAGTATCCGCCGTGTTTTCTTTCGCACTGTTCGTCCGTGCGATGCGTCGTTACGATGCAGATGCTGCGTTTTTTTCAGGGCATGATTTGAAAAAAATCCTGTCTTTTGCGGTGCCGACGATCATCCAGCAGTCCACAGTTTCGATCGGTATGCTGCTCGTGCAGTCAGTGGTGAACCGGTTTGGAGCGGAAGCGCTTGCGGGATTTTCAGCAACCGGCCGTATCGAAAATATCGTCGCGGCCATCTTTGTGTCGATCGGAAACGCTGTCTCGCCGTTTACGGCGCAGAATTTCGGCGCTTCGAAAAAGGATCGGATTCCGAAGGGATACCATGCGGGGCTGCTGCTTGATCTGATCGCCGCAGGTGTGGCGTGTGCGGTGATCGAACCGTTTGCGCGTGAGATTGCAGGATTGTTTCTGGGAAGCAAGGGTACCGCGGAGGCGTATCGGGTGGCGGTTGACTATATGCGGTGGATCGGGTGGTTCTGTTTTCTGCTCGGAGCAAAAGTTTCGACCGACGGAGTGCTCAAGGGAATCGGGCGGATGCGCGTTTTTATGGCATCAAATCTCTGCAATCTTTTTATTCGGGTTACAGTTGCGATGACAATGGCTCCGTACCTGGGCATCAGATTTGTATGGTATGCGGTGCCGGTCGGCTGGGCTGTGAACGTGCTCATATCCTGTTTTGCTTACCGCAGAAACCGGAGGCGGGGGTTTGAATAATCATACATTCACATATTGACAAAACGTGTGCATATGATATAATCCAGCTGAATGAAGTTAGACAAGACAAATAGTAATTGAGTGTATCGTTCTCAATATAGATGCATAAATGGAAGGAGATTCTATGCTGCCTTTATCCATGGCAAAGATCGGAGATTGTGTGATGGTCGCGCGGGTCGGAGGAAGCGGGGAAGTGAAGAAGCATCTGGAGGATCTGGGTTTCGTATCCGGAGCGGAAGTCGTTGTGGTGTCGGCGCCGGGCAACGGAAATGTGATCATCCGTGTAAAGGATTCAACGCTCGCGGTCACGTCGAAGATGGCGGAGAAAATCTTCGTCACGATGTGAGAAACATCGGAAGAGACGCGGCCTGTTTTTTTGAAGGCAGGTTAGACTAAGCTAATAAATTATAATCAATATAATGATTGTGCACCATAAAGAATTGATGAAACCGGACATTAATTTGTGTCTGTTTCTATAAATTATCATGAGGAGGATGAGCAATGAAGACTTTGCGGGATATTCCTGTAGGACAGTCCGCCACGGTGCTGAAGATCCACGGAAGCGGTGCGCTGAAGCGCCGGATCATGGACATGGGCATCACGAAGGGAACTGAGATTTACGTGCGGAAGGTCGCGCCGCTCGGCGACCCGGTGGAGGTGACCGTGCGCGGCTACGAGCTTTCCGTCCGCAAGGAGGACGCGGATATTCTTGAGATGAACTGACGGCCGAAATCGTCTTTTTCAAAGATCTCGGGGGAAGGCGCAGCGGTGCGCGTTCCCGGTCGAAGAACAGTACAATGAATCTCCCTTGCGGAAGCGGGAGAGAAAGCGTGCAGAAAAGAGGAAACTATGAGCATAAAAATAGCACTCGCAGGAAATCCGAACTGCGGAAAGACCACGTTGTTTAATGATCTGACGGGCAGCACCCAGTACGTCGGAAACTGGCCGGGCGTCACGGTCGAGAAGAAGGAAGGACGCCTCTCGGGCCACAAGGACGTCATCATCCAGGACCTTCCGGGAATCTACTCGCTGAGCCCGTACACGCTGGAGGAAGTCGTCTCCAGAAATTATCTGGTCAACGAGAAACCGGATGTCATTCTGAATATCGTCGACGGAACGAATATCGAGCGAAACCTGTACCTCACCACCCAGCTGATCGAGATCGGACTTCCGGTTGTTCTTGCATTTAATATGATGGATCTCGTCAGAAAGAGCGGCGATTCGATCGATACGAAGAAGCTCGGGAAAGAGCTCGGATGTGACACGATCGAAATCAGCGCGCTGCACAGCGAGAACACCATGCATGCCGCGGAGATGGCCATTCAGGCGGCGAAGCGGGCAAAGCAGGAAGCGGCTGCGGGAAGGCGGCATGAGCTTCCGCACGTTTTTACAGGAAGCGTCGAGCACGCCATCGCGCACATCGAGGAATCGATCGAGGGTACGGTGGATCCGAAAAATCTCCGGTGGTTCGCCGTCAAGCTCTTTGAGCGCGACGATAAGGCGACCGAATCGCTTCATCTGACGCCGGAGCTGAAAAAGCACATCGATCAGCACACGCAGGACTGCGAGAAGGAGTTGGACGACGACGCGGAGAGCATCATCACAAACCAGCGCTACTGCTACATTCAGAAGATCGTCGCGGATACCGTCAGGAAGAAACGATCGAAGAGCGAGATGAGCACGTCGGACAAGATCGACCGGATCGTGACGAACCGCATCCTCGCGATTCCGATTTTCGTCGGAATTATGTGGCTTGTTTATTATATTTCGGTCACGACTCTCGGAACGATCCTGACCGACTGGACGAACGATGTGCTGTTCGGAACCTGGATCACCAACGGCGCCAACGCGGGTCTTTCCGCACTCGGCGCTCCGGGATGGCTGCAGAGCCTTCTTGTGGACGGCATCATCGGCGGCGTGGGAACCGTCCTCGGTTTCGTCCCGCAGATGATTCTGCTGTTCCTGTGCCTCTCTATTCTGGAGGATTCCGGATATATGGCACGTGTCGCGTTTATCATGGACCGTATTTTCCGCCGGTTCGGTCTTTCCGGCAAATCGTTCATTCCGATGCTGATCGGAACCGGGTGC
>ONLT01000110.1 GCA_900318755.1 uncultured Eubacteriales bacterium
CGAGAACTCACTTTTCTTTTCCGGATGGTAAAGTATTGGCCGGGCTTGCCATCGCAAGCTCGCGTTTCTTTTCCGGATGGTAAATTATCGGCTGGCCGTGCCATCACGAGCTCGCGTTTCTTTTCCGGATGGTAAATTACCGGACGGCCGTGCCATCACAATTCCGCATAGTAATACTTGATGGTAAGGGAAACTCCCTTGTTGAATTCAAGCCCGGTGGCATTATCGTCATGAGCGAATGCGGACAGTTACGGAAATCTCCCGGATAATAATTTGAAAGCTCTCCCGAATCGGAGCATACCGGTTCGGAAAGCTTTGTTTTCGTTCCGTCGGCAGCAAAAATATATTAACCAGATCTAAATATAGTTCATATCACATAATTTACGCTTCTGCTTTTCCGTTTCCCTAAATGTTGATCACCGGTGTAGAAATTCTATCATTGCGATTTATACTCTCTTACTCCCTGACATAAAAAGACAAAAAATCAAGAATATTTTACCTGATGTTTAAAAATAATGTGCTGTATGACGAAAATAATTCGACAAATGACAGAATATTCGCGCGGGGGTAGTTGTAATATCAGATAATATGTGGTATTCTTTGACATATAAATAGGTAGACAGTCGCATTCAATTGTAAACAACGATGCGATTGTATTTTTGTTTAATTGGAGCAGAGAGAGGCGGCAGAAGGAATGCCTGATATTAATTCGGAAGAAAAACTGAACCGGGATTCCGGGAATTCCGGGGAGGACGTCCGTGGAGAAAAGCCTTCTGTCACAACAAGGGAGCTGCAGACTGAAATCGACCGGGTCGCGTATCAGAGAAAATTCCGGGATACGCTGAGAAGCACTATTTTTATTTTAATCACAGCGGCAGCGGCTGCGGTGCTGATCGCGACGCTTGTTCTGCCGATCTTCCGTATCGTGGGAACGTCCATGTCCCCCACGCTGGATGAGGGAAACATCGTACTGGCGCTGAAGGATAAAAATGTGCAGCAGGGTGATCTGGTCGCTTTCTATTATAACAACCGGGTGCTGGTCAAACGTGTGATTGCAAAGCCCGGGGAATGGGTCAGCATAGACGCAGCTGGGAACGTCTATGTGAACGACCGGCTTCTGGACGAGCCTTATCTGAAGGAAAAGAGTCTGGGAAGCTGCGACCTGGAGTTTCCCTATCAGGTTCCGGACGGGACGGTTTTCGTCATGGGAGATCACCGGGATGTGTCGATCGACTCCAGAACAAAAGCGATGGGATGCATCTCAAAGGATGAGATGATCGGAAAACTCTGGATACGGATCTGGCCGCTGAATCAATTCGGCGCGGTCAAATGAGCCGGCAGGCATAAGAACGTCTGCAGGATCAGTCAGGAGGGGGTACTGGCTGGATGAAAAATGCTATAGAAGAAAGATTGGAAAGAGCGGCAGCCGGAAGTCATCGCAGGAAGACAAGACGGCGCCTGATCAGCCTGCTGTCGGTATTCGTGCTGATTGCAACCACAACAGGGCTTGTTCTGCCTGCCAATACGGCGACCGCGCAGATCATCTGCGGGAAGGAAGAGCACACTCATACCGACGCGTGCTACAAGACAGAAAAAAAGCTGGTCTGCACGAAGGAAGAGCATACACACACGGCGGCCTGCTACGATGAAAACGGGAATCTGATCTGCGGAAGGGAAGAGCACACCCATTCAGAGGGGGAACCCTGCTATGAAGAGGTGAAGACCCTGATCTGCGGAAAGGAAGAGCATGTCCATTCGGAATCCTGCTACGAGCAGGCCGGAAAGTTGAATGCTTCCGCATCGGACGGGATGACGGCCGAGGCGGCGTACGGTGCCGGCGTTCTGCATTACGGAACGCAGATGAAGGCGGAACTTCTGACAGGGACGGACGCGGAGACGGTGCAGAATCAGATCCGGTCCCTGCTGGAGCAGGAAGAGCCGGAAAAGCAGATTGCGGCTCTTTATCCCTATGATCTGAGCTTTGCGGATAAGAACGGACAGAAGACGGAGCCGGACGGGAAAGTGGATGTGACACTGACCTTTCCGGAGCCGAAGTCTGCCGCGGCAGAAAATGTGACGTGGAAACTTTATCATATCGCGGACGGTCAGACGGCGGAGGATATGGGCAGCGCCGGCATGAAGTCGGATCTGAATCTCACCGTTGAAAACCACGCGGTTACAAAGGTGACATTTCGCGCGTCCTCCTTCAGCCCGTATGTGCTGGCCGCACTCGGAGAAAAGAGCGCTTCGGTGGAAACCGCCTCACAGGAGAACGGTTCGGCACCATCGGACAGTCAGGAAGCGGGATCAGTAAGCGCGGCAGAAGCAGGCAGCACGGCAGAAGCGTACAGCAGCGCGGCAGCCGCGAAGGCGGCAGGAATGCCGATGCTTCTTGAAGCGTCCGGAAATGATGACCTGTCGGATTACATCACCGGCGTGGAAAGTTACAAATATTCGGGCGGCAAATGGGTTTCCACAAGCGAATTTACAAACGGGGATTCTGCCAAATTCGTCATCAACTATAAAATCCAATCCGGCAATCTAAGTTCCAATACACTGACGTACTCCCTCGGGAGTGATGTAATTGTGCCCGGAACCAGTCAGTCCGGGGAAATCAGAGACAGTTCCGGGAAGGACATCGGCGATTATACCGTCGGGACGGACGGGACGATTACCCTTACATTTGATCAGGGCGTCTTTGATTCCACCACAGGATTTACGGGAAAGATCGAATTTGAGGGGACAGTACACAACGGCAATGCCTCCGGCGATGTCACCCACCAGTTCAGCGACGGGACAAAAATCACGGTTCATCCGTCCCAGCAGGAGAAAACTACCGATATTTCAATCGACAAAACCGGAGCAGCCAGGAGCGACGGAACGATTCAGTATACGGTGACTGTCAGCTCCCAGAAGGGCACCTCCGATGTAGTTACGGTGAAGGATACCATGCGGACAAACGGTTTTTCCGGCACCCCGTCGTATCAGAACATCACCGTGAAAGACGGCAGCGGCAATCCGGTGACGCCGCAGAGCGGCGCGTCTTTCCCGCTGACTCTGCCGAAGATGAGTGCGGGGACGCAGTATGTGATCACCTATACCGTAAATCCGGGCGCGGTCAACAGCGCGGACGGGTCTTCTTCGATCCAGAACAGGGCGGAGGCAGGCAGCGGAGACGATCATGCCTCCAGGGATATTACGACAACCGTAACCCATGCCATGATTGAAAAA
>ONLT01000053.1 GCA_900318755.1 uncultured Eubacteriales bacterium
CCATCACAAACTTCCATTTCAGCAGTGGATGGTAATTTTTCCGCCCGGCGTGCCATCACAAACTTGCTTTTCTGTAGCGGATGGTAAATTTTTGGCCTGCCGTACCATCGCAACCTTCTTTTCCACAGCGGATGGTAAATTTTTGGCCTGCCGTGCCATCACAAACTTCCATTTCAGCAGTGGATGGTAATTTTTCCGCCCAGCGTGCCATCACAAACTTGCTTTTCTCATCGGATGGTAAATTATTCGTCCGGCGTGCCATCACAAACTTCCATTTCAGCAGTGGATGGTAATTTTTCCGCCTAGCGTGCCATCGCAAACTTGCTTTTTTCATCGGATGGTAAATTATTCATTCGGCGTACCATCGCAAGATTACTTTTCTTTATCGGATGGTAAATGTTTCATCCGGCGGACCATCGCAAACTTCCTTTTCCACAGTGGATGGTAAATGTCGCGCCCGGTGTACCATCATTAATAAACGATTCTTGTTTGATGGTAAACCCCAGGTCGGACACACCATTACAAACCCACTTTGCAATATTGGATGGTACTAAATCCACCGGAGCCGGAAATCTATCTGCCTTAAAGGAAACGCTTCTTTACCATCATAGCACAGACCGGGTCAACAGGGTCGAAAATATCAATAAATGGCTCCGATTTCAAATTGATGGGGCGGGTTCCGATTGCTATAATGACCGTAGTTAAAGGAAATACAGAATGTAACGACAAGAAAGTGCGGCAGGGCATGATTTGCCGGCCGATCGGAAACGTGTGATACAGAACGAATCATTGAAAGGAGTGTTTGCAGTATGAAAATCGCATTTGATGTGGATGTGCTGGCAAAGCAGATGGGAATCAATGAAATGGTCCACAAAGTTGCGGACTGGGGATACAAGTACATTGAGCAGTCTCCGCATCCGCGCATCAATCCCTTTTACAAACATCCGCTCTTCTCCAAAGAGTGCGAGCAGGAGTATCGTCAGGCGCTGAAGGAGACCGGGGTTGAGATTTCCTCCTTCATTTGTGTATACCGCTGGTCCGGTCCGACCGAGGAGCAGAGACAGCATGCGGTCGCCAACTGGAAAAAGATGATCGAGATCGCGGTCAACATGGGCGTCCCGGTCATCAACACCGAGTTCTCCGGCGATCCGAATCAGCAGGAGATCTGCAACGGCATGTGGTTCCGCTCGATGGAGGAGCTGCTTCCGATCATTGAGCGTGAGGGACTCCGGGTCGAGGTTCAGTCTCATCCCTATGACTTCTGCGAGTTGAATGATGAGGCGTGCGATATGGTGAAATCCTTCCGCTCTCCGAACCTCGGCTATGTCTATTCTTCTCCCCACGGATTCTTTTATGATCAGGGCAAGGGCGATGTCCGCCATATGATCCGGTACGCGGGCGATGAGCTGACGCACGTGCTGTTCGCGGATACCTACAATCAGACGCTGGACTGCAGATACATCGCGAACCCGCCGTGGCTGAATCAGAGAGGCAGAGCGGACGTCACGATCCATCAGCATCTTGCGATGGGCGAGGGAGAGGTGGATTTCGACGGCATCTTCGAGACGCTGCGCGAGACGAACTTCGCCAACAAGCAGCTCGTGGATCACCCGGCCAAGGTCGGCGGCGACACGATCGCGTGCGTATCCTACTTCGGCTTTCCGGAGAAAATGGACAAACAGGCGCCGGAGGCGCGCGAAAGGATCGAGAAGGAGCTTCTCGGCAAATAATTCAGATAAAACCGCAGGCATGCGTTTTTATACTTTTTCTCTCTACTGTGAATCAGACAATACTACCACTACCAAAAACCGTCCCGGTTTCGGCGCGTTCATTCGCACCGGAACCGGGGCGGTTTTTTTCAGAGGAACCGGGCTGGTTTTTCCTCATGAGGGCCGGGGCGTTTTTTACAACGAACGCAAGAAAGATACGATCGTTTCACAGAAAAATTGTTGGATTTTGCCGAATTATTTTGTAACATCCGGAAAAAGAAAAAACGTGCAAAAAGACCGATTATCATTTATAATAAAGTTGCGTTCGCGTGTACGCATAATAATACAAGGTTCCGATCGCTCTGATCCATCCGGCGTGTCCGCTGACGGATCGGGCCATAATTGTTGGATTTTGCTGCGAAGCGGAGCTTTTCTGATCCGGAAGCAGGATTCCGGAAGAAAAAACAGAAAGGGGGCAGCGGAAATGCCCGTTACATTACAGCAGATCGCCGACGCCGCCGGAGTTTCCAGAGGCACGGTGGATCGCGCATTGAAGCACAAGGACCGCATCAAGCCGGAAACTGCCGAGAAGATCCGCAGGCTGGCGGCGGAGATGGGATACGAGCCCAGCCGGGCGGGAAGGGCGCTCGCGCTTGCAAAGAGAAACATTAAAATCGGTGTCATTGTTCAGTCCGCGAAGACGGAGTTTATGCAGAACCTTCTGAAGGGAGCGGAACAGGCCAGGAAGGAAGTGGAAAGCCTGGAGGGAAGCGTCACCATCTGCAAGATTGACAATGTGGATGTGGCCGAAGAGATCCGGATCATGAACCGCATGCGCGAGGAGAATTATTCCGGGATCGCGCTCGTTCCTTCGGAGGCGGATGTTCTTGCATCGACGATCAATCAGTTTGTCGACGAGTACCATATTCCGATTGTCACATTGAATTCAGATGTTAGAAACTCCAGACGGCTCTGCTATGTAGGGCAGAACCTCTATATGGGCGGCCGCATGGCCTGCGGCCTGATGGGCGCGGTGCTGAACGGAACAGGCAAGGTGGCGGTCATCGCCAGCTATCAGACGACGCCGGCTATGGTGGAACGCGTGGGCGGATTTGTCGATGAGGCCGGGAAAACCTTCCCGGAAATTCAGGTCGTCGACCGGAGATTCTGCTACGAGGATGACTGGGTCTCCGAAAAGATAACGGATGAGCTGCTGGAGGAATATCCGGATCTTGCGGGCATCTACATCGCCGGTTCCGGAGACGAGGGTATCTGCCGTTCGCTTGTGAATCATAAAAAGGAAAAGGATGTCCGGGTGATCGCCAGCGATATCGTCGAGGGAAACGTAAAATGGGTCAGACGGGGCGTCATCGATTTTCTGATCGGTCAGAATGCGTTCGTTCAGGGCTACGACCCCGTGATGATTCTGTTCCGGCTGATCATCGACGGAAAAATGCCGGACCGTGAGCTGCAGTACACGGATCTGGTGATTAAAAACCGCTACAATGTCTGATTTTAATTTACATGCGCGGGAGAAATGGTTATTCTTTAAGAAAGAAGCGGCAACCATGAGTTTTTTTGGAGGTGATGGTTATGAGCACCAGACTCGTTGCGTATTTTTCTGCGACAGGCGTGACAGAAGGAAAAGCGAGGGAGATCGCGGATGCGGTCGGCGGCGATCTGTATGAAATCGTCCCGGCGGTCCGTTATTCGTCCGCGGATCTTGACTGGATGAATAAGCAGAGCCGTAGTTCGGTGGAGATGAACGATCCGGAATGCCGCCCGGAGATCGCCGGGGAGCTTCCGGACTGTTCCGGTTACGATTCGGTCGTCATCGGCTACCCGATCTGGTGGTACACGGCGCCGAAGATCATCCGCACCTTTCTCGAGCGTGCGGATCTGAAGGGCAAACGGATCGATCTGTTTGCGACATCCGGTTCGAGCGGGATCGGAAAGAGCGTGGAGGAGCTGAAGAAGGATTATCCGGAGCTTCAGATCGTCTCGGGAAAGCTTGTCAATAAGAGAATTGATGCGGCGGATATCCGCGGCTGGCTTGCCTGACCCAAAAGGAACAGTGCGGAAGAGATGAAAAGATCGGGTGACGGTTATGTGCGGAAGATATTATATTGATGATACGATGTTCCGGGAGGTTCGAAGCGACTTCCCGGAGCTTCGTTTTACAAAGACCGCGGCTGGAGATATTTTTACAAAGACCGCTGCGGGAGATATTTTTACGAAGACCGTAGCGGGAGATATCCGTCCGTCCGGGCCGGCGCCGGTGATCCGGAAGGAGGGCGGGAATCTGACAATGGACGGGAAGATGGTCTGGGGCTTTCCGGCGCACGGTTCGCTCCTGATCAATGCGAGAAGTGAAACCGCAGCGGAGCTGCCCGCCTTTCGCTCAGGGATCCGGTCGAGGCGGTGTCTGATCCCGGCGGCTGGATTTTATGAGCGCGACAGGGAGCGCAGTCTTGTCTCATTTACGCGGGACGGGCGGAGCGTGCTCTATCTCGCCGGTCTGTATGATCTCTATCCGGAAGGGGACCGGTTTGTGATTCTGACGACTGCGGCCAACCGGTCGATGGCTCCGGTGCACGACCGGATGCCGCTGATGATCGAACCGGACGACGCAGAGATGTGGCTGGATGATTTCGAAAGCGCGGCGGAGATGATGCGGTGCGAGATGCCGGAAGTCCGTGCTCGCAGAAATTACCAGCAGCTCTCCTTCGACTTCCATTAACGAAACCTGCCCGAATTCCGATCCGGGAAGGCTTCGCCCTCAGGCTTTGAATGTGCAGGTGAATGAGATGACTCCGTCTTTCCACGACACGTCAATGCTTCCGCGGTACTGCTCCATGAGGCCCTCCGCGATGGAGAGGCCGATTCCATACCCGCCCCGGCCCTGTGTGTGGGCCTCATCTTCCCGGTAGAACCGGTCGAAAAAGCGGCGGTAATCCTGATTCGCACCCTCCGCATAGGAGTTTGACACGATCAGCCGGATGTAACGTCCTTTCTGGGACAGCTCGACGGTGATTTCGCCGCCGTCGTCGCAGTATTTGATGGCGTTGTCCACAAGAAGCGCAGTGAGCTGGCTGATCTGGTTCGGCTCCGCCTCCATGTGAATCCCTTCGGGGATTTTTTTTGTGAAGGTTTTTGATTCGTGATCCGCCACGGTCCGGAAGGATTCGGCGCTCTCAGAGACGGTTTTCGAGAGATCGGTGTCGACCCGGACGCCGGAGGATTTTTCCTGGTATTTCGCGATGGTTACAAGATTCTGGATCAGATCCGTCATGTGATCCACCTGCCGCATGGTCGACTGGTTCCACTCATTCTCTCCGTTCATCATGATATCCAGCTCGGTGTTCGCGCGGATGACGGCGAGCGGCGTTTTCAGCTCGTGACTGGCGTTGGTGATAAACTGCTTCTGGCGCTGAATGTTGCGGATCTCCGGCTGAATGATCCGGTAGGAAAATGCCCGCAGGATCAGGAAGGAGACGACGGCGCCGACCACGATCAGAAGCAGTGCGATGAACAGAATCCGGGAATTTGCGTAAAACTGGCTGCGGCAGTCGAGAAATGCGACTTCAGTCCCGCTGTCCGTGTGATTGACCAGATAATAGTAATTTCCCCTGCGGCGGAAGCTGTTGCCGGACTGGACCGCGCTTTTGGCGTACTCGATCGCCTCCTCGTCTGTGAGCGCGGCGATATGGCCGGTCACAAGGGAAGAAGGTTTCATCTCCTGGTCAAATTCCACGTAGAAATAGCGGGTTTGATAGCTGAATTCCGGAGAGGACTGGGACTGCTTCGACAGAAAAAAGTATTTGTCCAGAAGGCTCTGCGGCACCTTGTCGGCGTCGATGTTCAGCTCGCCGTCGTTATCCAGAATTATCGTCAGCGTTTCATACGCCTCGTGACGCGCGGCGGCGATGTTGATCACATAGACCAGGCCGCCGATAAAGAACATGACGCAGGTAAAGGAGAGAAGCGCGATCAGGATAAAATGTTTCCGAAGCTTATCGATGGATTTTTTATTCATGTGCATTCCTCCCCTTTGTGCGCAGGATTATTCCAGCGAGTATCCCTGCTCCTTGTCTCCTGAGATCTCGATTTTGGAGGAGACCGCGCGGAGCTTCCTGTTCAGGAACGAAACATACAGGTCCACCGTTTCCGGCGTGGCGTCCGGCTCGCCGTTCCAGATGTGCCCGATCAGAAACGAGGTTTCGATCGTCTTGCCCGGATTCAGCATGAGCGTTTGGAGCAGTTCGAACTCTTTGACCGAGAGCCGGACGGTGTTCTCGCAGACGAGCTCGAAGCTCTCAGAGCGGAGCGAAACGTCGCGGTACCGGATGTCATCCGGGTTGTAGGTGGTCCCCCGGCGCGTCAGCGCCCGTACGCGGGCCAGAAGCTCTTTCATGGAGAAAGGCTTCGTCAGATAATCGTCGGCGCCCGCGTCCAGCCCGTCGACGCGGTCATCGATCTCGGCCTTCGCCGTAAGAAGGAGAACCGGCGTGATGATGTTCAGATTCCGCGCCTCACGCAGCACGGTGATGCCGTTCATCCTCGGCATCATGATATCAAGAATAATTGCGTCATAGCTGTCGGTCTGAATGTGGCGGAGCGCTTCCTCTCCGTCGAAGACGGAGTCGACCGCATAGCCCTCATGCCGGAGGATCGCGGTCAGCGCCCGGTTCAGATCGGCGGTGTCTTCAGCAAGCAGCAGTTTCATAATAATTCAACCCCTTATTTATCAGTCAGCCCTATCGGCGGTTTGCCGTTGTCCGGAGCATCCTGTCCGGTCCGGTCCTGGATCATGTCGCGGATGGTCTGCATCGAAAGATCCGTCGACGCGAGTTCATCCGCGCAGCGCTTCAGTTCCTGAATGATCAGATCCGTCTGGGGACCCGTGTCCCGTTTGTACTTCAGATGGTGCTCCAGCGCCGCCCACGTATCCATTGAGATGGTGCGCAGCTGGATCTCCGCAAAGTAGCCGTCGGGGAGCTGAAGGATCATGTGATAGCTCCGGTAGCCGTTCGGTTTCGCGTGCCGGATGTAGTCCTTTTCCCGGACGACAGAGACATCCGGGAGCGCGCGGATGCGGTCGCGGATGGCGTAGATGTCGTCGACGAACGCGCAGACGATGCGCAGGCCGATGGCGTCGTGGATCGCGCCGAGGGCGGATTCCTCCGTCTCCGGGAGATTGTTTCTGCGGCATTTTTCCCGCATGCTCTCCTCGGTTTTGATCCGCGCCAGGCAGTGCTCGACCGGATCCATCCCCAGGGAAGCCTTCAGATCGGTCCGGATTTTGTCAATTTCCTGTTCAAGATACGCCATATCTCGCTCGAGTTCCGGGCGGTGTGTGCCGTATATGCTGTGTTCCATATGATTTACCCCATAATCAGTCTGTACAACTCTGTCTATTCTAGTGCATCCGATCTGTTTTTGCCAGACGAAGCCGGGAATCTTCCCGAAAAGTTTAGATTCGGCGTTTCTTTCTGTTAAAAAAATTGAAAAATAGCAGGATGTTTAAAATTTTTCGCGTGACAACCCGCTTGAATCATGTATAATGGGGTCGAATGGACGTATTTTTTTCGATACAATCCGAAAATATACACACACTTTACAGGATTTACATTTGGAAAGAGGTAATTGGCTATGTCAGAACTTGATCTTGGCAGATACGGAATCACCGGAGTGACAGAAATTGTCCACAACCCCTCCTACGATCAGCTGTTCGAGGAGGAGACAAAACCGGGCCTGACCGGATACGATGTGGGCCGCGTCAGCGAGCTGGGAGCCGTCGACGTTATGACCGGCATTTACACCGGACGTTCGCCGAAAGATAAATTCATCGTTATGGACGAAAATTCGAAGGACACCGTCTGGTGGACCTCCGATGAGTACAAGAACGACAACCATCCGGCTTCTGAGGAAACCTGGGACGCGGTGAAGAAGATCGCGCAGGATGAGCTGTCCGGCAAGAGACTGTTCGTCGTCGACGCGTTCTGCGGCGCGAACAAGGACACCCGTATGGCGATCCGTTTCATCATGGAGGTCGCGTGGCAGGCACACTTCGTCACGAATATGTTTATCAGACCGACGGCTGAGGAGCTCGAGAACTTCGAGCCGGACTTCATCGTCTACAACGCTTCCAAGGCGAAGGTTTCGAATTACAAGGAACTCGGACTGAACTCCGAGACGGCGGTCGTCTTCAACATCACGAGCCGCGAGCAGGTCATCATCAACACCTGGTACGGCGGAGAGATGAAGAAGGGTATGTTCTCCATGATGAACTACTACCTTCCGCTGAAGGGCATCGCTTCCATGCACTGCTCCGCGAACACCGATATGGAGGGCAAGCATACATCCATTTTCTTCGGACTTTCCGGAACCGGAAAGACGACGCTTTCCACCGATCCGAAGCGGCTGCTGATCGGCGACGACGAGCACGGCTGGGATGATGACGGCGTCTTCAACTTCGAGGGCGGATGCTACGCGAAGGTCATCAATCTTGATAAGGATTCCGAGCCGGACATCTACAACGCGATCAGGAGAAACGCGCTTCTTGAGAACGTGACGATCGATGAGAACGGAAAACTGGATTTCGCGGATAAGAGCGTCACGGAGAACACCCGTGTGTCCTACCCGATCGAGCACATCGAGAAGAACGTCAAGAACGTCAACCCGGTTTCTTCCGGCCCGGCTGCCGAGAACGTGATCTTCCTTTCCGCGGATGCGTTCGGCGTTCTGCCGCCGGTCTCCATTCTGACGCCGGAGCAGACGAAGTACTACTTCCTGTCCGGATTCACGGCAAAGCTGGCGGGCACGGAGCGCGGCATCACAGAGCCGACCCCGACCTTCTCCGCATGCTTCGGTCAGGCGTTCCTGGAGCTGCATCCGACGAAATACGCGGAGGAGCTCGTCAAGAAGATGGAAAAGAGCGGCGCGAAGGCTTATCTTGTCAACACCGGATGGAACGGAACCGGCAAGCGGATCTCCATCAAGGATACCCGCGGCATCATCACCGCAATTCAGACCGGCGACGTAGATAAGGCTCCGACGAAGAAGATTCCGTACTTTAACTTTGAGGTTCCGACGGAGCTTCCGGGCGTAGATCCGGCGATTCTGGATCCGCGCGACACCTACGGAGATGCTTCCGAGTGGGATGCGAAGGCGAAGGATCTTTCCGAGCGCTTCATTAAGAACTTCAAGAAGTACGAGGGAAATGACGCGGGCAAGGCGCTTGTCGCAGCAGGACCGCAGCTCTGATGCAGAACTGCGGGGCCGGCGGATTTCTTCCGCCGGATCGGGCGGTTTTTAAAATCAGAAAAGAATAGAAAACAGATCCGGAGCAGGAACCTTTTGGGGAATGCTCCGGATTTTTTAAGCAAATATTATGAGAAATTTTAATCTGATTTAAGCTGCGCGCGCTATCCTTTTCTCATCAAAGGAAAACAAAGGAAAGGGGAGGGACAGGCTCCTGCCGCATACTGCACAAAATGGGGTGCGGCATAAAAACTGACAAAATATAAGAATTGTTTTGCACGAATTGGATGCTGCCAGCTCTGTAATGACGCGATTATACAAAAAATAAAAATAAAAGTGGCAGAAAATTGGACAAAACGGAAAAAATCTGCTAAGGTAGGGATTGTTCAATAATTCATCATGTTTTCATGGTATATTAACAAGTGCATAAATATCATAAGGCAGTGGAGCTGACCGTAATTCAATTCGAAAGATTGCAGTTCACACTCTGCCCTTTTTCAATAGAACTCCGTCCGTCCGCCTGACCTGAATGCAGACATCGATCGCGCGGCGGCGGGAATGTCCGATAGCAGTCCGGACAGGGGGACAAATATGAAAATAAAACAGAGAGGCGTGTCTGAAAATTCGACGATGGGAATGAGTCTTCCGTCGTCGCTGGTCAGGGAAACCCTGTATTACGTAATCGGTTGGGGCAGATTTTTCTGCACGCCGGATTACGCGGTTGAGCGGAGCCGCATGACATCCAATCTTCTGGTATATGTCGTGAGCGGACGGATCAAGCTCCGCGCTTACGGGGCGAACCGGTTCGCGGGGGCGGGGCAGATCATTATGATCGGTGCGGACGCGCCGCACGCGGTCTGGTGCCGCGAGGATGCGGAGCTGCTCTGGCTGCGCTGCGGAGGCGTGACGATGGACCCGTATATGGACTTCCTTCTGAACCGGACGGCAAGTCCGGTGTTCAGTCCTGCGGATCCAGAGAAGATGCACACTCTGTTCAGGCAGGTGATTGAATGCGCGGAGGACAAAAAAGGCAGGGAGTACGAGGTATCGCAGTACCTGACGGAGATTTTTATGCAGCTTGCGACCCGCGGCGACAGCACGGACGCGGACATGAACAGCACGGTGCTGATGCGCTACATGCGCGAACACTACAGCGAGCCGCTGATGCTCTCTGACCTGACGAAGTTCTCCGGCCTGTCACAGTCCTACCTGATTCGTGCGTTCCGCAAGGATACGGGCAGCACGCCCCATGAGTATCTTCTCAATTACCGCCTGGAGAAAGCGATGGAGATGCTCCGGGAGACGGCTGAGCCGATCGAAACCATCTCCGACCGATGCGGGTTTAACAGCACTTCTCATTTTGCGCGGGCGTTTAAAAAGACGACCGATCTGACTCCTTCGGAGTTCCGCAAAATGAAAATGTGACACAAATGTTAAGAGATGTTAAGAAAAAGCTTCTTTTTTGGTGACAGTTATGATATAATTTCTTCGAATCTATCAGACAACGACCAGTAAAGAGGCTTTTATGAAGAAAGGTATGATTGCAGCGGCGCTGTCAGCGGCACTTCTCCTGTCATCAGCGGAAGTATTCGCGGCGACGACGCAGGAACAGCTGGATCAGGCGAAACAGCAGACGGATTCCTCCAAAAGTCAGCTTTCGACCGTAGAAGAGAGCATCGCAGCGCTTGAGTCGAAAAAAAGCGAGGCGGAGGCTTATCTCTCGACATTGAACTCACAGGTATCCGATATCAATTCTCAGATCAGTTCCCTTGAACAGAAATACACGGACAAGCAAAATGAACTGGACCAGGTGACGCTTGAGCTGGAACAGGCGAAGGAAGACGAGGAACAGCAGCGCAGCAGCATGGACCTCCGCATTCAGTTCATGTACGAGCATTCGGAAGGAAACGGGGCTCTGCAGGAGCTGTTCACTTCCGGAAGCATCACGGAATTTCTGAACCGCGCGGACAATTTCTCAAACATTACTTCCTACGACCGCAAGAAACTTGAAGAGTACGCACAGACGTGCCAGGAGGTCGAGGATAAGGAGAAAAAGGTCGAGGACGAGCAGGCGCAGATCGACACACTTCGCCAGCAGACGGAAAGCAAGAAGAGTGAAGTTCAGCAGCTGCTTGATCAGACCTCGGCGCAGGTAAACGAGTTCGCGGCGAATATCGCGGACCAGCAGAGCCAGGCGGCGCAGCTCGCAAGCCAGATTCAGCAGCAGCAGAGTCAGGTCGACGCGCTGACGAAGAAGGCGGCGGACGAGGTCGCGGCGGCGGACGCACAGGCGGCGGCCGCAAAGCAGCAGGCGGCGGCACAGACGGCGGCGAAGCAGCAGACATCTTCCGCGTCCTCCGGAAGCAGCAGGACCGGATCCGGCGGCAGTACGGCGCCGTCCTCCGGGAACGCGCAGAAGGAAAACAGCGATCCTTCCTCTTATTACATCGGCAGCGGCGTTCTGACGAAGAGCAAGGGCGTCGTGATGGGGCCCAGCGGCAAGGAAACCTACTATAATATGAATATGTCCGGTGTCGTGCGGATTATGAGAAATATGGGAAACAACGATCCGTACTGGGTGCGTTCCGACGGCGTCAAGATGCTGGGCGACTACGTGATGGTGGCGGCGAACCTGAGCGTCCATCCGAGAGGCTCCCACGTGAGCTGCAGCCTCGGGCAGGCAATCGTCTGCGATACAGGTACATTCGCGCTGAGCAATCCGAATCAGCTGGATATCGCGGTAAACTGGTAATTACAAAAATTGAGCGGGGCCGAAGAGGCCCTGCTTTTACTTATGGGCTTCAGCCTGTTGAGATCGAGCGAGTATTTCCCAACGGAAATATGAGCCGAGCGAAACAAAAAACCACCCGCTATGCGG
>ONLT01000170.1 GCA_900318755.1 uncultured Eubacteriales bacterium
ATTAGGCATGATAGAAACCAGAGGACTGGTTGCGTCCATTGAAGCTGCCGATGCAATGCTGAAAGCCGCCAATGTAACTCTTCAGTGCAAGGAACACTCCGGAGGCGGCCTGGTCGCTGTGATGGTCCGGGGCGACGTCGGTGCGGTAAAAGCGGCGACGGACGCCGGTGCGGCCGCGGCCGAGAGAGTCGGCGAACTCATATCGGTTCACGTGATCCCGAGACCGCACAGCGACGTGGAACAGATTCTGGGAACGATCCGGCGCGAAGACCCGGACGGCGGTCCCGGCCCGGATGACAGCCCGGACCCTGATGACGGCGGAGGCAGGAACGACGGCCCGGACCCGGATGACGGCGACGGCAGGAACGACGGTCCGGAACCGGATGACGGCCCGGAAGCGGATGAAAGTCCGGAAGCGGACGTAAAACAGGAAATCCCGAAAGAAGAGCGAAAGGACCCGGATGAAAAACCGGTTTCCACATCGGTTCCGGTGGCTGAGCTTGCCGGCAGGGGCGTAATTGAACTCAGGATTCTCGCGAGAAAGCTGGGGATCGACACAATGACACGGGAACAGATCCGATCCGCGCGCAAAGATGTGCTGCTGGATAACATACAGGCATTCTGTGCCAGAGAGGGAATCAGCAGGATAGAAGAATAACAGGAGAATGGCAGAATGAAATTAATTGATAAAGATCTGATCTCCATGCAGGAAGTGAGAGATCTGGTTGAGTCTGCAAAAGAAGCGCAGAAGGAACTTGCGCGGATGGATCAGGCTCAGGTAGATCACATTGTACGCTGCATCGCGGACGCAGGCGTCCGCAATGCGGAGCGCCTCGCCAAAATGGCTGTGGAGGACACAGGATTTGGTAAAGTAAAAGATAAGGTCGTCAAGAATGTGTTTGCGAGCCGCGGTGTTTACGAACACATCAAGGACATGAAAACGATCGGCGAGCTGAGCCGCGATGATGAGAAGGGACTGCGCGTACTGGCTGTTCCGGTTGGCGTAATCGCCGGACTCATCCCGTCCACCAACCCGACCTCCACCGCTTTCTATAAAGCGGAGATCGCCGTCAAGGCCGGCAATGCCATCGTGTTTTCCCCGCATCCGACGGCGCAGCGGTGTATCACGGAGGCGGTCAAGGTGATCCGTCAGGCAATTGCCGAGGCGGGAGCCAATGAAAATCTGGTATCCTGCATCTCCATCCCGACGATGGAGGCGACGAGCACACTGATGCATCACAAGGACGTCGCGCTGATTCTGGCGACCGGCGGATCCGCCATGGTCAGAGCCGCGTACTCTTCCGGAACACCGGCCATCGGCGTCGGACCCGGAAACGGACCGGCTTATATCGAGAAGACCTGCGATCTTCCGCTGGCGGTAAAGCGGATTCTCGATTCCGAGACATTCGACAACGGCACCATCTGCGCATCCGAGCAGTCCATCATCTGCGATGAGGACATGGTGGAGCCGGTTATGGCCGAGCTGAGAAAGCAGGGCGCGTATATTCTGGATGAGGAAGAGAGAGATAAACTCGGCAAATTCATTCTCCGCGCGAACGGCACCATGAATCCGGAGATCGTAGGAAAGAGCGTGGAGACGATCGCAAACCTGGCGCATCTGGACAAGGTTCCGAAGGACGCGAAGGTTCTGATCGCCAGAGAGAACGGCGTAGGCCGCGGCCATCCGTATTCCAACGAGAAGCTCGGACCGATCATGGGCTTCTACACAGGAACGGATTATCACGATGTCTGCGACAAGGTCTGCGAGATCCTCTATTACGAGGGAGCCGGACACACCTTCTCCATGCACACGAAGGATGACTCCATCGTTGATTATTTCGCAAAACGCGTCCCGGCGTCCCGTATCATCGTCAACACACCGAGCACGCTGGGCGGCATCGGCGCGACAACCGCACTGCAGCCGGCGCTGACCCTCGGATGCGGCGCCGTCGGCGGCAGCGCGACCAGCGAGAACGTCGGTCCGATGCAGCTGATCAACAAGCGGTACGTGGCTTACGGACAGAAAGAAATTGAGGACATCCGCGCGGAAATTGATTCGTGTGTGGAGAACTCCGGAAGCCAGATGGATCTGTCGGACATCGACGTGGATGAAATAGTAAAGAGCGTGATCGCCCGCCTGAAGGCGATGTGACAAAACAGCACAGCCGGCTAAGGCGTGCCACCATTTTTGAGAGGAGATAAAAATGGCAGCAGTAAAAGAAGCACTTGGAATGATTGAGACAAAGGGACTGGTCGCGTCTGTCGAGGCGGCAGATGCCATGGTTAAGGCGGCAAATGTCCACCTGATCGGTAAAGTACATGTCGGCGGCGGCCTTGTCACCGTTATGGTAAGAGGCGACGTCGGAGCGGTCAAGGCGGCGACCGACGCGGGCGCTGCGGCAGCCGAGAGAGTCGGTGAGCTGATCTCCGTTCATGTTATTCCGAGACCTCATGAGGACGTTGAGTACATTCTTCCGACACTGGGAAAGGAGACTGAATAATTATGGCTAAGACTACAGAAGCACTGGGAATGATTGAGACCAGAGGTCTGGTCGCTTCCGTTGAGGCGGCGGATGCGATGGTTAAGGCTGCGAACGTACATCTGATCGGCAAAGTACATGTCGGCGGCGGCCTCGTCACCGTTATGGTAAGAGGCGATGTCGGAGCGGTCAAGGCGGCGACCGACGCGGGCGCTGCGGCAGCCGAGAGAGTCGGCGAGCTGATCTCCGTTCATGTCATCCCGAGACCGCATGAAGATGTGGAGTACATCCTTCCGACCCTCGGCGGCAGCGCGCAGTAACAGGAAGAATCACACGGATCGGATAATACGGGGCCGATCGCCCCGGAAATGATGAAACAAAGGAGTGAAGGCGTATGAAAGCAATAACCGAGGAAATACTCCGTTATGAGCTGAGAAATTCCCAGCCGGACGTTTACGTCGTTCCGGCCGGGGCCATCCTTACTCCCGCAGCAAAAGAGTATCTGCAGCAAAGAAAAATCAAATATCAGATGAAAAGCAATTTCCGCGATCAGGTCACTGCCGGAGGAGCAGACCACGGGAAGACGGAAAGCGCCGGCGCCGCGCCGCAGCAGGATGCGAAGGCGCCCGCCGCGGCGAAGCCGGAACCGGCTGCCCTTCCGCGCCCGAAGTATAAGGATCATGAAACCGGCGCCTTCTATTATGAGAAGCCGGAGCAGATGACCCAGCTTTACGGCAATGAACTGGTGAACAAGGACGATCCGAGAATTGTATTCCGCGGAAAGCTTGACTCGACGCAGTCGCTCGTCGTTCTGGCCCAGGCCGTGATCCATGAGAACGGCTGCCAGGCTCTTGTGGAGGATCTGAATGATATTCTGCGCCATCTTCGGGAACTGATGCGCTGTGATGTTCTTGCGGAGGACGTCCCGGAGATGACTACGATCGGACTAAGTCATGCGGAGCTGCGCGAGCGCTCCCATGATCCGATGAAGTTTTACAAGATTAAGCAGATGCTCCTGCCGGATTACACCATGGGGATCAATTACGCTTATCTTAACCAGATCCGGACACAGATCAGAGAGACGGAGCTGTCCGCCTGCACCGCATTTAAGGAGGGCGGAAAATACAAGCGCAGAGATATCATCGAGGAACTCAATCGTCTGTCCAGCGCACTTCATATCATGATGTGCAAATATCTGGCCGGAGACTACACAGGAGGAGGCAATTGATGAAAGATATTGTTTCAGCCGTGATGGATTCCATCCATATGGCCGGGCTGGTGGAGATCGAAGTCTCTGCGAAGCATGTTCATCTGACACAGGAGGACTGTGAGATTCTTTTCGGAAAAGGCGCAACGCTGACTCCGAAAAGAGATCTCTCGCAGCCTTCCCAGTTCCTTTCCGATCAGCGGGTGACGCTGGTCGGGCCGAAGGGCACCATGAGCCATGTGGCTGTCCTGGGCCCCGTCCGCAGTGCGACGCAGGTGGAGCTCTCCAAGAGCGACTGCGTTGCGCTGGGTGTGGACGCTCCGCTGCGGGAGTCCGGAGATGTGAAGGGAAGCGGTGCCATCACCATTCAGGGTCCCGAAGGTTCGCTGGACATCAAAGAGGGCGTGATCATCGCTCACAACCATATTCACGTGACGGCGAAGGACTCGAAGCTGCTGAATCTCAAGGATAAGGATCGGGTTGCTGTGGAAGTGCTCAGCGACAGGCCGGTGATTTTTGAGGATGTGATTATCCGCGTCAGCCGGAACTTCAGCTGCAAGATGCACATCGACTTTGATGAGGCAAACGCGGCGTTTGTACACGGCTTTACGATGGGAAGAATCATCCGGAAGATTGACCGCAAGGGAATCGGCCGCAGTGCAAACTGGTAACGGGCAGGATTGCTCCTGCGCGGGAATTTCAGAATTACACAATTTGAAACGAAAGGTGCAGTTATGCTTGATCTGAATCGGATTGACACATACATGGACAGGGTATCGCAGTCCCAGGAGAAGGTCTTCCCCGCACAGGGAAAATTGAAAACAGGGCTGGATCTGGGTACCGCCTACATCGTTCTTGTTGTTCTGGATGAGAACAACCGGCCGGTTGCCTGCGAGAAAAAGGCGGCCAGCGTCCTTCGGGACGGCGTTGTGGTTGATTTCGTCGGAGCACGGACGATTGTCCAGGAGCTGAAGGACAAACTGGAGCAGCGCCTCGGCCGGGAACTGACCGACTGTGCGATTGCCATGCCGGCCGGTACGGATTCCAGCACAAAGACCCATGAGTATGTGGCGGAAGGTGCCGGGTTTGAGGTCACCAACGTGCTTGATGAGCCGACGGCTGCAAATTCGGTCTATCAGATTCAGGATGGCGTTGTGGTGGATATCGGCGGCGGCACCACCGGCCTCGCGGTTTTCAAGAACGGCAGGGTCATTGAGATCGAGGATGAGCCGACAGGCGGCACCCATCTGTCTCTGGTGCTGGCCGGCAACTACCACGTGTCTTTCGAGGAAGCTGAAAAAATCAAACAGGACTACAGCCGGCATAAGGAGATTATGCCGGTGGTGCGTCCGGTGGTCGAGAAGATGGCCACCATTGTGAAAAAGTACATTGATCCGTCGAAGGCAGATACGATTTATCTGTGCGGCGGAACATCCTGTCTGACAGGAATCGAGGGCGTCTTTGAGAAGGTGACCGGGATCAGAACCGTCAAGCCCCGTGACCCATTCCTCGTGACGCCGGCCGGAATCGCCATGAACTGCGTGATTTCCGGTTAAAATCTGACAGAAAGGAGGCAGTATGGACACAGGAGAATTAACAGACCGCATCACCGCCAGGGTAAAAGAGAAACTGGAAGAGATGGGAATCGCCGTCTCGGACAGTGACATCGAAGCGTGCCTGAAAGGGAAAGAGGATGACGCGCCGTGCGCATCCTGCTGCGCGGACGGAACATGCGATCAGAAAAATGCGGCGGATACGGGCAAAAAAGTTCTGCTGATTCTGACGGAGGACCACGGGACGGACTGTCACGCGCTTCTGGAGAACAGTGAACTTGCCGGGACATATGACGTGCAGTGCGCGCTTCTTTCCGATTACAAGACGGAGATGGACCGGGTGGATACCGTCGTTCTGTTCAATCTCACCTGCCCGAATCTTTCGAAGCTGTGCAGCGGAATGGCGGATACGCCGTATCTGCAGACGGCGCTGCAGGCGATCATGTCCGGCAAACGGCTTCTGGTATCGTCGGATGAAATTGAATATCTGCGGTACGAAAAGAGCATGCCGGCACCGATGTGGAAGAAAATGAGCGGTGAGCTGGACTTTCTGAAAAGCTGCGGACTGACCGTTGTTCCAAAAGATCAGCTGGTCTTAGCGGCGATGAACCGGACGGCGGAAAGCCCGGCATCGGAGGAGAGCTGCGAAACGGGCGGGTGCGAAATCACCATCCGCCGCAAGGTAGTGACGGAAAGAGATCTGATCGATGCGGAGAGAGCCGGCGCATCATGCATTCATCTGATCAGAGGCTGCATCATCACAGATCTCGCGAAGGAAGCTGCCGCGCGCAAGGGCATCCGCTTCTGCTGCGATTAAAGGAGGATTAAAAGATGAAGGTTGCAAAGGTCATCGGGAATATCTGGGCGACCAGAAAGGATGAAAGACTTTCGGGCCTGAAGCTGCTGCTGGTGCAGCCGCTGGATGTCCGGGACGACAGCACGCACAGCGATCCGATCGTTGCGGCGGATCTCATCGGCGCGGGAGTCGGTGAGAAGGTGATTGTCGTCAACGGAAGTTCGGCGCGCAGCGCGGTCAACGACATGGGTACGCCCGTTGACGCAACCGTAGTCGGAATCGTGGATGATCTGGAGATCATCTGCTGACAGAATCAGGAGCGGTGATCGTTATGAGTCTGGCAATCGGTCTGGTTGAATTGAACAGCATCGCGCGGGGCATTGAGACGTGCGACAACATGGTGAAGGCAGCCAGAGTGGACCTGATTCGTTCTTCCGCCATATGTCCCGGGAAATACATGATCCTCATCGGAGGAGATACGGGAGACGTGAAGACGTCAGTCGCAGAGGGCGTACGGTGCGCGGGGAGAAACCGGGTCGATGACCTGATCCTGCCGAATGTGCATCCGTCCGTGCTGAAAGCGGTGAAAGGAGAAGTGTGCCGGGATCATATCCGCGCGCTTGGCGTTCTTGAATTCCGCACGGTCAGTGCGGCGGTTATCGCGGCGGATGTGGCGGTCAAGGAAGCCGGGATCTCGCTTGTGCGCGTCCGCATCGGCAACGGGATCGGAGGAAAAGGGTACATTATATTGACGGGAGATACCGGGGAAGTGAAGGCATCGGCAGCCGCGGCGGAGACGATCTGTGCGGACAAGCTGATCCATTCAGTGGTCATTCCCCATCCGTCAGAGGCACTTGTGCAGAAACTATAAATGATTGTTGATTTAAGGGGCACTATATGAATACATTTACTTCAAGCCTGACGGAGTGGGTCACCACCCTCTCCATCAATAAAGTGATCATGATGATCATGATGATTTTCATGATTGTCGGAGCAATTGACAAGATCCGCGGCAACAAGCTGGGTTACGGCGAGAAATTCGAAGAAGGCTTCAACGCCATCGGACCGCTGGCTCTTTCCATGGCCGGCGTTGTGGCGGCGGCACCGGTTCTGGCGGAGGTTCTGGGACCGATCATCAAGCCGATTTACAATTTCTTCGGCGCGGACTCATCCATGTTCGCCACCACACTTCTTGCCTGCGACATGGGCGGCTATCCGCTGGCGATGCAGCTGGCGGGAGACGAGGCGATCGGAAAATTCGCAGGACTGATTCTCGGTACCATGATGGGACCGACGATCGTATTTACCATCCCGGTTGCCCTCGGCATCATCGATAAGAAGGACAGAGGTTACCTCGGCGCCGGCGTGCTGGCCGGAATGATCACCATTCCGATCGGCTGCATCGTGGGCGGTCTGTGCATGACGGCTATGACGAGCTACAAGCTGAGCATCGGACGGATCGTTCAGAACCTGATCCCGGTTATCATCATCGCTGCCCTGATCGTCATCGGCCTGTGGTTCCATCCCGGCCGCATGATCCGCGGATTCAACCGCTTCGGAATCGGCGTGACCGTCGTGATCACCGCTCTGACGGCGATCGCTGTATTTGAGCAGATCACCGGTATCATGTTCCCGCTGTTCGACCAGATGGCTACGAAGGACGCGACGACCGGACTGTCGCCGCTGGATTCCGGCCTTCTGACCTGCGGTCAGATCGGTATCGTACTGATCGGAGCGTTCCCGATGGTTGAGTGGATCACCCGCACGTTCGGAGGCGGACTGAAGAAACTCGGTCATCTGCTTGGTATCAACGAGACAGCCTCCGCCGGAATGGTTGCGAACCTTGCGAACAACATCGCAATGTTCAACATCTTTGGCGGCATGGATCCGAAGGGAAAACTGCTGAACGTCGCCTTCGCCGTATCCGCAGCCTTCGTATTCGGCGATCACCTCGGATTTACAGCCGGCGTGGATCAGACGATGGTAACTCCGGTCATCATCGGAAAGCTGGTAGCAGGTATCACGGCACTGATCGTGGCAAATATTCTTTCTCCGAAACTGCTGCAGAAGGTGAATGCTACTTCGACGGAGAAATAACGGTTTGAATCCTGATACAGGAAAGGAATGGGCATCATGAATATTACGGAAGAAATGATCCGTGAGATTATTACAAAGGTTGTGGAGAAGTCCGTCGCGCCGTCCGGGAAGGATGACTGCGGATTTGAGAAGAAGGTTGATCCGAGCGGAATTATCGGAATCAAGACGTCTACCGTGAAATGCGAGCCCTTCAAGCAGGAGGGCGTCGCGCTCAAGGATGTCGTGACGCTGGAGGAGGCTCCGAGAATGGGCGCCGGCGTGATGGAGCTGGATCATACCAGCTTTGAGTGGACGCTGACTTACGATGAGTACGACGTGGTTCTGGAGGGAAAGCTGGAGATCGAGATCGACGGAAGAGTCGTTTCCGGCGATCCGGGAGATATCATCTACATCCCGAAGGGAAGCCATATTCATTTCCAGACACCGGAAACATGCCGCTACGCGTATTTTGTTTATCCGGCCAACTGGGCGGATCTGGCCTGAGGCAGCGCGGCAGACTGTTTACAGATTTTAAGACGCCGATCAGGCTGCGCTGGTGCGCAGCCTGATCGCGGTTCTACACGTCGGAGGTGAAGGATGGACAACCGGGATGATCAGATCAGGATCGTGCAGGAGACTGTGGCGGGCAAAGAAATTACGCTTGCGCACATCATGGGCGGCCCATCTCCGATCATTTATCAGAAGCTGGGCATGAACCCGGCCATCGATTACGGCACGTCTGCGATCGGAATTATGAATATGACGCCGCCGGAATCGGCGGTCATCGCGTCGGATATCGCCGTCAAGAGCGGCGACGTCTACCTCGGCTTTGCCGACCGCTTCACGGGAACGCTGATCGTTTCCGGCGAGATCGCAGATGTCACAGCCGCGATCACGGCTGTGGTTGAATATTTTCGTGATGAGCTCCACTATGTGGTCTGCCCGGTCACGAAACGGTAGGAGCGCATATGGCTGACAGGATGACGTCGGAAGAACTCCGGAAATGGATTGCGGGTCAGAAAAAAAAGGACGAAAACGGCCGGGTGCGCATCGTGCGCCTCCGGACTCCCGGACGGGATATGACGATGGCGCATCTGATCGGCACATCCGAACGGGAGATTTACCAGAATCTCGGACTCCATATCGGCGTGCACGAGGGCGAGGATCATACGGGCGAGACCATCGGCATCATGAAGTTTACTCCGTGGGAGTGTACGGTTCCGGCTGCGGATATCGCGCTGAAATCGGCCGATGTGGAAATCGGGTTTATGGATCGCTTTAACGGGACCGTGATTATACTCGGCCGCAGGGAGGAGGTCCGGACTGCGCTGGAAGGCGTCCAGGCCTTTTTTCGGGACGATCTGCATTTTCATGTCTGCGAGATAGAGGAAAGCTGAAACAATGAGAAAACTGTTTCTGATGGGCCGGAGCGAGGCCGGAAAGACAACGCTGTCCCAGATTCTGAAGGGGGAGAAGATTGCCTACAAGAAAACCCAGTACACCTACGCCGGCGATTCTGTGATCGATACGCCGGGCGAATACGCCGAGTCCAAGGAGGTCGGCGTCGGGCTGGCCTGTTTCTCTTTTGAGGCAGACGTTGTCGCCATCGTCGCAGCTGCGGATGAACCGTTCTCGCTTTTTACGCCGAACTGCAACGCGTTTCTGAACCGGCCGCTGATCGGGATTGTGACCAAGATCGATTCGCCGTACGCGAACGTGCCCATGGTGACGCAGTGGCTTGAGAACTGCTGCTGTGAAAAAATTTTCTACATCAACAATATGACAGGCGACGGTCTGGAGGAGCTCAGGGCATATTTAAGTCTGCCGGTCAGGCGGATCAGCCTGGAGGAAGCCAAAGAAAAACAGAGTCGGGGTCTGGCCGACTGGCAGTAATACATATAGTGCAGAAAAACAGAGGGCAGTTTTTGCCAAAAATGAGAAGACGTTTTCCGTGAGGGGGAACGCCTTTTTTATTTATGCGCTGCGATGGCTGGCAGAAAGACTTGCGTCAATAAAGATAATCGTTTATTTTCCCGCCGAATTATATTATGATTGAAGAAACGATGTATTAATGAAGTACAAAGGAGCGTACACATAGTGCCCGGTCAGGGGCTCCTGTGAGGAAAGCGGAGAGAAAAATGGAACTGACACATATTGATGAAAACGGAGCTGCCAGAATGGTCGATGTCAGTGAAAAGGCGGTCACGGTCAGAACAGCATCGGCTCAGGCGGTGATTACAATGAAAGCGCAGACCCTGCAAATGATTACGGACGGAACGGCGCCTAAAGGGGACGTATTTGCGTGTGCAAGGATCGCGGGAATCATGGCTGCAAAACGGACGTCGGATCTGATCCCGATGTGCCACCCGATTCCGATTGACAGCGTGAAAGTGGAGATTGAGACGATATCGGAAACGCAGGTTCGGGTGATCAGCCGGCTGAAATGCACGCATAAAACAGGCATCGAGATGGAGGCGCTTACGGCTGCATCTGTGGCGGCGCTTACGATCTATGATATGGTGAAGGCGGTGGATCGCGGCATGAGGATTGACGAGGTGCTATTGCTGCACAAAGACGGAGGAAAATCCGGAACGTATCGTTATCAGCAGTGAGTGACTATATAAGATGGAAGGGGACGCGAATGGCAGAGAACGCAATGATCAAAAAAAGGCCGCTGTACAGCGAGGAAATCAAGAAGACGCTTCTTGACGCAATTCTGACCGGTGAACTTCAGCCGGGAGACCGGATCGTAGAAACAAGATGGGCGAGAAAACTCGGCGTTTCCCAGTCGCCGATCCGCGAGCTTGATATGGTTATAGCAATGATGAAACTTGTGCAACGGGTTTAACGTTAGATAAAGAACGGTGTCGCATTGTTCGAAATGGTGGCGCGGTATTCATTATGAGGTGGCGTTCATGATATATCTTGATAACGCGGCGACGACGAAGTTGGATGAAGATGCACAACGGGCAATGATGCCATATCTTCGAGAACTATATGGCAATGCTTCCGCGATATATTCGCTAGGGAAAAAAAGCCGTGAAGCAATATGGGAAGCACGCTGTAAAATAGCTCGGGTTCTCGGGGCTTCACCGGATGAGATATGTTTTACATCTGGCGGTTCGGAATCTGACAACTGGGCTTTACGGTCAGCGTGTATAGTTGGAAGAAAATCACACTTTGTAATTTCTGGTATTGAGCATCCGGCGGTCTATAAAACTTGTTTGAATTTGGTTAGAGAGGGAATTGCGGAGGTTACGGTTATTCCGCCCGATTCGAACGGCTTTATCGATCCTGAGGCAGTTCGATTGGCAATCCGGCCGGAAACGGTGCTCGTTTCTGTTATGTATGCAAATAATGAGATTGGGACCATTCAGAACATCAGAAAAATCGGGGAAATTGCGCATGAGTACGGAGTGCTGATGCACACAGACGCGGTGCAGGCCTTCGCTCATGTTCCGATTAATATCACGGAACATCCGGTTGATTTACTCAGCGTCAGCGGACATAAATTTAACGGCCCGAAGGGAGTCGGCTTTCTGTATATTAGAAAAGGGCTGGAACCCGCGCCGCTTATCGACGGTGGCGGACAGGAGGCAGGAAGACGATCCGGAACAGAAAATGTAGCGGGTATTGTCGGTATGGCGGAAGCAGCGACGAAGGCTGATCGCCTTATGTCTCTGCGGATGGAGACAGAGACGGAACTCAGGGATCGTCTTCTCAAAAAACTTAGGGAGAGAATACCGGATCTTCAGATAAATGGTTCGTTGAATAATCGTCTGCCGAACAATCTGAATGTGACACTTCCGGGAATTGATGCGGAGGAGCTTCTTCTTTTGCTCGATAGAAAGGGAATTTATGCATCAGCAGGATCTGCCTGTTCAGCTGGAAGTCTAGAACCGTCGAGAGTGCTTCTTGCAATCGGACGTAGTAGAAGAGAAGCGCAGGAATCGGTGCGTTTTTCTGTGTCAGTTGATAATACGATGGAAGAGATAGATGAAGCGGCCAGAGAGATCTGCGATGCTGTTGAAAGGCTTA
>ONLT01000154.1 GCA_900318755.1 uncultured Eubacteriales bacterium
CAAACGGCTCTACCTTTCCGTCGAATTCCACGTACTGCTGGTTCAGGAATTTCACGATCGCCTGCGCCATCGTCATTCTGATTTTTTCTCCCATGATTTCGTTTCCCTTTCTGTTCTCCGCCTCAGTCTGAAAAGATCCCGGCTGATCGGATGATCCGTTTATTTACATACCGATTTTTCTCAGATACTCTCTCGTCCGCTTCGCGATCGGATACGGCTTTTCAAAATCGCAGGGGAACATGTCCTGTTCGACAACCACCCATCCGTCATAGTCTGCCTCCTTCATCGCCCGATAAAAGTCAGCGAAGTCAACCGCACCGGCCCCCGGCTCACACATCAGTCCCATCTGAACAGCCTTCGTGAACGAAAGCCCCTCCTTTTTAACCTTGTCCCGCAGCGCCCCGTCGCAGTCTTTCAGATGCAGGTACGGAATCCGGTCGTGATGTTTTCGGAAAAATGTGACCGGATCTCCTCCTCCGTAAACGTGATGGCCTGTATCGAAGCACAGCGGCACCGTTGTATCTTCCAGAAAGCGTTCGATCTCTTCTTCCGTTTCCACATACGTCTGCGCATGCGGATGAAATACAACCATCAGCCCATACCGGTCTGCCGCATAATCCGAAACCTTCTGTATATTGCCGCAGAATTTTTTCCATTCATCCGGTCCGATTGAAGCCGGGTGAATCAGTTTTCCGGTTTCCAGATCCGTATAGACCTCTGTGAACAGAACCATGTACCTTGCTGTTTCAAACCTTGTCTGCAGCGGTCCGAGGAGATCAATCGTATCCAGAACCGTCTGCACCGCATCGTCCGAACACATATCGCCGGAGAGTGTGGCGCCGATCAGATCCATCTCATTTTTTTCAAGTGCTTCCCTCAGTTTTTCATAATCCGTCGGCAGATAACCGGTCGGTCCGAGCTCTGTTCCTTCGTAACCGGCTCTGTGCATCTCGGAGAGGCATCTCTCCCACGGAGTCTGAAGTTTATGCTCAGAAAACCATACGCCCCAGGAATCCGGGCAGGATCCAACTCTTACTTTCATAATCGTTCCTTCTTTCTGCTAAAAATTGTGTTACAGTCTGCACTCAGAAACACTGACCCACCTGTGCTCACGGTCGCTCTTGAGCATCGCGTCAATCAGGATGTTAATATCATATGCGCTTTCAATATCCGGCTTCACCATTCTTCTCTCTGCGACTGCGGTCAGGAATTTATGCGCCTGAATGGTCATCAGGTCGATCCAGCTGATGCCAAGCCCCTGCGCCGATGCGAACACGCCGAACTCTCCGTGCTGCGGTCCCATCTTGATGTTCCGGAATCCGGCATTCGATCCATCGGAAGCATAGTACACATCAAGTTCGTTCATGCGCTCCTGATCAAACCGAATGGTTCCCTTTGTGCACTGAACCTCAAAGCGGATTCCGACCTTTTCTCCCGGCGCGACGCGGGACGTAACCAGCGTTCCAAGCGCACCGTTGTCCAGCTTGTAAAGCACGTTGAACAGATCATCATTGGTGACCGGAAGCCGCTTCCCTGAATTTGCCGGATCCGGACGATCCGCATACAAAATCCGGCTGGATCCGACTACCTCGGTCATCTTCGCTCCTGTAACAAAATCAGAAATTGCCATCATGTGCGCACCGATGTCTCCCAGTGCTCCGGAGACTTCATCGTAGTCTCGCCAACGGTGAGGAATCTCCGGATCCGCGCTGTATTCCATATCGTATCTTCCCTGAAATGCGACGACCTCTCCGATCTCACCGGATTCGATAATCCTCCGCGCTTCTACCACCGCCGGATTATTGATATAAACGAATCCGACCATGGAAATGGTATGATACCGGCGGACTGCGTCCAGCGCTTTTTTTGCATCGGCGCCATTCATGCCCAGTGGCTTCTCACAGAAAATTGCCTTGCCTGCCGCTGCCGCCTTCTCAACAAGCGGGACGTGAAACTGATTTGGTGTCGTAATGAGTACGATATCCGTTTTCTCGTCATTGATCGCATCATCCGGATTCGTGCTCCATCTTTCAAACTGGAACTCATCCGCAACTTTCTTTGCCTGCGCTTCCACAGTATCAACGATCATGTAAAGATTCGGAATGACTTCCGAACCGTAATGTTCCCGAATTGCGCGGTACGCTTTCGCGTGGCTCGTCCCGATCCATCCTCCGCCGATGATCGCTACATTTAAAATCTTCATGGTGCTGCCTCCTTTGTGCTGTTCTGTTATTCTGCCATTTCTCCGACATAAACCGTTCTTTTTTCAACAAACGCTTTCTGCATCATATCTGCAATTCTCAGACTCTTCGCTCCGTCCGAGACTCGGACGACCGGTGTGTCTTTCCCGAGTATCCGTCCCGCCCAGTTCCTGACTTCGCAGACGTAAGCATCTCCCCAGCGATCCAGAAACGTCTGTTCAAGCGGCTGACGGTAACCGTCCGGATCGAAAAATTCAAGCCGGCTCACATTCGGAACGTTGTTGATGCGGATCGTCCCTTTCGTTCCGATAATCTCCGCCTGTACGTGACTGGAATTGTGTGATCTGCCAACCTGGATCGAAAAGATCGATCCGTTCTGAAATCTTCCGATCGAAACTGCATTATCATAATCCTGATACCGGGCGAGCTCTTGTTCCACATACGCCCCACCCACAGAAGAGACACTTTCGATATCCGCGTTCAAAAACCAGAGCGCCAGATCCGCATCGTGAATTCCCATCTCATAGAAAAACGGCGCATACCTTCCTGCCCGCACTCCCTCGATATGATGTGGAAGAACCGACGCGGGATCCAGACTGATTCCGCGGTACATAAAAACATCGCCGATCGCGCCGCTTCTCACACGCTCCATCGCTGCGGCATACGCGGGATCTGACCGCCGCATATAACCGATCGTAAAGATCTTCCCCTTATTATTTTCAACTGCCTCTTCGATCGCATGGCACTCTTCTACCGTTTTCGCCAGAGGCTTTTCACAGAAAATATGTTTTCCTGCCTTCGCCGCCTGTATACACTGATCCTTATGAGCCGCGACATTTGTGACAATCATAACCGCCTCTACTTCCCCGTCAGCGACCAGATCTTCAAACTTTGTATATCCGGACCGGATATCGTACCGACCGCAGATTTCATTTACGCGATCCTGACGAATGTCGCAGACCGCCGTAACCTTCGCCTCCGGGACGTGCTCGCAGATATTTTTTATATGAAGTTCACCCAGAGCACCCAGACCGGCGATTCCGATTTTTACCTGTTCCATTCTCTGTCTCCCTTCCTGATTAACGAATCCCGCCTTTTCTTTTTATTTGAACTGTGCAATAATAGTCACAGTCGTTTTTGAATCAAGCAAACCGAGAGCCGTTATGAAATCTGTCAATCTGATCGAGCGAAAAAAACATGGCACTCCTGATTTTCCCTGTGCTTTATATATGGTTGAACCGATGCACCCGGAGTATGTTCTGAGTGCCCATTGGCATCGCGAATACGAGATATGCTGGATCCGCGAAGGCGTTCTTCACACCACCGTCGACAGCCACAAACTGGATGCCGGACCGAACGATCTGGTTTTTATCCCCTCCGGGGCACTTCATGTCAACTATCCGGAGGATTGTATCTACGACTGTCTTGTATTTGACTTTAATATTCTTCTCGGCTGTACGGAAAAGACGGACGAATATCTCTTGCCGATCAGCAACAATACATCCCGCGTTTCTTATCTGATTCATGGCGACCAATTTGGAATCAGCAATCTGTTTTATACGCTCTGCAGAACGATGATTGAACGACCCTGTGCCTATGAACTCACAATCGTTTCTTCTCTTATGGACCTGTTCTGCCGTCTGATCAGAGGAAAATACACTACAACAGTCAGCCCGAAAGCGGTCCGTGAAAATCTTGCTCTGGAACGTCTTATGCAGGTTTTCAGCTACATTGACGAGCACATTGACTCGCCAATTACCCTGAACGAAATGGCTCAGACGGCCTCACTGTCTCCGAAATATTTCTGCGAATATTTTCGGACAGCCACCGGAATGAGCCCGATCAAATATGTCAATAACAAAAAGATCGGTGTCGCGCGTCAGCTCCTTGCCCGCCCCGGATGTTCTGTAACCGAAGCTGCTCTTTCGGTCGGTTTTTCCGATACGAGTTATTTTATTAAGCTGTTTCGACAGATAACCGGTGTCTCACCAAAAACCTATTCCATTTCATTCCAGCAGAAAAATAATCTGACGTTATGAACGTCATCTGCATTTCTGATTGTTGAAATCATATCATTGTCTGTATTTTTTGGCTCTTTTCATCTTCCGGAAAAATAAGACGAAATTCATTCCGGATTTTTTTCTACAATTCTTCTAAATATATTTTTCGGATTTCGACAAAGTTGATATTGATCCTCTTTCTGACGGCATTTTTTCCGCAGGCGGCAAATCATTCCGCCGCACGCGTGTTTGATCGGATCCTGAATATTTTTCTATTTCATCTGAAAATCGGCTCATTAACTCTCCACACCAAAAAGGTGTGTTGAATCGTTCAATGGGGAATTCCCGGATCGGCGTACCATTGCAGACATACTTTTCTTTATCTGATGGTACATTTTTCGTCCCGCGTACCATCACAAACTCACTTACCTTTATCTAATGGCACATTTCCCGCTCAGCGTGCCATCGTAAACTTGCTTTTCTTCACCTGACGGCACATTTTCCGCTCAGCGTGCCATCGTAAACTTGCTTTTCTTCATCTAATGGCACATTTTTCATCCCGGCGTACCATCCTAAATTTACTCTCCTTTATCTGATGGTAAACTTCCTGTCTGGCGTACCATCACAATTTTACTTTTTGCACCGGATGGTAAACTCCCGCCGAAACGTACCATCACAAATCCGCTTTGCAATATTTGATGGTACAGAAGCAGCCATCTGCCACAGTACCCCGGCCATCTGCCATAGTACCCCGGCTATCCGCCGCAGCGGGCCGGCCATCTGCCATAGTACCCCCGCCATCCGCCGCAATGGAGCGGCCATTTAGCACAGTGCGCCGTCCATCTGCAGCAGTTGCTCGCGAAACGCCGGAATCAGCAGAGTAAAAGACCGACGCCGGTTTTCGGTGCTGAGAAACGTTTGTCAGCATAGTGACGGAAAGCGTATGTTATAATAATTCATGAAGGAACGCAAAAAAAGCTGCCACCAGACTTTTTCGATCTGATGACAGCAATTATTCCGATGTTTCAATACCCGTCAGCGGTTCCCCGTCCGGACACGTCCGTTCCGACGGCCGCCTGCCTCCCCGACGGGATCAGTCCCAGTACTTCGCGACATGGGCGCGCGTGTGCTCCGCCGCAGTGCGGATATTTTCCTCGCTGTTGAGTTTATAATAATCCGGACGGAAGACCTCCATCGTGCAGACGTCTCCCTTAAATCCGATTTTCTTCAGCGTATCCGCATAGCGCTTGTGATCCAGGCAGTCGCCCGGCTCATCCGGCCACAGACGCTTCTCATCCGTGTTGTAGGCAGCTCCGCACGGCATATTCTCCATACCGTTCAGGTGCCAGACGAAGATTTTACTTCCGTCCGCCTTCTCAAGATCATCAAAGGAAGAGGCCATCGCATGGAAATGATACTGATCCAGCGTAATTCCCACGTACGGAGAATCAATTTCCTGAACGATCGCGTAAGCATCCTCGAACCGGTTGATGGACATGGACGGCGCGCCGCAGAATTCGATCGACAGCTTGATCCCATGGGGTTTAACCTTCTCGACCATCTGCTTCAGAACCGCGACGGCGTCTTCGCGAATCTCATCGATGGAGGCCGGTACCTTCAGATCCATGCTCGGGACGACGACGATCATCTTGCACTGCAGCCTGTCGCAGACCTCGATGATCTCATCGAGCTTTGCCATCACCGCGTCTTTCTCTTCCTGCGTCTGTTTCATGTTGAAGAAAACAAGCGCATTGTAGGAAAGCATTTTCAGCTTGTGCGACGGATCCGCAAACCATTTTGCCAAATCATCAATCGTATATTTGCCCGCCGCGATCTCGCGGTCCAGGCACTCCGACTGGATATCGATGTAATCAAACCCGTATTTCTCACAGAGGTCGAGATCCTCCAGAACGGAATGATTCTCGCAGAAACGGTTGCAGCCTTCATTGAATCCGATTTTCATCTGTTCTCTCCTTTTTGTCTGTCTGAATTGATTGATTCGTTTGGGTGAGGACGGGCGGAGCAGGAAGTCTCCGCCCGGAATATATTAAATGATCCGGATCACTCAGCGGTAAAATTCAGGAGTTTCTCCGCAGGCAACTTTTTCAACTGCTCCGGTTGTCTGGGATCTGACAAGCGCGTCGGCCGTAACCGCGGCGGTATATCCGTCCCAGGCGGAAGATCCGCCGGTCGTGCCCTGTGCGACATGATCCACCCAGTCCTGAAGCTCAACGTCGTAGGAATCGATGAAGCGAAGGATCCAGTTCTTCTCGATCGCGGTCGCCACCTCGAAATTTTTTCTCGTCGTCGGGAAAGACGGGCAGGGAAGATTGATGACGCCGTCCTCGCAGACGACCTCGCAGTTGATGTCGTAGCCGAATCCGCAGTTGACGTTGACCTCAACCATGCAGATAACGCCGCTTTTGGTCTTCATCATCATGAGCTGCGGATCCCTCAGACCTTCGTGCGCATTCTTCGTCTGACGCGGGAACATCACCTGAACCTCGTCCCATTCCTCGTGATCGCCGATCAGCCACGGCAGAACATTGATCTCGTGGATCGCGGTATCGGTGACCGCCATCTCGGTCGAATAATCATCCGCGACGCTCTCTGCGCGGTGCGTGCATTTCAGGATCATCGGCTTCCCGAATCCGCCGGATCGGATCATCTCGCGGACCTGATTGTAACCGCGGTCATAGCGGCGCATGAATCCGACCTGTACGAGATGCTTTCCGGAGGCCATCTCCGCGTCAACGATCTCTTTGCAGTCCGCCGCCGTCGTGGTGAGCGGCTTCTCGGTGAAAACCGGTTTGCCCGCGGCGATCGCGGAAAGAACCGGCGACTTGTGAAAATTTCCCGGCGTCGTGACGACGACCGCATCGACATCCGGATCATGAATCATCTGATCCGCATCCGTGTAAACCTTCACATCCCCGCCGACCAGCTCCGCTGCAGCTCTCGCGCTCTTCTCGAACACATCACAGACAGCGACGAGATCCGCGCCCTGAATTTTATATTTGATTCTCTTCGCATGCTCCTTGCCGATCATTCCGCATCCGATCAGTCCGACTTTTAACATCGTAAACTCCTTTCACCTTACCGTCTGTATTATTTTTTTCGTATGATTCATTCCCGTATCAGTTCTTCATCTGATGGCCTTATTCTACTATTGCGTACACGTGCACGCAATAGGCATACTACTCAAAATTACTCTTTTATTTTTATAAAATATGTTCACGTACACACAGTTTGGAACATTCAGACGGAAGCGAAAAACAGAACGCGGACAGACTCCCCGCCCGGTCCGCGATCTGCCGAAGCGTCCCCATTGTCTCATACCTCCTGTCTCATACCTCCTGTCTCATACCTTCCGTCTCATACCTTCTGTTCTCATACCTTCTGTTCTCATACCTCCTGTCTCATGCCTCCGTGATGGAATCCCCCGCTGCACCACAGGCGTATGCACTTTCCCGGATCATCTGCACGCAATGGATCTTTTGCTTTTCTTTTGCCCGCTTCTGCGCTATGATGATTCTGCGTGCGACGACACGGAACCCCCGGTGAAACCGGAGCATTTTGGATTCTATTTTTGCGTTCTCGTGCACGCGAAATTCATATAAAGTTACAGCCAGATCAGAAGCAGGAGAAACATGATGTTCAGAACAATGCGGCGCTTCCGCCAGCAGATTGCCGCGGAAGAATGTGAGAAAATTCTGAGAGAGGAACCCCGCGGCGTCCTCTCCATGTACGGAGAAGACGGTTATCCCTACGGAATTCCGCTGAATTTTATTTACGACGGCGGAAAGATTTACTTCCACTGCGCAAAAGAAGGGCACAAAATCGACGCGCTGAAAAAAGACAGCCGCGTCTCCTTCTGCGTCTATGACAAGGGGTATCTGAAAGAAGGAAAAGTCGGCCTCAACATCAACAGCGTCGTAATCTTCGGACACGTCCGGTTCATCGAAGACCGCGAAACCGTCATCCGCGTGACCCGGGCGCTCGGTATGAAATACCTGCCGGAGGACCTCGTTGAAAAAGATGTCAAAAAATACGCGGAAACCGGACGGCTGCAGATTCTGGAACTGACGGTCGACCACATGACCGGTAAGCTCGTCAATGAGTCCTGACGAAAGCAGCCTCGTCTATTCGACCGCCTTCAGCGACTCCGCCATATCGATTGAGGCGATGCGGCGGCGCATGAAGAAATTTACGATCAGGACGAAGAGGACGGTACAGCAAAACGCCATCAGGCAGCTGAACGGTTCGACCTTGAGACGGAAAGTCATCTGGTCGATGAGGATTCTGCGGATGACGAACCCGGTGAAAAGTTAGCCCGGCGGAAGCCCGATGATACCAGCAGGACGCATAACTCCCCCTCGTCCACACCGAATGAAACGCCGTCAAGAGCGCGCACCTCGGCGGCTCCGCTCCCGTACACCTTTTTCACGTTCTCAAACTCGATAAAATGGGGCATACTATCTCCAATCCGGCCGGTCAGGTCCGTCCGTATTTCTCGCGTACGAGCGCGCGGCGGAACGCGGAAAAATCCGCCGTGGCCCGAATTCCGATCCGGAAAATTTTCCGGAAATCGATCGAATTTGTTCCGCTCCTTCTTGGGCCGAATGCGATCCGGATAAATCCGATCCGGTCATGGTACCAGGAGCCGAACACCGTCAGCATCACATTCGGAAGGTTGTAATCTTCCGGCATCTTTTTCAGATACCGTTTTAAATACGCTCTGCTCATCAGGCGGAACGGCGCGTTCGAATCGGGAATTCCCACCCCGAAGCAGAGAAACAGGACCGCGCAGAGCACCTTCTCGGTGAACACGCGGAAGGGACCGTCTCCGCGGTCCGTCCGGCTTCCGAACAGCGCGTCATACCCGCGCCTCCGCCTCCAGAATGCCTCAAACCCGGACGGATCGGTCTGCCCGTCCGAATCCGTCTGAAAAATCCAGTCCGCGCCGGCATCGACCGCGAAACGGTACCCCAGAAGAACCGCAGATCCGTGGCCCCCGTTTTTCTTCGTGATCGGGATGAGCAGCTCCCGATCTCCGGCAAGACGGTCGAGTATGGCGCCGGTTTCGTCCGTACTGCCGTCGTTCACCACGACAAGCCGGGAGCGCCCGTTCTCATTGTGAGACTGCACGATCCGGTACCAGTCGCTGACCGTCGTTTCAATGTTCCCGGCCTCGTTGTACGCCGGAATGATAATGTATAGTGAATCCTTCGTCTTCTTCTCCATTTTCGCCTTCAAAAAAACGGGTGATCTGATCTGTCTACAGTATAAGCGCACGGCACGGAAAAAAGAAGACAGGGCGCGATTTTCATCAAAAAAATGAATCAGAGAATTCTCTTCGGATTCCACTTCAGACAGTCACCGGAGACGAGGCTGTATGTTACGCCCCGCATGGTTCCGCGTATGCTGTCGTGAAACCGCTGTTCGCCGTGGCAGTGCGCGTAGATCACCTGTTCCGCTCCGCACTCCTCCGCGATGTCCGTAAAACAGCTCCGCTCCTGCAGCAAATTGGTCGGAGGATAATGCAGAAACATGATAAATCTGGTAAATCCCGCGCTCTTCGCCATCTCAAAAGACGTGCGCAGCCGTTTCATCTCGCGGGCGGCGAGTTTCTCCGCCTGCTTTGCCGCCTGCTCGTCCCAGCCGGCGATCCGGCCGTACCGGTCCAGATAAAAGGGGCCCTCAAAGGTAATTCCCTTCGTTCCGACAAGGGCGTAGTCTTTATACGAATAAAAGTTGTTCTGCAGAAAATTCAGCCTGCCCCTGTAACGTGCATTCAGTTTTTCTGTTTTGCCGGCCTCCCAGAACATGTCATGATTGCCGCGCAGCAGGATCTTTCTTCCCGGAAGACGCTCGATGTACTCCAGATCCTTTTCGCAGTCCGAAAGCCGCTTTCCCCAGCTGTGATCGCCGACAAGAACAAGCGTATCCTCCGGCCGGATCCGCCTCCGGCAGTTCCCGCTCAGTTTTTCCTCATGGTTCTTCCAGATCTTCCCGTATCTCTGCATCGGCGCTTTCACCTCCGACTGAAAGGACAGATGAAGATCACCGATCGCGTAAAGTGCCATCCCGCGTCCCCCTTTATTAAATTGTGCCGGATAAAAAAGAGCCGGATCAGCGGTTCCGCAGGAAACGGACCCTCGCTTTATCCGGCTCTCATGAAACCGCAGCGGCGGCTGCATCAATAAGAGCGTCTGCTTTTCTTTCGCTGCGGACCTTACGCCAGAATATCGCGTACGGTATTCTGCAGCACCGGCACCACCTGTTCCTCGAACCACGGGTTTTTTGCTTCCCAGCGGAAATTCAGCGGACTCGGATGCACGATCGGGAAATATTCCGGCAGGTACTCCCGGTAGGCGGCAACCGTCTCCGTCAGGTTTCTTTTCTTCCTGTCCTTCAGGTAATAATCCATCGAATATTTGCCGATCAGAATGGTGAGCCGGATATCCGGCATTCCGCCAAGGATCATCGGATGATACTCTCTGGCGATAAATTTTCTGGGCGGAAGATCCCCGGATTTTCCCTTGCCCGGATAATAGAAATCCATAGGAACGATCGCGATTTTTTCGGAATAAAATGTATCCCGATCGATCCCCATCCAGCGAATCAGTTTTTCGCCCGACTTATCGTTGAACGGGATCCCGGTCTGCTCCACCTTTCGTCCCGGAGCCTGCCCGATAATCAGAATTCTCGCATTCCTGCTGACCTGAAACACCGGCAGCACCCCGCGTTCCGTGTAGGATAAATTTCGTTCATCCGCCTTCAGTTGTTCCGTGATTTCTTCCACTGTCATTTTGTATATCCCCGGCAATCCTTGTAATTAATAATTTTCCGCCTTGACCTCAAAGAAGCTCTGCGGATGGAAGCATACCGGGCAGACCTCCGGAGCCTCTGTGCCGATCACGATATGACCGCAGTTCCGGCACTCCCAGATCACGACGCCGCTCTTCTTGAATACTTCCAGATCCTTTACGTTCTTGAGCAGTTTTCTGTACCGCTCCTCGTGTGTTTTCTCGATCGCAGCCACGCCGCGGAACTGTTCCGCGAGCTCATGGAATCCCTCTTCATCGGCTTCCTTTGCCATGCGGTCGTACATATCGGTCCACTCATAATTCTCTCCCGCTGCGGCGGACTCAAGATTTTCCTCGGTCGAGCCGATCCCGTTCAGCGCGCGGAACCAGAGCTTCGCGTGCTCTCTCTCATTTTCCGCTGTCTTGAGGAACAGCGCCGCGATCTGCTCGTAGCCTGCCTTTTTCGCGACGGAAGCAAAATAAGTGTATTTATTTCTCGCCTCGGATTCCCCGGCGAACGCTTCCATCAGGTTCTTCTCTGTCTTCGTGCCCGCATATTTATTTGTTCCCATCGTTTTTTCCTCCGTTTCTGAACAATTTGTAAGCACCTTCAGATTACCACGATTGAAAACGCAGGGTCAATCATTTTTTTCTGATAATTTGGTGAATTCCGTTCACAGTTTCAGGACAATACCGGCAGCAGCTGCCGCAACGATGATGAAGATCGGGTGAACCTTCGGAAACTTCTTATAGACTGCCAGCAGAAAGGCGAACAGCAGGATCGCGGTCCAGTTGAACAGCCGAAGGAAACTGCCCGTCACCTGGAACTGATCGACACAGAGCAGAGAGGAGATGTAAATGTCGAGAACCGCCGCCAGAATAAAGCCGACGACCGCGGGACGGAGTCCCGAGAACACGCCCCGAACCACGTCGGAATCCTTGAATTTTTCCAGCATATGCGCGACGATAAAGACGACGATCACGGACGGAGCCACAAGGGACAGCGTCGCCGCGACGCCTCCCCAGAATCCGAACATATGGTTTCCGACGTACGTCGCCATGTTGATGCCGATCGGTCCGGGCGTCGATTCGCTGACCGCGATCATCGTCGTCAGCTCCTTCATCGAAAACCACCCGTATTTTGCGGAGATATCCTTCAGAAACGGAACGGTTGCGAGGCCTCCGCCGACGGCGAACAGACCGGTTTTAAAAAATTCAAAGCACATCAGAAGAAATGTATTCATTTCCCGCTTCTCTCCTTCTTCTCTCTGTATTTTCCGACCTGCATGATGATGTATCCGGCCGCCCCCGCTCCGATCACCAGGATCACCGTCGACACGTCCGTGAAGTACGCAAGCAGGAACGCCGCCGCGAAAATAATCCACGCCGGGACATCCTTCAGTCCTTTTTTGATCAGCTTCCCGATCGTAACGAACATCAGAACGCAGACCCCTACGCTGATTCCCGCAAGGGCGTGCTGAACTACAGGCAGACTCGAGAAATTCGAGATCAGAGCGGCAATCAGCGAGATAATGATCAGGGACGGAGAGATGACTCCGAGGGTCGCAATAATCCCGCCGGAAATTCCATGAATCTTATAACCGATAAACGTCGCCGTGTTGACCGCGATCACCCCCGGTGTGCACTGGCCGATCGCGTAATAGTCCATCACCTCGTCCTCCGTCGCCCAGTGATGTTTCTCAATGACTTCTCTCTGAATCATCGGGAGCATGGCATAACCCCCTCCGAACGTGAACAGTCCCATTCTGAACCACGCCCGGAACAATTCAAGCAGTTCCCTCATATGTGACCTCCAATCCGGCTTCATCGCCAACTCATTATCATACCGTTCCGCATGCTTTTTGGAAAGTAAAAGATCGGTCAGAGCGGGATCATGAAAAAAACCGGTTGCTTTTTTGTAAACATTATGGTATTGTAGAACGCGGTTGATTGGTCAAGGGGTTAAGACGCCGCCCTCTCACGGCGGAAACATGGGTTCGATTCCCATATCAACTGCGCGCACGACAGAGGCTGCAGCTTCCTGTTTCAGGAAACTGCAGCCTCTGTTTTTTCTTTGTCTCATTTTCATCTCACCCCGCCGCCTGCGCGATCTGCGCCTCTGCGGCGCTCTGATCCTGCGACGCGCCCTGCTGCATCGCCTGAATCTGATCCGCCGTCGGAAGCGCGTCCGCGCGCGCCTTTGCCGCATCCAGCTGCGCTTTCAGCGTATCGTACGTCGAATAATCCTTACACTTTTCCAGCGCGGCGTCGGCCGCCGTCTCAAGATTTTTCACCGCCTGAGTGTTCACACTCGCCTGATTCAGCGCATCAATGTACGCCCTGACCGTATTTTCGCGCGTCTCCTCGATCTTTTTCACCGCCTCGGCAGCGGACGCATCCGCGGCCTTCTGGTTCTTAATATACTGATCCTCCTGGTCTTTCTGCTTCTGCTCCTCGATCGCTTCCTTCCACTTCGACTCCACATCGCCCGAAAGCAGATCGTACTTTTTCGCCGCCCGGTTGTAATAATCAGCGCGCTGTGTCTCATCCTCAATCCCGCCGATCGCATTCACCACATTCTGGTAGATCGTGTCGAGATTCTCGGCGTCCGAGACGTCAGTGATCTGAAACGACTCAAAATCGGAAACCGCCTTTTCCGCGGCTGCCTTTTCCTTTTCAATCCGCTTCTCGGCCGCGGCCTGCTCGGCCTTGTCCTTCAGCTGTCCGGAGACGTAATCCCATCCCGACGGGCGGGACGCGTAAATATCGCCGCTGTCCTTGTAATCCGGCGTCTCCTCGCTGCTGCCGTTTGAGAGGAGAACCGTGTCCGGCATGGAAAAATCCTTCTTTTCCAGCTGCTCGTGCACGTGGTTCATAAAGTCGCTCCAGATCGCCGCCGGATAGCTGCTGCCGACCAGATTGTCGTTGGATTTCGGCGTGTCGCAGCCGGTCCAGACAACCGTCGTGTAATAGGAGGAAAATCCGGCGAACCAGGCGTCCTTCTTGTCGTTCGCAGTTCCGGTCTTTCCCGCGTAGATCTGGCTGTCATTGTAATATTTGTGTGCGGTTCCGTACTCCTCCCGGAACACACCCTGCATCATGTCCTGAAGCATGAACGCCGTGTCGCTCAGGAAAACCTGCTTTGTCTGGGACTGATCGTGATTGTAAATCTCTCCGTCCTTTTCCGATACCAGCGACCGGATGCAGGTTGAGTCGCGCATCGCGCCGCCGTTTTCAATCGTCGCATATCCTCTCGCCACATCCTCCACCGTGACGCCGTTCGAGAAACCGCCGAGTGAAACCGCTGCGTTGTTCTGATCGGCAAACGACAGGGAGCTGAACTGCAGATTTCCGAGGTAGGAAAGCGCCGTCTCCGCGCCGGTCTCCTGGAAGAGCTGTACCGCGATCGTGTTGACCGAACGCGCAAGTCCTTCGCGGAGCGGCATGTCGCCCCGGTAGCCGGAGTAGGCGTTCTTCGGCTTGTAGCCGTTGATGTCCACACTCTGGTCTGTCACCGTCGATCCCGGCGTCTCCTTCCCCTCATTGACCGCCGGACCGTAATCCAGAAGCGGCTTGATGACCGATCCGGACTGCCGGACCGCCTGATAGGAACGGTTGTAGGAATCGCCCTCGTTGCGGCTTCCGACGACCGCCACCACCATTCCGGTGCTGTTGTCGATGCTGACCGCGCCGGCCTGCAGATCGTACCGGCCGTCATCCGTGACGGAGGTTTCGCCCGCCAGCGTATTGTTGACCGAATCCTGCAGCTGCCGGCAGAGCTCCTGATCCAGAGACGTATGAATCTCATAGCCGCCGGAGCGGATCGTGTTCTCCGCCTCCTGATACGCCCCCTGATAGGACGCGCGGTAGCTCTGGTATTCGTCGTCGCCGGCAAACGTATACTGAAACTGAAACCCGTTGTGCTCCATCATCTTCAGAACCGCACAGTGGATCGCATACGTCGAGAGCGCGCTCTCCGGCGCGCCGTTGTCCGTCTTCTTCACAATTTCCGGCCGCTCCGCGTCCGCCTGATCGTGCTCCTCCTGCGTGATGTACCCCTGCTCGAGCATGTGATCGAGCACTTCTGTCTTTTTCTTCATGCACGCTTCGTAGTCCGCGACCGGATTGTATTTATTCGGCAGATTGCTCGTGCCGACGAGCATGGCCGCTTCCGCAAGATCGACGCTGTTCGCCGATTTTCCGAAATAATACTGGGCCGCGCCCTCCACTCCGTAGCAGCCCTCGCCGAAATAGATGGAATTCGTGTAAAACTCCATGATCTGCGCCTTCGTGTACTCCTTTTCCATCTGCAGCGCGATCATCATCTCCAGCGCTTTTCTGGAAAACGTGCGCTCACTCGTCAGCAGATTGTTCTTAATGACCTGCTGGGTGATCGTACTGCCTCCCTGGGTAATTTTCCCGCCGTGGCGGATGTACTGGAAGCCCGCGCGGAAAACGGCGCCCCAGTCGACGCCGTGATGGGTCTTGAAATGTTTGTCCTCCTGGGCGATGTATCCGTTCTGAATGTAATCCGAGATCTCCGTGATCGGCTTGTACGTATACTGCTCGTAACCGATCTTCGCGATCTGCGCGTCATCCTTATCGTAGATGACCGTATTCGTCGCCCGCCGGAACGTTCCCTCATCCATATTCGAGAGGATGTCGTACATGGACGTCTTGTATTCCTGATAAATCGGGTAAAAATGATGCACTCCGATCACGATGGTGCAGACAAGAAACGCGAGAACGCAGAGCCAGACAATGCGGCGCACCTTCTTATGCTTCTGCCTTCTCTCCTTTTTTTCTTCCTTCGTCAGTCTGTTCCTTTTCCGCATAATCAATCAATTCCTTTCGAAAGAATGTTTCCCGTCCGAATCGGATACGGCGCCCAATCAGGTCATCTTACCATAATAATTTCCCGGTGTAAACGCACGCGGCGGCAATCCGCGCCTCCGGCCTGAACGCGCCGGCACTCCTCCGGCCTTCTTAAAGCCGGTCGTCCTCCTTTCCCCCGGACGCCAGCCGGATAAATTCCGCACAGTTTTCCGAAAACAGCTCCGCCGCGCGCTTCCCTTCGCCCTTCCCGATCAGCTCCGTGTAAGCTCTCACCATGTTCAGTGTTTCATCCGCGCAAAACAGCTCGACGGACTGTCTCCATAAAATCAGGCTGATCTCGCGGAAGCTGTTCAGAATCATCGGAAAAATCGTGTTCCCGCAGCGGACGGAGAGGTCCAGATGATACCGGTAGAGCGCCTCCGCGGCGTCCTCTGTACTCCCTTCGTCCACAGCGGCCCGCAGACGCTCCTCGTCCTCCCGGAGCACGCGAATGTCCTCATCTGTGTGCGATCCGGCCAGAAGCCGCATCGCCTTTCCCTCCATCGCGTCGCGCAGGTCGACCATCGAGCGCAGTGTCCGCCGGTCGATCTCGCCGCCGCTGTACGTCAGAAGCGCGGTCAGCGTGCTGACATTTCCGGTTCTGGTATAATCCGCCACGGTCACGCCCTTCCTCGGGACCGTCTCGAGGAACCCCTCCGCCTCCAGTTTCGAGATCCCTAGATGAACGATGCTCTTGCTGATTTTCATCTGCCGGGCCAGCTCCCGCTCCGTCGGGATCCGGTCCCCCGGCTTCAGCTCCCCCGAAAAAATCCGGTCTCTCAGCTGCTTCTCAAAAAGCTCCCGGATCGTCGGTGCCTTGATTTCTGTAAACTCTGCCATCCCATCCGTTCCTTTCTCTTCATGTTTCTGGTCTGACCAGATACCATAAACTGATTATAAACGCCGGGAGCTTCTTATTCAATATTGCCATTGCGCAAAAATTATATATTTTCTACAATAAATTTAACTGTCAGGCAAACGAATTTGGTCAAATATGAAGGAGGGAGCCTATGGTACCGGATAAATACAAGGATTATATGTTCAATGACAACGATTTTCTGCCTCAGGATTATCAGATTGAAAACAGGGAGCGGCTCGCTCTTCTGAAGAAGCTCGCGGCGATGATCACCTCCGACGCTTCCTTAAAAAACCCGAAAAACGTATCGCCGAACGACCCGGATCTCTGGATTCTGGACCGGCTTCTCACGACCGACGAGATCCGTTTTATGCTCAGCTTCAAAAAGCGCCGCACCGTGAAGCTTTCCGCGCGCGAACTGGCGGCGCGCAACCATATGACCCCCGGCGCGGCCCACAGGATGGCCGAACACATCTGCGAAATCGGTCTGATGGAATTCGACCGCGACAACAAGGACCGCCACAAGCAGTACTTCGTCCCGCAGTGGGTCGTCGGATCCGGCGAATATATGATGATGAACACGAATCTTGTGGAGGAGCACCCGGAGATCGCGACCTTCTTCAACTATGCGTCGAGTTACGCGGTCGGGAAGCACGCGCCGATGATTCCGCCGGGCGGAGGCGGCGTCGGGATGCACGTCATCCCGGTCCAGAAGGAGGTCGACGCCTGCAGTGAATCCGTCACGCTGGAGAAACTCTCCCACTGGCTGGACAAGGTCGACAAATATGCGGTCGATATCTGCTCCTGCCGGCGCCAGCAGCAGATCCGCGGCGAGGGCGGCGGCGACGTGCCGGATTACTACTGCATCGCCCTCGGCGATATGGCCGAGTACTGTGTGGAATCCCATAAGGACGCGCACTATGTGACGCGCGAAGAGGTCGAACAGCTGCTGGAGACGGCCGAGAAAAAGGGCTTCGTCCATCAGATCACGAATCTCGACGGCGAGGATAAGGTCGTCGGCATCTGCAACTGCTCTCTGACGACCTGCAACGCGCTGCGCACATCCCAGCTGTTTAACACGCCGAATCTCTCCGCGTCCGCGTACCGCGCGCACGTGGACCGCGACAAATGCGTGGCCTGCGGCAAGTGCGTAGAGGTCTGCCCGGTCGGCGCGGCGAAGCTCGGCCAGAAACTCTGCCGGTCAAACGGCGCAGAGGTCCGCTATCCGAAAGCAGAACTACCGGACGAGACGAAATGGGGTCCGGAAAAATGGAACCGGAATTACCGCGACGACGCGAAAATCAACTGCTACTCCACCGGCACCAGCCCCTGCAAGACAGCCTGTCCGGTCCACCTGTCCGTACAGGGCTACATCCGCATGGCCGCCGAGGGCCGGTATCTCGACGCACTGAAGCTGATCAAGCAGGACAATCCGCTTCCCGCCGTCTGCGGCGCCATCTGCAACCGCCGCTGCGAGGACCGGTGCACCCGCGGAACGATCGATCAGCCGGTCGCGATCGACGAGATCAAGAAATTCATCGCGGCGCAGGAGCTGAACGCATCCGCCCGCTACGTCCCGGAGTGCAGCAATGAGCACGGCGGCCAGTGGGGCGAAGAATTTAAGGTCGCGGTGATCGGCGCCGGACCGGCCGGGCTGTCCGCGGCATATTACCTGCGCACGCACGGGTATCCGGTCACCATCTTCGAGAAAGAGGAGCGGCCCGGCGGCATGCTTCGCTACGGCATCCCGTCCTTCCGCCTGGAAAAACGCGTCCTGGACGCCGAGATTGACGTGATCCGCCAGATGGGAGTAGAATTCAGGTACGGATGCGAGGTCGGAAAATCCGTCACGATCGATCAGCTCCGGAGCCAGGGATACAAAGCATTTTTCATCGCGATCGGCATGCAGGCAGGCCGCAGCGCAAACATACCGGGCGAAGAATTTGCGGAGAGCGGCGTCGATTTTCTGCGCCGCGCGGAGAAGGATCACGGAAAGCTGCTCTCCGGCAGGACCGTTGTGATCGGCGGCGGCAACGTGGCGATGGACGTGGCGCGGGCCGCTCTGCGCGCCGGATCCGATGGGGTATCCCTGTACTCGCTTGAACAGAGGGATGAGATGCCGGCCGCGAAGGATGAAATCGCGGAGGCGGAAGGCGAGGGCATCCGTATAGAAAACGGATGGGGTCCGGTTGAGATCGTGACCGACGGAACCTCCGTTACAGCCGTCACGCTGAAGCGGTGCACACGCGTATTCGACGAGAACCACCGGTTCTGCCCCCTTTACGACGAGAATGACACGATCACCGTGCCCTGCTCCAACGTGCTGCTGTCGATCGGACAGGCGCCTGTATGGGGCGATCTTCTGGCGGGGACAAAGGTCGTTCTGCGGAAAAACGGGACCGCTGCCGCGGATCCGGTCACGCTGCAGACCGCGGAGCCGGACATCTTCGTCGGCGGAGACGTCTTCCACGGCGCCCGCTTCGCCATTGACGCCATCGCGGACGGCCGCGAAGGGCAGGTGAGCATACACCGGTTCGTCCATCCGGGTCAGGGCGATCTGACGCTCGGCCGTGATCTCCGGGAATTCATCGAATTCGACCGCGACGATATTCTCTGCGAAAGCTATGACCGTTCGCCGCGCCAGGTTCCGGGCATGAAGCCGGGCGAGGCCGCGAAAACGTACGAGGATCTCCGTCTCCCGCTCACTGAGGAGCAGGTAAAAACGGAAGCGGACCGCTGCCTTCGCTGCGGGGCTACGACCGTCGATACGAACCGCTGCATCGGCTGCGGTCTCTGCACGACGCGGTGCAGTTTCGACGCGATCCACTTACAGCGCGATATGCCCCAGAACACAAAGATGTACACGGGCGAGGCCGGGATGCTCCGGGCCGTTCTGCCCTACGCGCTGAAGCGTGAAATTAAAATCAAATTGAAGGAACATAAGAAAAATGGTTGATGTAATCGAAACAAAGGCGGCGATTGAAGAGGAAAACGACCGGATCGCGAAGGACGTCCGGGCCTTTCTCGACGAACGCGGAACCGTTCTTGTCAATGTGATGTCCTCCCCGGGCGCGGGCAAGACAACGACACTGCTGCGCACCGCAGAGGCGCTTGGCGATGCATTTCGGATCGGTGTGATCGAAGCGGACGTGGATTCGGACGTCGACGCGCAGGCGATGGCGGACGCTGGCCTGGCGGCCATTCAGCTGCACACCGGAGGCTCCTGCCACATGGATTCCACCATGACGCTGGAAGCGCTCCGCGGCCTCGGACAGCCGCTTCCGGACGTCGTATTTCTTGAAAACATCGGGAATCTCGTCTGCCCTGCGGAATTTGACGTCGGAGCGGATCTGAATGTGATGATTTTAAGCGTCCCCGAAGGCGATGACAAGCCCCTGAAGTATCCGCTGATGTTTCAGGTCTCGGACTGTCTGCTGATCAACAAGACCGACACCGCAAAGGTCTTCGATTTTTCGGTTGAACGATGTGAACGATACGTGCGGGATCTGAATCCGGATATGAAAATCTTCCCTCTGTCCGCAAAAACCGGAACAGGATTTGAGGCATGGACCAGCTTTCTTTCGGAATCGATCCGCAGGATCCGCGCAGAGAAGGCCGGCACGGCCGCAAAGCAGAAGGAGGAATCATCGAATGCAGATAATTGAACTGCACGCTTCCGTGACCGAATCAAATGACCGGGACGCGGACGCGCTCCGTACAAAATTGAAGAAACAGGGGGTTCTTCTCCTGAACCTGATGAGCTCCCCGGGAAGCGGCAAGACGACGCTGATCTCCCGGATCATCCGGGATCTGCAGGGGCGGGCGCGCGCCGCGGTCCTCGAGGCGGACATCGCGTCGGACACCGACGCGCGCCGGATCGAGGCTCTGGGCGCAATGAGCGTGCAGGTTCACACCGACGGCATGTGTCACATGGATGCGGGAATGACCGAAAGAGGTCTGGCGGCGATGGATCTGACCGGCGTCGATCTCGCGTTTCTCGAAAACGTCGGGAATCTGATCTGCCCCGCCGAATTTGACACCGGCGCGGCCAGAAACGTGATGATCCTGAGCGTCCCCGAGGGGGACGACAAGCCCTTAAAATATCCGCTGATGTTTCAGACCAGCGACGCCCTCGTCATCACCAAGACGGACGCGATGCCTTACTTTACCTTTGACCTGGAGAAGGCCGTGCACCGCGCGCACCTTCTGAACCCGGAGATCAGGATCTTCCCGCTCTCCGCGAAAACCGGCGACGGGATGGACGAATTCGAGCGGTGGCTCCTCGCGGAGCTCGCCGCGTGGAGAAAACCGGATGCATGAACTCGGCATTGTGACCCATGTGATGAAGACAATCGAAGACCTCGCCCCGGAGAATCACATCGCCCGCGTGGGCTCTGTGACGCTCGAGATCGGCGAGGTCTCCGGGATTGTCACGGATCAGTTTCTCGACTGCTGGAATTATTTCCGGAAAAAACGGCCGCTCTTCCGCGATGCGGAGCTGAAGATCGAGACGGTTCCCGCCGTCACTTACTGCGAAAGCTGCGGCCGGACGTACCCGACCGTGCGATGCGGCCGGATCTGCCCGCACTGCGGAAGCTCCGAGACGTATCTTCTGACCGGAAACCGTTGTGTAATCAAAGAGATCGAGGCCGAAAGCGGGCCGGCCGAAGCGGTCACTCCGCCTGCGGATGCGCCTCCAGCCACGCGATGATGTCGCCGCTCTCGTAGAGCGGTTTCCCGTCGATAAACAGACACGGCACCTGATCTTTTCCGCCGTCGCGGATCAGCCTGTCCTGGTCCGCGGCGTTTTCCGTGACGTTGTGGACTTCCACGTCCGTCCTTCCGCTCTCCCGGATGAACCGCTCCACTCTCCCGCAGTAGGGGCATCCCGTCATTTTGTAAAGTTCCAGTTTCATAAGCATCCTCCTTATTGTCCGATTCGATTTGATAAAAATATAGCATCGCACCTGCGGATGATCAAGCCTTCCCTCCCGCACTTTACGAAAGCCGCCGTTTCCTTTATAATGAGAAGCCGTAACCAAACAGGGCAGTTCGAAACCATCCTGCCCGGAAAATCCGAATCAAAACTATGGAACCTGAAGCGATTGTGAGACAATGGCCGGCGTTTTGTAGTGCGCCGGCTTTTTTTGTGAAACCACGCGTGCGAACAACGTTTCAGAAGAAGGAGAATGCAATGGATACAATGCAGCGATACGCAGTGATCCGCGAGAAAAACCCGCGGGAAATCGTGCTCTTGAAGGGGCGGGGGTGCCAGTGGCGCCGCTGCGCCTTCTGTGACTATTATCTGGACGGCTCTCCGGATGCCGACGCCGATTACCGGATCAACCATGCGGTGCTCAGCCAGGTCACCGGGACAGCCGGACGGCTGGAAGTCATTAACTCCGGAAGCTTTTCGGACCTGGACGACCGGACGATGGATGAGATCGTCTCTGTCTGCGACGCGAAAGGGATCCGCGAGCTGCATTTCGAGTGCCACTGGATCAACCGCGGCGCCGTGCCCGGTGCGCGCCGCCGCTTTGCCGCCCACGGCATCACGCTGAAAATCAAGACCGGCGTCGAAAGCTTCAACGCGGATTTCCGCGAGGGGGTCCTGCACAAGGGAATCGGCGAGACCGATCCGGCGAAAATCGCGGAACCCTTCGACGAGTGCTGCCTGCTGTTCGGCATCACGGGACAGACAAAAGAGGGAATGATCCGTGACGTCGAGACAGGCCTCTCCTGTTTTGAGCGCGTCTGCATCAACATCATGAACGAAAACGGAACCCCGGTCCGCCCCGACCCGGAGGTAATCCGCGTGTTCCGCGATGAAGTTCTTCCCCTTTACCGCGAGAACCGCCGGGTCGATATTCTGATGAATAACACAGACTTCGGCGTCGGCGCGCCTTCCGGCAAAACGAATGTTTCGGAAGGAGGCAGCTGCGATGCACAATGAACTGATCCTGATCCTGACCCTGATCCTTGAATTTTCCGGCGTCGTGCTCTCCTACGTCCTGTTCCGCAAGGCCGGCCTGTATTTCTGGACGATTCTCGCGACGATCGCGGCGAACATCGAGGTGCTGATCCTCGTCCGCGCATTCGGGATGAATATGACCCTCGGCAATATACTGTTCGCCTCGACCTTCCTCGTGACAGATATCCTGAGCGAGCTGTACGGAAAACACGCCGCGAACACCGCCGTAAAGCTCGGCATCGCGACAACCGTCTGCTTTGTCGCGATCTCTTCCTCGTGGCTGCTTTACCGCCCGGCGGCGGACGATACGATGATGCCGCCGATCCGTGCCGTCTTCTCCCACACCCCGCGGGTGATGCTGGCGAGCCTGGCGGTGTACGTGATCGTCCAGTTTTTCGACGTGTGGCTCTATCACGCCTGGTGGAATTTCACGACGAAAAAAACAGGGGATAAGGAGCGGTTCCTCTGGCTTCGAAACAACGGATCCACTCTCGTCTCCCAGCTGCTCAACACCGTGCTCTACACATGGTTCGCCTTCGCAGGCGTCTACGACACGAAAACGCTCGTCTCGATCGCCGTCTCGAGCTACGTCATCTTTATCGTGACGAGCCTGGCTGACACGCCGTTTATCTATCTCTGCCGCGCCATCAGCCGCCGTCAGAGCGGAAAAAAGCCGGACCTGGAATAAATGGTTTTTGCCCGGGCGTTCTGTTATACTGAGGCTGAGAATATAAATCGGAAGACCGGCATCGGAGGTGTGATCCCATGAAATTTTTCGGACGGTTTTATCTGGACAATGAAAAAGATATGATTGTAAATCTGTACCGCGACGATGCGGACCGGCTTTTTTACGAGCTGGAAACGCCGAATCATCACACCGGCAACCTGATCCGGAATTTCGCGGCGGTCTGCCGCCTTCCTCTGTCGATGAACAAAAAGAATCTGCAGGTGATCCGCGGCGAGGTTCCCGCCTACGTCGACGGAGACAACCGGGATCTCTGGATTCTCCGCTTCGGAAACACAAAAGTCGCCAACATTTTTCCGGACGGCCGGATCGAGCAGAAGGCATCTGTCCCGGCGATCGCGAAGACGCTGATGAGCCAGACGAAGGATTACCGGTACGGGGAAGAAAAAACGATTTTCAAGACGTATATTCTCCGGGAGCTGAAATTCCGCAGCGACCTGCATACGCACATGAACGGCAACCTTTCCCCGGACATTCTGATCGCCCTCGGCATCGCGCACCAGATCCGCTATCCGCTCTATTACGTCCGGAAGCTCGGGCTTGTCCTCTCGAAACGGCAGGAAAAAGAGATTTCCGCGCAGCGCGCGATGGTCGCGCGGCAGTTCGCGGATTCCGGCCTCGAAGGGAAATACCTGGCGCGGAAAATTAACGACAACACATTCATCAACTTCGCGGACCTGATTCTCCGGAACATCGCCAACGCCGGAGAAAATATCGTAAAGATCCGCATCTCGCTCTCTGTCCTGAAGGACGGTCAGGCGGTCTTCACAAATCTGGAGAAGGTCTATCTCTACCGGTACGTTTTCTGCAAGGGAACCGAATCCGAGAAAAAAATCGAACTGACCGGCGTTGAAAAAATACCGGACGACGATGTGAAATCGGCCCTGACCCGGATGCTCGCGGACCGGAGGAATCCGGATTACTGGCAGAACTCGATTTTTCAGGACAAACTCCTCTGGATCGCCCGCCAGTACCGCCGTCAGGGCATCACCTATGCGGAGATCTCCGACACGACGCTCGTGAAGAAATACGAATCGCTTCATATGCTGACGGAGGTCCACGAGGTCATGCCGGCCATCTTCCGGGAGACCGGCGTCATGATCCGTTTCCTCGCGGCCATGCGCCGGATTCCCCTCACCATCGTCAAGGATCAGAAGACGCCGGATAATTACCTCGAGCAGAACCTCTCCGTCCTGCGGGCGGTCGCTCTCGATCCGTACGTCGCCGGCTCCGATTTTGTCGGGGAAGAGATCAACAGCATCGAGGATCTGCAGCCGGTCATCCGCGAGGTCGTCCGGATCGCCGCGAATCATCCCGACTTTGTGATCCGCATCCACGCGGGTGAAAACGACAGTCTGCGCGAAAACGTCGCAAACAGCATCGCCTGTGTGAAAAAGGCGCTGGCGCCGGGTCAGAAGATGCCGCGCATGCGGATCGGCCACGGCCTTTACACGAGCAGCCTGAAAACCGCAAAAGGGAAAAAACTTCTGCGGGATCTGCGGGATTCCGGAGTGGTCCTCGAATTCCAGCTGACATCCAACGTCCGGCTGAACAATCTGAACGCGCTGGAAAATCACCCTCTGCACGAATACCTCCGGGCGGGAATTCCGTGCGTCCAGGGCACCGACGGCGCGGCGCTTTACGGAACAAATTCCATCGACGAGCAGCTCTCTCTTGAAAAGCTTCTGGCGCTTTCATCCGAAGAGCTCCGCTCGATGAAACGGGCGGAGGAGCGGGTGATCGCGGACTCCATGGAATCGTTCCGGATGAAATCCTGCGATTTCCGGAAGCTTCTGGCCGGCAGAACCATCACGGACTTTCTTCTGAATGAGATGGAAAAAAGCGGCCCCGAACGCATCCGTCTCGGCCGCTCCGCGAAAGACGACGCCAACACGGAGCTCCAGGCGCTGATCCGGGAACTTCCGTGGGACGCAATGCCGGTCATCGTCGCCGGAGGCAGCTTCAACACGGCGAAACGGACGACCCGCGTGACCGACGAGGGAATCCGTCAGATCGAACTGCTGATGAAGACGCTCACGCCGTCGGAGGCATTTTTCGTCGTCGGATACCGGATGAGCGGCTACGAAAAATATCTGCTGGAGCACAACACAAAGGGCTTCCGCGTCTTCTGCTTCGTCCCGTCGCGCCTGACGGCCGCGGAGCTGCGCAGGATCCGCGCGGAAAAGATTTCCGTCCGCGTCTCCACTGAGAGTGAGGGAATGGGAATCTACAAGAGCTTTAACTATGAGATCTTCGAGCGGCGCCCCTCCATCGTCGTCTGCTTCGACGGAAATTCAGCCGCGGAGAATCTGATTCAGGAGGCGAAAAACGGAAAAGGCCGCGCGGCGATCCTGATCTGGGACAAGGCGGGAAGTCTCCGCGAGAAAGCAAAATCGCTGGAGGGATACGTGCGCATTTTCGGTCGGAGCGCTCCTCTTGCCGACCAGATCCGAAGCGTAAAATCGGCGCTGTTCGCGCCGGAAGGCGTGGACACAACGGACTGGTATCAGACCCACAAGAAGGGGCTCGTCCGCACCGTCTGAATCCGGTGCGGATTTTTCTCAGTCATCGAACAGCGGTGTCGAGAAATACCGCTCCGCCGTGTCCGGAAGAATTGTGACCACGGTCTTTCCTCTTCCGAGCTTTTTCGCCAGCCGGATTGCCGCGGCGACATTGGTGCCGCTGGAAATTCCGCACATCAGTCCCTCTTCCCGCGCAAGCCGCCGCGCCGTTTCCAGCGCCTCCCCGTCGGAGATCACGGCGACGTGACTGTAGATCGAGCGGTCGAGGATGTCCGGAATAATTCCGTCCCCGATTCCCATCTGCAGATGCGTCCGCACCGTTCCGCCCGAAAGAATCGCCGCGTTCTCCGGCTCCGCCGCCCAGATTTCAATTTCGGGATTCGCTTCCCGGAGTACCGTTCCGATTCCGGTGAGGGTTCCGCCGGTTCCGACGCCGGAGCAGAACCCGTCGATCGGCCCGCCGACCTGTTCCAGGATCTCCTTCGCCGTATAATTCATGTGGGCCGCCACATTGTTCCTGTTGGAAAACTGCTGGGGGACAAAAACGTCCGGATTTTCCTTTTCCATCCGAAGTGCCGTGTTCAGGCATTCCTCGATGCACGCGCCGATGTCGCCGCCGTCGTGAACGAGGCGGACCTCCGCACCGTAATGGCGGATCAGCTTCCGGCGCTCCTCGCTGACCGAATCCGGCATCACGATGATCGTCCGGTACCCCTTCACCGCGCCGACCAGGGCGAGCCCGATCCCCTGATTCCCGCTCGTCGGCTCGACGATAATCGTACCCGGATGAACTCTGCCCTCTTTCTCCGCTTCCTCAATCATATTCAGCGCGGTCCGCGTCTTGATGGATCCTCCGACATTCAGGCCCTCAAATTTCACGAGAATCTGCGCGCCGTTCTCATCCGCCAGATGATTCAGACGGATGACCGGCGTATGTCCGACCGCTTCCAGCACATTGTCATATACCATGATTTTCCTGTCTTTCCTGCAGAATGTCTGCGTCTGCCTCCGCCCGGTCGATCTTTTTCAGCGTCCGGTAGAAGCAGATGATCTGAAAAATTCCCGCGGCCCACCAGGCGCTTCCGTCCATGAAATACAGCCCCCTGCTTCCCAGAAACATCGGGAAAACATAAGCCACGAAAAGCCTCGCACCGAACTCGAAAAAGCCCGACAGCATCGGCGCCGCCGTATTGCCCAGCCCCTGAAGAGAATACCGGTACAGATTCATCAGATAGGCCCCGACAAGCATCAGACTCATCACCGTGATGTAGCCGCAGGCCACATCGAGCGCCTCCGCCGCGTTCTCCACGCTCCGGTCCAGAAACAGGTTGACGACCGGCCGCTCAAAAATCAGCATGACCGCGGCGATCACCGCCCCCACCGCGAGCGTGATCAGCGTCGCCTTCCGGATTCCCTCGTGCACCCGGTCAAGCCGTTTCGCCCCGTAGTTCTGTCCGATGAATGTGGACGAGGCGAACCCGATCGCTACAGCCGAACAGTCCAGCGTCCCGTGAAGCTTGTTGGCCGCGGTGCAGCCGGCCACGAAAACTTCACCGTAGGAGTTGATCACCGCCTGGGCGAAAATTCCTCCCAGCACGACGATCGTGCTCTCCAGAGCGAGCGGTATGCCCAGTTTCCAGAGCTCCCGCGCCATGGGCCCGTCCCATTTCCAGTCGGCCCGCCTGAACCGGAAGATCGTGTACCTTCGAAACGCTGCCAGGCAGAAGAGAAAGGCGAACAGCTGCGCGAGAAGCGTCGCGGCAGCGGCGCCCATGATTTCCCAATGGAACACCATGACGAAAACCAGGTCCAGAACGATGTTCACCGCCCCGGCGATCCCCATCGCGATGAGGGGCGTCCTCCCGTCTCCGACCGCTCTCAGGATGGCCGCGGCCATGTTGTATCCCGTGATAATCAGCGTTCCGCCGTAAATCATCGTCAGGTAAACCGCCGCGTCCCCGATGATCTGGGACGGCGTTCCAAGCGCCGCCAGAAGCGGACGCGCCAGGATGACAAACACAGCCGTCACGACCGCGCCGAAAATCAGAGACAGCCACGCGCACATGCACACCGCATGCCGCATCCCGTCCTCATCACCGGCGCCGAATTTTCGCGCGATCATCGTCGAAAAACCCTGCGTGATCCCCTGAACCGCCCAGAGAATCGCCCACACGAGCCAGTCGCAGGCGCCGAGAGCGGCGAACGCCGCAACCCCGACACCCCGTCCGACAATGATGGCGTCTACAATCCCGTAGAGCTGCTGTCCGATACTCGTCAGCATGAACGGAACCGCCAGGCGGAAAATCAGTTTTGCCGGGTTCCCATGCGTCATATTCAGCGAATGATCCACTTATCCAATCTCCCTTCTCCTCCGGACTTCCTTCCGGACCGTCTGTTCTATTATAAATCCGCCCCTGCAGTATTTGCAATCGGCAGTGAACAAGCCGGTATCTTTTTCCGCCTGTTCATGGTAAGATAGCTTTGTTTCAACAAAAAATCCGGAGGAAAATTTGAATGAAAATAGCAGTACCATACGATAACGGCGAGGTATTTCAGCATTTCGGACGCACTGAGGCGTTCAAATATTATGAGCTGGAGGGCGGCTTCATCACACCCGGCGACGTAATTCCGACCGGCGGAACGAGCCATGAGGCCCTCGCGGATCACCTGGCCGACCGGCACGTCGATGTCGTGATCTGCGGCGGACTCGGAGACGGCGCAAAGCGCGCCCTTGAAGAGCTGGGAATTCAGGTGGTCAGCGGCGCGTCCGGCGATGTAGACGCCGCGGTGGCCGCGTATCTCGCGGGCGATCTGACCGGCGGCGAAGCGAACTGCAGCCACGACCACGGGGAGGAGTCCGGCTGCGGCGGAGAATGCGGCGGCGGGTGCGGCCACGGATGCGGCGGCTGCGGCCATACGATGCCGATCGACCCCATCGACGGAAAGAACGTAGGAAAAACCGTCCGCGTCCACTATCAGGGCACCTTTGACGACGGAACCCAGTTCGACTCGTCCTACGACCGGGGCGAACCTCTTGAATTTGTGTGCGGCGCCGGCCAGATGATCCGCGGCTTCGATCAGGCCGTCGCGGACATGGAGCCAGGAGAGACGGTCAGCGTGCACCTGATGCCCGAGGATGCCTACGGAATGCCGAATCCGAACGCGGTCTTCTCCTTCGCGGTCTCCGACCTGCCGGGATCCGAAGATCTGAAGGTCGGCCAGCGCGTACATCTTCAGGCCGACAGCGGTCAGGTCATTCCGGTCCGCGTCGCCGCCCGCGAAGGCGATCAGATCACGCTCGACGCGAACCACGAGATGGCAGGGAAAGAGCTGAACTTCAAGATCGAACTTGTAGAAATCCTGTAACCCGCAGCCGGCAGCGAATCCGCCGCCGTCTGACAGCACAGCACAAGAAGGAGCTGCCGCACTTTTTTTCGTGCGGCAGCTCCTTTACTTTTCCCTGTTTTTCTTCCCGTCAGGAGGCTTTCTCTTCCTTTTGGGTCACGTACATCGCTTTTCTGTAAAGCGCCGCGATGTCCTCCTCCGTCAGCTTCACCGGTGTGTTCTTGATATTCGCCGGTGAGACCTTGAAGACATTCTTCGCGAGCCACGGGATGTCCTTCTCCTCGACCCCAAGATCCGCAAGTCCGACCTCCAGATCGATGCTCCTTAAGAAGCTGCGGATCTTCTCCGCACAGTCTTCTGCGGTGTATCCGCCCGTCATGCGCGCAAGCTTTCCGAATTTGTACCGGTTCCCCATCCAGGTCGCCTCGACCGCCACCGGCGTGATCGCCGCAAGTCCCATGCCGTGCACCACGTTCTTCAGGCCGCTGACCGGATGCTCCATCGCGTGAGCCAGCGTGACTCCGGCCGTGTTGATCACCATGCCGCCGATGGTGCTGGCGATGCTCATCCTGGACCACGCGTCCATGCTCTCTTTCCCGTGGTACAGGTTCGGGAGATTCTCCAGAATCAGCGGGATCGCGTACAGAGCCAGCGCGTCCGTGAACGGCTGCGCATTGTTCGCCGTATACGCCTCGATACAGTGACACAGCGCGTCGAATCCGACCGACGCGAGAATCTTCTTCGGCATGGTCATCATGCACTCCGGGTCGACGATGGAGGCTTTCGCCACGATCGCCGGGCAACGGAGAGATTTTTTGTCGCCCGTATCCGGATTTGTGAGCACCGCGAAGCCGTTGCCCTCCGATCCGGTTCCGCAGGTTGTCGGAATCAGGATCAGCGGAAGCGCTTCGTCGCTCTGCTTCCGGTTGTACAGATAATCGTTGATGTCGCCGTCATTGATCGCCATAAACGCGATTCCCTTGGCCGCGTCCATGATGGAGCCGCCTCCGATGGCGACGATCACGTCGCAGCCCTCCATCTTCGCCATTTCAGCGCCCTCCACGGCCGTCGTCGTCAACGGATTCTGACTGACCCGGTCGAACAGCACCGTCTGCAGACCGGCCTGCTCCAGGCTGTCATTGACCTTGTCGTACACGCCGGACTTCTTCGCGCTGGAGCGGCCGGTGACGATCAGCGCCTTCCTGCCGTACTGTTTCGCAAGCGTTCCGGCCTGTTTGATCTTCCCGGCGCCGAACACAATGTTGACCGGAAGGAAATAGCTGAAATTCATCTCCGGATGCGAAATTGCCTTTACTTTTGAGGAAATCCGGTCAAGGGCAACCGCTACCTCCGCATCCTTCAGCGTCGCCGCGGATGGAACGGCGGCCGCTGCCGGCTTCTGCACCGGCGCAGGTTCTGCGGATTCCTCCGCCGCGATTTCCGCTGCGGCCTCCCGCTCTTTCGCGTAATCCTGATCCAGCTCTTCGTTGGCGACCTCAACCATCGATGCGAACTTCTCGCCGTATTTCGACTTGCAGAAGAAGTAGAACGCGACGCCGATGGCGGACCAGCCGCCGACGATTCCCCACTCGATCGGCGCCAGCGTCGCGCCGCTTCCCGGAATGATGTACATGAGCACCATAAATCCGGACATGGCAATCGCAAGCGCGCCGACGATCTTATAATGCTTCACCTTGTACGGCCGCGGCATCGTCGGCTCTTTCTTTCTGAGCACCACGAAGGAAATCGCAACCATACAGTACGCCAGGCAGCACGCCAGGTTGCCTGCGTCACAGATCCACAGCAGCATTTTTCTGCCGAGGAACGGCGCGAGGCAGCTGAGCAGTCCGATTACAAGAAGCGCATTGACCGGCGTCTTATACTTTTCGTTCAGTTTTCCGAAGAACGGCGGAATCATGTAGGAAACAGCCATGGAGTACAGCGCGCGGCTTCCGCCGATCAGGAAGGAGTTCCAGCTTGTGATGATTCCGCAGAGGCCTCCTAGAATCAGTACCTTCGCCATCACGCTGGTATTGAACGCTTTCGCCATCGCGTCCGCCGTGACCATGCCGGATCCGGCCGCAGACGCGGCGATCTCTCCGGAATTCATCACGAGACCGACGGACAGGATGATCAGCGCGTAAAACGAAACCGCCAGAATAATCGACAGCAGAAGCATTTTCGCGATTTTTTTCAGCGGGACGTTAATCTCCTCCGCGGCCTGCGGAATCACGTCAAATCCGAGAAAGAAGAAGGGGCTCATCATCGCCACGCGAAGAATGTTGACCACGATGCTGTTGCCGCTGCTTCCGACAAACGCCTGGCCGGCAATATTTCCGGGATCGCCCCGGACGACCGATGCGACGATCAGCAGAATTCCCGCGCCGCCGATGATGCAGGTCAGAATTGTCTGAAGCACAGCAGCCGTCTTGGCGCCCTGAACATTGATCAGTGTGATGATGATCGCCAGGATCACCGCAACCGCGAGCCAGGAGGCGTATACGTCAAATCCGGCGATCGTATACAGATATCCCTTCAGAAATCCGGGATACAGGTAGGTGATGATCGTGGGAAGCGCGCACGCCTCAAAGCAGACGACGCTGACATACCCCAGAATGATCGCCCAGGTGCAGACGAACGATCCAGTCGGTCCGAGCGCGCGGAGACTGAAAATATGCACGCCTCCGCATTCCGGCATGGCCGGAGTCAGCTCGGCGTAGGTCAGACCGATGAAGAAGATCATAATGCCGCCCAGAATGAACCCGAGCATCGCTCCGATCACGCCGCCTCGCTGGATCCAGTCACCGGTGGAAACGACCCAGCCCCATCCGATCATGGCGCCGAATGCGATGACCAGTATGTCCCACGCGCTGAACACCTTCTCAAATTCCGATTTCTTTTTTTCCATATGCTTCCTCCATTTCTCCGTCAGGCGGAGTCATTTCTCATCCGTCCTTTTTCTCAGCGAAACAAAACGCTTCAAACTCTGAGAGACGGACCGGAGAATAATGAAAAACGCCCGCAGATTCTCCTTTCGAAGAATCCGCAGACGCCTTTGTCCCGTTGATCCTTTTACGGTAAAATAGTTCCGCTGATCACTCGTTGAGCATTTCGATCAGCACCAGCAGATATTTGGCGGTTTTCTCCCAGCCGAGCATACTGCTGTCGATCAGCAGATCACGGCATGTGCGGTCGCCGCGATCCGTGCCCGTGATGTATTTATGACGGGAATGATTCATCTCATCGTTGTAATTGATGATCTCCTCCGCCCGATCCTCCTTCACGTGCTCCTGTTCCATGACCGATTTCACGCGCACATCCTTCGGCGCGTAAATAAAGACGTTCAGAACATCATCCCGGTCTCTCAGAATGTAGTTGGCGCTCCGGCCGATGATCACGCAGGAGGATTTCTCCGCCATCTTGTGAATGACCTCGGACTGCGTGTAGATCACGCGGTTCGTCAGGTTCGCGTAACGCGGCCCAAGAGAAGTTTCAAAGCTGTACGTGACACTTTTCTTTTTATCTGCCTCTTCCACAAGACCGCGCTCGACACCCAGCTGCTCCACGACCTTGTCCACCAGATCCCGGTCGTAATACTCAATTCCGAGCGTCTCGGAGAGCATTTTTCCGATCTGCGGACCGCCCGCTCCGTATTCGCAGCCGATTGTGATGATCAAGTGGTCCCTGTTCATGCTCCGGCGACCTCCTCGACGGATTCCTTCAGAATCTGCGCCGCCTCATCACACTGCTCCTTCGTGACGATGAGCGGCGGAATCATGCGGTTTACATTCCTGCCGATTGCGGTGATCAGCAGATGGCGGCGCATCGCCGCGTGCTTCACTTCCACCGCATCGATCGTTCCGTCGTATTCCATTCCGACGAACAGTCCCTGTCCGCGGACTTCTTTTACATGCGGAACGGTCTCTCTTAACTTCTGCATGAAATACTCTCCGACTTCCTTCGCGTTGCCCGGAAGATCTTTGTCGAGAATCTCGTTGACCTCAGCCAGGGCAGCCGCGCAGCAGACCGGGTGTCCGCCGAAGGTCGTGCCATGGGATCCCATCGTAAACGCCTTCGCAACCTCGCTGGTCGCGCAGATCGCGCCGATCGGCATGCCGCCGCCGAGTGCCTTCGCCATGGAGACGATATCCGGCTTGATTCCGTAATTCATGTAGCTCATCACCGCGCCCGTTCTTCCCCATCCGGACTGGACCTCGTCGAGGAGGAGAAGGATGTTCTTCTCATCGCAGAACTCACGCAGACCGCTCATGAATTCCCGGGTCGCCGGATGCACGCCGCCTTCGCCCTGTACCGGCTCAACCATGATCGCGATGGTGTTCTCATCGCACGCATCCTTGAAAGACTGAAGATCGTTGAAGTCCGCGTAGCGGAAGCCCTGCGTCATCGGGCCGAATCCGATCTGGCAGGCATTATCCGGCTGACCGGTCGCGGACATCGCGCCGAAGGTGCGGCCGTGGAAGCTCTCCTTCGCGGTTACGATCCAGTATTTATCCGGTCCGTATTTCTCAACGCCGTATTTTCTGGCCATCTTGATCATCGCCTCATTGGCCTCGGTTCCGGAGTTCTGATAGAAGATTTTATCCATTCCGATCGTCGTGCAGATCTTTTCCGCGAGCAGTGCCTGCGGGATCGTGTAGGGATAGTTGAAGGTCTGCATCAGATCCGCCGCCTGATCCTGCACCGCCGCCACAACGCGCGGATTGCAGTTGCCCGCCGCGTTTACCGCGATGCCCGCGTAGAAGTCAAGATACGGCGTCCCGTTTTCGTCGTAGATGTACATTCCTTTTCCGGTCTCTGCCAGAAAATCGAAACGCTCATAGGTTTCGATCATATATTTGCTGACTTTGCCCTTGATGTCCTGTGCGGTCAGTCCCGTATCTTTTAATCTCATGATAAAACTCCTTTCCTTCCCGATCGCCTGCTGGCGGATCAGATTCCTGAACCGGTACCGGAAATAAAAAAACGCCTCCTATGCATATCCATGCATAAAAGACGCCTTTGTCCGTACCCTTGCTGTTTGATTGTGTACTAAATTGCACAAGCTCTGTGCTTGGTGTTGTTTATTATATAACACAAATTCCGCAGTCATGTCAATAGAAATACTGATATTCTTTAATTTTTTTCTTATCTGTCTTCTATTCCGCAAAAGATTCTGATACAATACGCTTATAAATTGTACATTATATCGCACATCATAAGGAGAACAGCCGTGGATTATCTTGCACACAACATCGCTGTCAATCTAAGCCGCTGCCGTAAATCTCACGGATGGAGTCTGGACGTCACATCCGAACAGACCGGCGTCAGCAAAAGCATGCTGGCGCAGATCGAACGCGGCGCCGCAAACCCGTCGATCGGGACGCTTGGCAAAATCGCCTCCGGACTGCGAATCAGCTTCGATCAGCTGATCAGCCCGCCTCCGATGGACACCATTCTGGTGGACGTGGAGCAGACATCGCCGATTAAATCCGAACCCGGATCCTACCGCGTCTGGAACTGCTTCCCGTACGAGGACAACCAGATCATCGAAATTTACCGGATCGACCTCGCCCCCGGAGGCGTCTACCACAGCGGAAGCCACGGGGAACGGACACGCGAATACATCAGCGTGACCGCGGGCGAAGTATCCGTCTCGATCGAAGAGAAAGAATATCGCATCAGAGAAAACTGCTGCTTCCGTTTCGAGTCAGACTGTCCCCATGACTACTGCGGATGTTCAGATGAAACAAGCTCCCTGCTTGTTTTCTTCGTCTCATACTGACCGGTTCGGGCTGCCCCACTCCTTCATCGGAACGACCCGCAGGCGGTAGATTCTCCTCATAAGGAACACCGCGGCGACACAGGCCACCGCCTCTCCGATCGGGAACGCCCACCACATAACGTCCGCCGCGTTGGAAAGGCGGGTGAAGGCATACGCCAGCGGGAGCGGTATCACCAGCAGGCGCAGAAACGACACGATCAGCGAGCTGTTGCCGGACAGAAGCGCCTGAAAGATACCCTGTGACGCGATATTGATGCCGGCAAAAATGAAGCCGGTGGAAATAATCCGCATAGCAAGAACGCAGAGCCGTTCCGTCTCCGCGGTCAAACCGAAAAACCGGGCCAGCGGATGCGCGAAAAACTGGAGGATCACAATTCCGATCACCATCACAGTGGTCGTATCGATGATTCCCCACTTCATACCCTCTTTCACCCTCGTATACGATCCCTTTCCGTAATTGTAGGAAATCAACGGTGTGATCGAGTCTCTGAGGCCAAAGCCGGCGAAGTAGACGAACTGCTGGATCTTATAGAAAATACCGTACGCGGTGACGGCGTTCGCCGAGACCGCTCCGAAGATAATATTCACGCCGTAGGTCATAAAGCTCATCAGAGCCTGCATGATGATCGCGGAGACGCCGATGGAATAAATGCCGCCGATCAGCTTCCGGTCCGGCCTGAGATATCGGAATCCGGACGGGATCTCTTTGTTTTTCGTGACCTGAAGGATGAAGGCGATCAGGAAAGATACAAACTGGCCGATCACCGTGGCGTAAGCGGCGCCGTCGACTCCCATGGCCGGCAGACCGAACAGACCGTAGATCATGATCGGGTCCAGGACAATATTGGTCAGCGCACCGCAGATCTGGGCGACTGTCGAGTAGATTGTTTTTCCGGTGGACTGGAGCATCTTTTCATAGATGGCAAACAGCAGCGAAAAAAGTCCCAGCGCCGTGCAGATAAAAAGATAACTCTGCGCCATGCCGAGAACCGTCTCGTCCCTCGACTGGCTCAGGAGATACGGGCGGATTCCGACGAACGCGAACACGAGAAACACGAGATAGATCACGATCGCCAGAAAAATTCCGTTTCCCGCCGTCCTTGAAGCCTTCTCCTTCTCTCCGCTGCCGAGCAGCCTCGAGAGCATCGCCCCCATGCCGACTCCCGTCCCGATGCCGAAGGCGATCATCAGCATCTGAATCGGGAAGGAAAGCGTCAGGGCGTTCACCGCCAGCTCACCCGCGTGTTCAATGCCGGGCCGGTCCGGCATTCTGGCCACAAACATCGAATCCACGATGTTATACATCGCCTGCAGAACCATCGACAAAATGACGGGGATCCCCATTTTAATCAGGACGGACGAAATCCTGTCCGTCCCCATGCGGTTTTCCTGTTCCATAAACTCACTCCTCCTCACAAAAAAAGCCGCAGCACGCTGGGAATGAAACGTTTACCAACGTACTGCGGCTTTTGCCG